>JBBQQW010000024.1:0-19934 GCA_038215455.1 Armatimonadota bacterium
TACAGCCTCACCACGCTGAAGCGGCTGCTCAACATCGACACCGGCCGCGCCCACCGCGCGCTGGAGGACGCCCGCGCCTGCCTCTACGTCTACCTGCACTGCCTCAACCACACCCCCCTGCCCATAGGCCGCCTCCGCGAGCTGAACCATCTGCCCGCGCACCTGTCATTGCTAGAAGAGGCGTTGAACACCGGCACCGTGGTGATGATAAACTACCGCGACACCCGCGGCACCCCCAGCAGCCGCGCCATCCAGCCAATGTCGGTGCAAGGCGGTGCCGTAGTAGCCCACTGCCACCTCCGCGGCGAACTCCGCCACTTCACCATGGCGCGCATAGAGCGCGTTTGGCGGGTGGGGGAGGAGTGAGGGGAGAGTGACCAGGTTTTCTCTGCTGGCTTTCAATGGGATGAAGCTAGCAACCGAACATACGATATCGGTAGTTAAATCGGGGACTGTCCTCGCGCACGCGATCCGGTATATTAATAGCCCAGCCCCCATATTTGCGCCTGTTTTCGTACCCGGTATTCGGTTGGGACTGTACCCATCCTGCCGAAAAGTCAGGCTGTTTCGGCAAGGTGGTGACAGTCCCGAACGGAGGCTAAAAACGAAAAAGAGGCTAACTATGGCAGGTATAAATCACGATTAAACTAACTTTTGTGCGCGAGGACAGTCCCCGGTTATTGCCTACATGCCTGTATTGGAAACCAAATAGAGCCATACTTCCTCGATACCATTAGCATACAGCGGGGCGGTGAGAAGATAGGCGCGCATGAGACGCTCAAACCGGCTGCCTTTGTCATGCTCCGAAAAAGCCCTCTTTCGGATGTCAGTAAGGATGTCGAAAAACGTCATGGCTCCTCCTCAAGCAAACAGTCTTACCCGGCGCTCACGCACCGGGCTATATTCCGCCACCGCTTCGCGGTGAAATACTTCTCAGCCGACAGGGACAGCCCTCGACAATAGACACACCCCCCGACTCCCGTATACTCAGCATCATTATGACAAATATCACCACCAACATCACTCCGATTATCTGGACGGGTGCGGGGGTGCCGCTTATTGGCATCGCTGCGTCCTATGGGCTGGCTCTTGCCGTGCGGGAGGCGGGTGATCGGGATGGGCTGTAGGCGTTGCGGCCGCGGCTCTATACCACGCGCCCCACGGCGGTGAACCTTGCACGGGGCGCTGGATCGTGGGGCGGCGGTGATTGCTGCTTTGACTACAGCGACCCTGGGGAGTTGCACGACGCATTGCTGGGCACACTGATACCTGTCACCGATCCGGAAGAGGAGTTGTAACTTGAACAAGATCATTCAGGATGAGACTATTTCATTGCGAAAATATGACTGGGCGCTGCGAAGTATTATTTATGGTTTGTGCGGCTTCTTCATTTGTCTGGTATTCAGCGTTGTCCGCCTGCCCGAAGGAATAACTGCCAATCGCGGCTTCAGCTATTACGGTGATTACGCGGAAACTTACCTGTTCTTCCGCATCGCCTTCCTCTCCGTCGGCGCATCCATGCTGCTGGCGTCTTTTTTGTTACCGCGGGTGAAGCCGTTCCAGGCGATGCGGGTGTCTTTCTGGATCATGTTTGTGCTCATCTGCGGGGTGGCTTTCACCACCGTGCCGGGCACCACCAGATTCCACATCATGCACAAATGCTTCGGCATTCCGCTCTTCATCTTCCAGTTCGTCTTCGGCACCTGGCTGGCGCTGTTTATCAGCAAAACCCGGGTCAATGTAGTCTTCTTCCTGGTGCTGTTGGTGGGTGATATCTGTTCGTTACTCGGGCTCCTGTACCTGAAAGACGGCTACGGCGGCCTCTACCCGCTCTTCCCCTACCTGCTGCACAGCCAGATACTCTTCCAGGCCGCGTTTAGTGCGATACTGCTCTACACGCTATACCGTTTGCGGGATCGTGAGGTTTTTCAGACACCACTTACTACGCCCGTTAACTAGTGTTATAATGAATGTATGCATACCAACACACTATACTATGGTGATAATCTGGAAGTTATGCGCAATTGCATGGCGGATGAATCTGTCGATCTAATATACTTGGACCCTCCTTTTAATTCCGCACGAGATTATAATGTACTTTTCAAACAGGCGAAGAAGGATGAGAACCACGCGCAGATAACGGCATTTACCGATACTTGGCAGTGGAGCAAACGCAGCTATGAGGAGTTTTTCGACGATCCACGCAACGCTCGTCTATTCGACCTGGTAACCGCGCTCTATAAAATCCTCGGTTCCAGCGAGATGATGGCATACCTGGTAATGATGGCCCCACGCTTGCTGGAGTTGCACCGGATACTGAAACCCACCGGTAGCCTGTACTTGCACTGTGATCCGACAGCGAGCCATTATTTGAAGATATTACTCGATGTGATTTTTGGACCTACCAACTACGTAAATGAGATAACCTGGAAACGCTCCAGTTCACATAATGATGCGAAAAGGAAATTTGGAGATTTGGCAGATATAATTCACATATTCGCCAAATCAGACAGTTATCTTTTTTACCCCTTGTATAGACCATACACTGAAGAATATCTGAATAAATTCTACAAAGGGCAAGATGAGGATGGAAGAAGGTGGATGTCAGATAATTTCGCCAGCCCGAATCCCAGGCCGAATCTAACGTATGAATATAAAGGTTTCAAACCGCCAAACTTTGGGTGGAAAGTTAACCTAAATAAAATGGTAAAACTTGACGAAGAAGGCCGGCTTATTTTCCCAACGGATCCAGCGGGTAGAATAAGAGTTAAAAGATATCTGGATGAAATGCCTGGGCTACCAGTGGGCAACATCTGGGATGATATCATGCCAGTTCAGGCAAATTCTATGGAGCGTATGGGTTACCCCACCCAGAAACCTCTTGCCTTGTTGGAGCGCATAATAAGTGCATCTTCGAAGCCGGGTGATGTGGTATTTGATCCTTTCTGTGGCTGTGGGACAGCGGTGGTGGCGGCGGAGAAGCTGGAACGGAAGTGGATAGGCATCGATATTACTTTCATTGCTGTTGATCTGATGATAGCGCGGCTGGCACGTGACTTTGGGCTGTTGCGCAAGCAGGACTACCTGATAATAGGAGACCCGAAAGACGCATACTCGGCGCAGCAACTGTTCCATCAATCACCCAAGCAATTTGAGATATGGGCGGTGGGGCTGGCCAATGGCGTTCCACAACCTGACAAAGTGGGAGATAAGGGAATTGACGGCAAGGTGTATTTCTACGACCTGGAGAGCAATCTTCAGTGGGCGGTATGCCAGGTGAAGGGCGGTCATTTGACTCCCAGTATTATTCGCGATTTCGCCCATGTTATTGAGCGCGAGAAAGCGGCAATGGGGTTCTTTATCTGTCTGGAGACCCCCACCAGGGGGATGCTGCAGGAGGCTGAAGAAGTGGGTTTCTTTACCGCTCCCAGTGGGAGAAAAATCCCCCGCATGCAGATTCGTACCATACATGAGCTACTCGATAAAGGGAACGAGTTTGATTTCCCGCAGGGCTACAGCCTGAAGAGCGGTGGGAAACGCACTGCCCGAGTAAAAGACCAGGGCAAGATAGCCTTCTAGCCGCGCCCAAACACCGCCACCACACGGGGGCGGGTGAGGGTGAAAAGCAGAACCCCGTAAAACGCTATGAAGAAAAATGCTTCTGCCATACTGCCATTGATGACTAATTGGGTTTCTTCAATAGATAGCCCGGGAGTCAAGGAGGGCAGGATTATGAAAGACGTTAATGGTACCAAAATCACCATGTGGGCTAATAACATGATGATTGCGGTTTTGTGGGCAAAAGACCAGCGAAATAGCATACCGGCAGCGGAAAAAATACTCAGAAATCCAAATAAGCCGCTATCAATCTGGTTGAGCAGCCCACCGGGGTATGGTCTTTGCGTCATTAGAAAAAGAAATTCCATGCTAGCATAGATCGCCAGCAGTACACTTACGATTACCACCGCGACGTAGTTGGGGCTGATCTCTTTTGCTGGTGTAGCCGACATCCAGAGTGATTCGCGCTGTACTCCATCTTCTTCCGGGTATTCAGTGGGCATACATCACCTTCCAGTCATCGCTAGCTCGACGAACCCTACTGCGAAAGTCAACAGCAATAGTGCGACTCCGAATGATGCCAGCATGAGGACGGTGAGGCGTAATGTCTCGCGCCGGGCCTGCCACAATACTACCGCGGCCAGCAGCAGCACGCCGAAAGAGACGCCGGAGAAAGCGAGTAACAGTGATGAGGTAGTGGCTATTTTCACCGGCAACACCAGCAGAAATCCCAGTGGTTTCACCGCCAGCACCACTGCCACCAGGCGTACCGCATCCATGCCGATCAGCTCGTCCTGCAGGCGCAGCCATTTCTTTTCCTGGGCGTACCAGCGGAGGAATTGCCAGAGCAGAAACCACCCGATGGCGGTGTAGTAGAGGCCGAAATTGAAGAGTGCCACCAGCACCCCGGTATCTATGCCGTCGCGCAGGTGGAGTACTGTCAAGCTGATAGCTTGCAGCACCATATAGCCACCTAGCGCGGTAATGATCATGCGCAGCTGATGTAGTTCCGGTCGTACACGCACCCGGATATCATCGCCGGGTGTGTTATCTATTGAAGTGGTAGGTTCTTTCTCCGGTTCCCCCGGCTTCTCTTCTTCTTCGCCCATATGCAGCCCGATAGCGGCAGAACCGGCGATGGCCAGATAGGCAAGAAAACTGCCGGCTGCGAGTAATATCCCTAGTCCGCTAAAAACTGGGCGACCGTCGTTGAGTAGCGAGAAAACTCCCCCCAGCGGGCCCGCCTGCAGGAAGAATCCTATCAGCCCATACAGGGCCGCGACCAGCACAATACGTAGCTTGCGTATCCGGTCCGGCGTCGGCATCAGGCACCACCTTTGCTGGCACCACGTTTCACCAGTGCAGCAACGGCACTGGGACGATCTTTGAGCACTGCGATATCAAGTGGGGTGTCGCCATTGAGCATTTTCGCGTTCACCTCGGCACCACGATCCAGCAGGAAGTCGATCATCTCCGTTTTGCCCTCGCGTGCCGCATAGTGCAGTGGGCGCCCACCTTCTTCATCGGCACCCTCCAGCGGTGCACCTTTTTCCAGCAGCAGCCTGGCGGTGGTGGTATCACCCACGCTGGCGGCCAGGTGTAGTGGGGCCAGGCCGTTACTGGCCGTGAGGGTGGCATCCGCGCCATGCTGCACTAGTATGGCTGCCACCGTGGTGCGGCCTGGCAGTAGTGCGGTGAGGAGAGGTGTCATGCCATCTTCGGCACGGTCGTTGACTTTCGCACCATGGGCCAGCAGTATCTCGGCCACGCGCGGGGTGGCGGCACGATGCAGCGCGGTAAAGCCATACTCGTCGCGTACACTCACATCGGTTCCGGCTTGCAGTGCGCGTTCTACTCCGGCGGCGTTACCTTCCTGGGCTGCCTGTTCCAGCGAGATAGCCCCATACCGGTGCTGGTATTGCGCGATACTTATCACCAACACCAGTATCAGCAACAGACCTACCAGGCCCATGATAAATTGCTTCTGCGTAATTGGCTGCTCAGGATCAACCTTTCTTTCTTGCTCTTCCATGATGATATTATACCTGAAAGTTCGTTGCTGCACATGATTGGAACTGTCAAAATTTGAGTTTATACTGATAATGTCCCTGGGGATACTCTTGACATGTGTTCAAATTAACCTTGTAAACCCATGGTAAAACTGCTACACTGTAAAGAAAAGTCAGACCCCCACTGTACGGGCCGTAGCGAGATGTAGATCGGGAATGATACCCCGGAAACGCCATTGGGAGTGGGCAGGACGTGTTAATGGCTGATACCCGGTTGCATGCGAATTCAGAGAGCACGGCTGCGACGCCAATGACCTTCGAAGCCCTTTATGAAAGGTACGAAAAGGCGATATTCAACCTCGTTTATCGATTAGTCGGTGACTTCGAGGATGCAACAGATCTGACGTCGCAGACGTTTCTGCACGCCTTGCGGGCCTACGACAGGTTTCGCGGTGACGCGCAAGCGTATACTTGGCTGTATCGCATAGCTGTGAATCTGTGCAAGAATCACTTCCGCAAACGTGACCGTGAGGCGCGCTTCCAACTGATATCCATTGATGCTCCCATAAATGCCGATGGAGATGAGGTAGAGCGGGAGATAGTAGACGATTCGCAGAGCCCGGAACGTCTGATGGTAGGGAAAGAGTTACAGGAGAAGATACAAGAGGCGATCATGAATCTCTCCGAAGACCTGCGCACAGTGATATTGCTGCGCGATGTACAGGGGTTGTCGTATCAGGAGATCGCCGATATTACCAAATGCTCGGTGGAAGCGGTGAAGAGCCGTATATTCCGCGCTCGTGGGCATTTACGCAAAGTATTAGCGCCGCACTTACGTCAGGAACCAGGATGTGAGGCGGAAGCATGGTAAGAAAATCAGGAGCATTATATATGCGCAAGACCAAACTCGTAATACTCTGTGTCGCACTGCTGGGAGCTGTGGGCACATTCTATCCGCTGCAGGCACAAGGCCCGATAGGCCCTTTCCTGACACCGCCGGTCACCCCTGCGGTCACTGATACCACCGTGGCACCCGCGCCGCTGGTGACAGAGGTAACAGTGATAGGATTGAAGGATACCCCTGCCGTAGTGCAGCAGCAGGTGCGTGATATCGCCGGCCGTCTGCGGGGAAAACCGTATAATGACGAAGAGATAGACAAAGTATTCTATGCCATTGACGATACCGGCTATTTCTGGGGGTTGATGGCGCGACCGGTAACCGTTGCTAAGACGGCAGACGGCGTGCAGTTAACGTTCACATTAAGTGAGAACACCACTGTCACTGGAATTGATTTTATAGGCAACACCGTCTTCACCGCTGAGACACTCCAGCAGATATTGAAAACCAAAGTTGGCCAGGTGATGAATTTTACGGATATGAGCAGCGATGCGAAGAGTTTGACAGATTATTATCGAAGTCGGGGATACACGATGATGACGCTCAACTCGCAGAGCCAGGATCCGCAGACCGGGCGTGTACGTTTTGAGATATTTGAGTGTAGAATCTCCAGTATCATCATTAAGGGAAACTACAAGACCAGGGAATATGTGATCGTCCGTGAAATGATGATCAAAGAGGGTGATGTCTATAACCAGAATAAGGTGAGAGATACCCTTGAAACATTGCGGCGCATGAGTATCTTCTTGAATGTTAAGCTCGAGCAGGGGATTGGCAAAGAGCTGGGCACCATTGATCTCATCTATACCTTTGAGGAACAGTTCACCGGATCGGCTTCCGGCGGTATCACTACCGGCAGCAACTCCCGTCCACTCCTCTACCTTACGCTGCAGGATTCCAATTTTTTGGGGACTGCACAGAGTATCGGGCTGATGGGGTCGTTCGGTGATACCACCAGTTATCGCTTTAACTATTCAAATCCCTATTTGAATGCTAACCGCATGAGTGGAGCGGTGAACGTTTACAGTATGATCAATCCACGCTCGGTGAAAAATAGTACTGGCAGCTTCGATTACGATGAGCACCGTACCGGATTAAACCTCACCATCGGGCAGCCAGTAGATGCGACGACGCGTGAATATTTCACGGCACGTGCCGATCATATCTACGGTGAATCCAGTAATACCAGTGCACTGCTGGATCCGCTGAAATCCGCAACAGATGTACGCAGTCTCGGTTACTCGCTGGTGCGTGATGCACGCGATAATGCATTGAACCCGTCGGCAGGATATTACCGGATGGGGTCAATCGAAGTCGCCGGTTTAGGCGGTAGAGACTTCACCAAGGTGCAAGCTGAGGGACGATATTACCTTCAGGTGAAGCCGGGTGTGGAAGGTAAAACCTACGCGGAGAATAAACAACCGTGGGTATATGCCGGGCGCATAACCCTGGGCCTCATCAAAGGTGATGCGCCATATCTGGACCAGTTCCTGGCGGGCGGTACTAATACGAACACCATCCGCGGATATGCCGAGGATAGTTTCCCCGGTAAAGCCCTATTTGTAATGAATAACGAGTTGCGCGTACCGATAAATAATACCCTGCAGGCAGTCGGTTTCCTCGACATTGGGGATGCCTTCGGTGGATCCTTCGCATCCAGCTTCGGCGATGCCGATGCTCGTGCCCGAATAGGGTACGGCCTCGGGATGCGTATTAACTCTCCAGTAGGCCCGATACGCCTTGATTGGGGTTTCACCCCGGAAGGCTCAAACCGCGTCCACTTCGGCATCGGGGCGACATACTAGAATCTAAAAGTGAATGCAGGATAAACCTGCACAAAGGAGCATGAAATGAGTAATAAGTATCTCTATATCTTCGCTACCATCGCAGCATTGCTGCTGCTGAGTATGGTGATGAGTACTGCGCAGACTGCTGCACCAGCAAATGTTGGCGTGTTGCAACTCGGTACCATCGGCAAAGAGTTTGTCGGCTATCGGTTAGTAAATGACCGTATCAATGCCTACTACAAAGAACGGCAGGATATCAGCGACAATCTTCGCCAGGGTGAGTTCCTGACGCAGAAAGATTTCACCGAGTATCTGCGCTACGTGGGAAAAAGCACCGTCATCAACCCGGAACGGGTGAAGGTACTGCAGGAGCTATCAGTTGCGCGCGGAAAGCATTGGGAAGAACTGAAGCTGCGCGAGACGCCCGCGAAACTTACCTATAAAGAGGCAGATGAGTTTAATGCGCTTGATTTTGACAATGCTGCCAACTTCAAGGCGTTCCTGGAAATCAATAATATCACTGGTGATCGCATCAGCAGCATCTACACGCTGAAACCGGAGATCATCGAGAATATGCGTAAAGGTGAGTTCCTGAGTCAGGAAGATTTTAAAGAGTACCTGCAACTGGTGAGTGTGACTCCGGTGGTGAATGTCGACCGCGTGAAGGCACTGCAGGATAAATCAGCAACGCGCAGCAGTCGCTGGGCCGAGCTGAAAATACGTGCGTTCCCTTCTCCGTTATCTGCAGCAGACAGGGCAGAGTACGACGCACTGGCAAGTGATGATGCCGCAAACTCCAAGATCATCATGGACAATTTCAACAAGTTCAAAAAAGAGGCGTTGGAAGAAGAGAAGCGCCTGTACCAGGTAATCGATGAATTCCAAAAGGTATGCGTCAAGACGGTGGCAGAGAAGAACAATCTCTCGATTGTCTTGAGTCAGGATGTAATCGCAGATAAATCAGTGCAGAAGCTCGTCCTCTGGGGTGGGCTGGATATAACAGATCAAGTAGTTGCATTGATGAAGGCGAACTTCAAGCCGGAGATGCTGAACGCAAAATAGCTACGCCGAAAATGAAAACACCGTTGCCGTCAGATGAACTGTGGCAACGGTGTTTTTTTGTCTGCAGGAGTGGCTCATTTCTTTTTGAACATATTCTGCCAGAAGGGAGGCTTCTTTCCGCCATCAGCGACCGGTGCTCCCCCTTGCTCCTCAGTAGTTTCAATGCTGGCTGATTCGTCATAATGAACCGGTTCGAATGCCAACTCTTCTTCTTCCGTGGAAACGGTGACGTTTGTTATGGCAGCCTGGCCGGGGATGTAGGATTCTACCTCAGCTTGATTAGCATTGATGATGGGCAGAATATTGTCCATGGGTACTGCCATCTCTGACGCTTCCCACAGGCCATACTTGTAACTTTGTGCGAAGTAGAGCGCTTCATGCAGTGCGCGCAGCTCACCTGGTGTCGCCACGGCGGAAAGCTGCTCTTCCGGCCACTCATTCATCGTAGCTAGCGCTGTACCCACAGAAGCCGGGGGGATACACATCCCCGTGCTATGCATTTTCACCAGCGCATAGGGCAGGTGGTCTTGCAGGTTTGGTACACGGTTGACGAAGGCAGCGAACATTCCGCGTGGATCCGCCATTACCGGCAGGAAATTCAGCTCTTTACGGCTGGCCAGTCCGGTGAGGGAGGTGGCGCGCGTCACCCACCAGGGATGCATATTTGCGTTGAACAGGAAGGCACGCCAGCTCAGCCAGGAGCCAGCCTTTTCCAGCTGTAGTGCGCCTGGGTTAATCGCCGCGAACAGCGCATCCAGCTCATGTCGCTCTGCGATCAGATAGGCGCGCAGATTCTCTTCAATGACGTCGACAGAGTGAATAGTGGCTGCTTCTGGAGTCTGGTCATGTCGCACGGCGTCGATGATGTTATCCGCCTGATCTGCATCTAGCCGCGCCAATTCTTCGCGGTATATATCGACGATTTCGCTCAAAGAATGAGCGTTAAAGAGATCATTTAACCGCGTGGTCACCTCTATGGGTGTATCCTGGGTGATGAAGAATGGGCGTAACTGGGTGAAGAGTGTCCAGTCTTCCGGCGCGACATTAACTGCCAATGAGGAGGCCGCACGCGTGACGCGCTGCGACCAGTTCAGCAGAATATCCCGCTGCCGTCGTCGCGTCGCTTCTTCGCGTAGATCCGGCACCGGTTCGCCCTGAATTACCGAAACAAATATCTTCAGTAACCGTACGTCCATCGGGTGCAGTGAACATGCTGGCGTGAACATAAAAACCACCTTTCCGACATGCTGTTTCCCTGGCATCCATAGCCAACCAATAGCTTATTCCATAATTCTATACCCACCATGAGATTACCTGCAAAATTTTAAAAAATGGTTATTTGCGATCATTGCTGTTTGTAATGCCGGTAACTCTATCAGCAACCGATAGTCTCTGCCTGGCAATTTCTGAACAATTAGAGGTAATTGCATAACTGCCATAAATTTAGACCTGGGTAACTCTCCATAGGTTATTGCAGATTAATATTATATCCCAGACAGTTCCATTTGACGACCACGTGCGCATGACGCATAATATGGACATGTTTGTGAAATTACATGCCAACCAGGTTGAGCGTCGCCTGAATGAGATCAACCTGCCCGAGCTGGCCGCCCGCGGAGTGCGTGGTGTGCTGATCGATATGGATAATACCCTCACGCCCTGGCGCAGCCATAACATCTCTCCGGAGATAGAGCTATGGATTGGCAAGCTGCGCGAGTTGGGGATGAGTGCCTGCCTGGTGAGCAACGCCGCCACCGTCAAACGGGTGCGCCCGGTGGCAGACCGGCTGGGGATTCCCTGGGTAACCCGCGCCGCCAAACCGCTGGCCCGCGGCTTCCGCCAGGGGATGAAACTGCTCAAAACAACCCCGGAGACCACCGCGATGATCGGCGATCAAGTCTTCACCGACATCTACGGTGCCAACCGCCTGGGCATCTACACCATCCTGGTTGACCCCATGTCCAGCAAAGAAGCGCTCATCACCCGCATGCTCCAACGCCCGCTGGAACGCATGATCGGGCGGGTGCCAGCGGAGAAGTGAATGCCTAATCGTTAGAGTTTATGCTCTCGTACATTTCGCGCTTTCCACAACAATCCAGGCTGCGTGGCGATACGCTCTATCAAGTGCAAATCGTCTGTGAGTAATTCGGGCTTAATTTCTCCATAATCAAGCAATTGATCAAGGAATTCACTTTCATTGGGACGAAACGGCAAAATCGCCGTGAGTCCCTGCTTGCATTCGTTGACTAGTTGACTTGCCCAGGTAGAATAATTTGGTCTATTGAGTATAGCATCTCCGCGTAGGACTGGTATTAGCTGGTTTTGTAGTTCACCAGCATCGAAGCCTACATCTTCGATAGAAACGGTACGCCAATCGATACGATTCAGTCCACCATATACTATAAAAGCAATCCGCAATTGTTCTTTGTCCAGGGTACGCAATGTCAACAACTGGTGCGCATCGAACAAATCTCGCGCGGTATGACGTGCAAGTAGTGCGGCCAATTTCCCTGCCGCTAATTCATGTTCATCAAGTACAATAATCTGTTTTGCTTGATGTGATGCTATGATGTGTGAGTCATGGCGTTGCGCAGGCCACAACGGAACTCGTAGCATGTAGTTAACATCCAACGCTAGATTAGCGCCTTGCCCCATTGCACTCTCATAACGTAATTGCCATTTCCCTCCGGCATGATCGTCTGGCGACTTTTGTATTGTGAATTCTTCACGTCCGCACACCGCCCGAATTGCCTGGTCTACTAATGGGCGCTCTGCCAGCATAGTGCCCCGCTCAGCAGAGCCGATATAATTCATATCAATATCGACTGACAAACGGGGAAGAGCAAACAGAAACAGGTTGAGTGCGGTGCCCCCTTTCAATACCAGGCGCTCTTTCAGGTAAGGATGCTTGCGAAGCCCCTCCAGTAGCCCAATTAATTGTATGACTTTCTCAAGTATCTCAGGACGGAACCCTGCTTGCGTAGCTTCGGAAAATAATCGTTCGCGCGAAATTCTCACTCAGGTTCCTCCCAGGTGCGGTCATACAGCGATTGCGGAGCAACTAGATTCCAACGGTTCACCATCCTACCAGGCTCATGACGCCGCTGATCCATGTAATGTGGCTTAACCGGGCGATGTTCTGCCAGTCGCTCTAAATACTCCTCAGAAACCATCAAGGTACCTCGATGTTGTTCGAGGAACCAGCCGACTTTCGCTATCGTCGTCGCATTCTGAAGTATTAAGGCATATTCGAGCACCATATCAAGGTCAACATACTCGATCATCTCCAACGAACGCCAGGTCTCTTCCCAACTCCCTCCATACCTGGGGCGATCAAGGACATCCACCAATGTCCGCTCCAGACTCGTCACCCGAATTGCTAGCCCACTCCGTTCTGCCGTCTCCACCCCGTAATACTCCTGGTGTTGTGCTATTAGCGCCTTTGGGAATCGAACGCCAACGAACTCAATGCTGCTAAAAGTAGCTTCACGTGTTGCCTGGTGGGTACAATAGTATAACTTCTGGTGAAGCGAATAGGATTTTCCGAAGAATGCCAGTGCCGTATGATACGCGAGTGTCGCATCATCAGTAATCATCCCAGCAAGCAGGAACGGATCAACTTGAACGTTTTCAGGCGTAGCCCCTGCCGGAACTGACACATAAAGGCCGCGACGCACACGTCTGATACGCCCTTTTCGCTGATAATAGGCGAGCGTTGGCTCCATGGTCTTTAAATCATTTTTCCTTGCATCCACTTGCGCATCACGCAGATCTTCGATGGTGAAAACCGGATGCATGGCAAAGAAATCCTGATAACTCATAGATCACCCAACTTGACATCATGCCGCAATACCATAGATTATATTATAGGTATTGCGCTGTATCGTCAAGTATATAATGCTACCACCGTCCCCGTCCTACTCCAGCACGATCATCGCCTTCAATACCCCGTCCCGGTAGTTGTGCACCAGCTCCATACCCTCGGCGATGCGCTCCAGGGGGAAGCGGTGGGTGATTATCTGCTCCGGGTGGATGAGGCCGGCGGCCATCAGGCGCAGGGCAGGCTCCAGCACCAGGTTGCTGCGGCGGGCCATGATGATGTTCAACTCTTTGCGGCGCACCAGGTGGGGGAAGAGCGTGATGGTGTCTACCGACGGGATACCGATGATGACGGTGGTACCGCCGGGGCGCGTCACCAGTGTGGCGTCGTTGATGGCATCCTGCACGCCCACAGCCTCAAAGGAGACGTCTATTTCGCTCACTGCCTGGATTGCCGCCACCGCGTTGCCGTCGCTGGGGTCTACCACCAGGTCTACGCCGAACTGTGCGGCCAGTGTGCGGCGCGCTGCCAGTGGCTCGGTCAGTGCCACAAAGCTCGCCCCGCCCAGCTTCGCCGCCACCGCAGTGAGCATACCGATGGGGCCACCGCCCATGATAGCCACCCGGTCGCCCAGCTTCAGCCGCGCCAGATTGACCGCGTGCAACGCCACGCCCATCGGTTCCAGCGTCGCCGCGGCCTCCATGCTGATGTTATCGGGAATTGGCACGCACTGTTCCGGGGCGTAGATGTGGTATTCCTCGTAGGTGCCGGGTATCGGCGGCGTGCCCAGGAAGCGCACCGTCGGGCAGATATTCGGGCGGCCCGAGATACAGGCTTCGCAATGCCCGCAGCTGTGCGCTGGCTCCAGCGCTACCCGCGTGCCCGGCTTCAGCCCGGTAACGCCCGCGCCCACGGCGGCCACCTCTCCGGCAGGCTCATGCCCGAGGGTGAAGGGGAAGCCCACCACGGCATCACCGATGCGGCCATCCACATAGTAGTGCACGTCGCTGCCGCAGATACCCACCGCACGCACGCGCACCAGCACCTCACCCGGCCCCACCACCGGCACCGGAACCTCGCGCACCTCTATCTTCCCCACTCCCACCAGCTGCGCCGACTTCATCGTCTCCGGCAGGGAGTCATTGGCAATAATATTATTACTCATACGGTGAAAAATTCTACACCGGGGTGTGGAATTCCTGCAGCTTTGTGGAGGCAAGGAATATCCGCATGGTATTTGGGCATTATTCCTCGTAAATTGCAAAAAAAGCACCGATGAGAAAAAAACTCATCGGTGCTGTTGCTATGGTCATTATGGGAGACTATTTCACGATTGTCACCGCGGCGGTGGCTGTCGATGCTCCTTCGTCGGTGTCTTTGTCGTTGATCGCCACTACGCGGTAGCTGATGGCGGTGCCGCTCGGTGCAGTATAGTCACGCCAAGCCTGGATATTCTCCGGGGTGCCCTTGCTGTGGCGCGGGCGGTAGACGATGGCAGTCCAGCTTTTGCCGGCGTCCAGGCTGCGGTCTACGCGGAAGCCGATCTCCAGCTCGGTGGTGTCGGTCCAGGTAACCATGACGCTGGGGCCATCTACCACAGCATTCACGTCGGCGGGGGCGGTGAGGACACCGGCGGGGGCAGCCAGTATCAGGTCAAATTTCGCGTCAACTGCTGCGGGGGCAGTCGCTGCCTCATTGGCCACCAGTGCGGTGTCGAGAATAAGATTTACACCAGGATTGATGACGCCAACTGATCCGGAGTCCTTGTTCCAGGCGGCCAGGAATCCGTTTGCCTGTACATTATAGCCGCCCATATAGCTGGAACTACCTTCTCCCTTGTCGTGCTTATTATGCGTGATGGCCCATGAGTTGATATGGGTACCGCCGTGCGCCTGGCAGAGGATGCCCTCGCCATCGTTGCCCGGGGTAGAGCCGGTGTTTATGTAGTACGAGCCGTCTATCCAGAGCGCCCGGCCACCGAGGTCGAAGGCGCGGGAGAGGTTGTCGGACACCACGCCACCGCCACCGGAGGCGGACTCGACAAAGCCGTCCAGCGTCAGCCGCCAGCCATACATGCCATAGGGGTCGCGTCCACCGTTCAGGAAGTCGCGGTCATTCGTGTTGTTCTTCAGCGTTACCCAGCTACCGCTGACGTTGTAGCCTTTGTGGCCATTGTTATAGACGTAGTTATCGCGCACCGTCACGCCCGGTTCATAGTAGGCGGCATCACCACTGGATAGATTAACCATATCCTTGTTGACGTCGATGCCACAGATTTTATTGTAATCGAAGAGGACAATGGATTTACTCACCGGGCCAAAGGAGAAGTTATTGCCCGAGCCGGGTACGCCGCGTACCGTCGACTGCAGGTATTTGAAGTTACGGCCTTCGGACTTCGGCAGCACATTTGCCGCTACAAAGACCTGCGCCCCGTAGGCCCCGATGCGCGGGGCGAATTTAGCCATATAGAAGCCGTCCGGGCCGAATCCCAGCTTGTGTACCGGGCCTACGCCACTGCCGCCGGTGCGGCCACAGGTCATGCTGTCATTCACCACTGCGGAATCCTGCAGCACGCAGCCCATGATCAGGCGTCCAGTAGCTCCAGGGATATATGGCTTGCCCGTTTCGGCACCGCAGATGGCGTCCATCGGGTGGGTGCCGTCCGGCACACGATCTGCCCAGCTATCTTTCACCAGTGCGCTTTGCCAGGCTTTGGCGGTGCGCCACGTCGGCCCCCAGGCCATATCCAGGCCGAACCATACCGTCGCGCCCTCCATATTCACCCAGCAGATGCCCACGTTTTTCACATCGCTGATGCGTCCGCCCGCCGGAGGGCACAGCCCCACGACGTTCCACTCGCGTGGTGTCTCCGCCGCGCTTTTGGCGATACGCCCCTGCAGCGTGCCTTTTTTAATTTGGCCGACTAAGCCACCCTCGAAATTGCCGGTAAAGAGCTGGTCTCCCTGCTTCAGTGTCAGTGTGTAGCTGCCTTCCGCCTTCGCGCCACCCGGCAGCTCCTCCAGCTTTATGGCGATAGTCACCAGCTGGTCTTTGTCTTTCATCTCGGTGCTGGCCGTGCCGGTGATCTTTGCGGTAGCGTAGTCGCGCAGGTAGCCGTTCACGTCCTGCTGCAGCTTGCCATCTTTCACGCCGATGCTCAGCACCAGATCCTGCGTCTGCGCTTTTCCTTTGTCGTCGGTAAATGTAATGCCCGAGGGCAGATAGAAGCGTGCCCGTTCGCCCGCATCGAGTGCGACAGCGTCACGTTTTTTGAAGCCGAAGACGAAGCGCGTCCCCAGTGTCAGTTTGCCATGTTGCGGATCTATCACCTCGGCAGGTGCAGCACCGCGGATTACCACGCCGCTCTTCAGCATCAGCCCACGCCCGTTCGGGCCGTCATAGGGTCCCTCGCTGAAGTCATACACCCCGGCGGGGTAATAGAGCACGCCGCCACCCTTCGCGGCCAGCTCATCCCGTGCGCTCTCGAACTTCGCGAAGTTGGTGGCACCGTTGGCGTAGGCGGACATGTCAATGACGTTATCCCACTTGATAGCATCCGTCCATGCCGGGTAACCTTCGGTACTGTGGTAATAAGTAGCCACCGCGTTATCGGTAGGCACCGCCGCCCATAGCGCAGCCGTCAAGCCTAATAGGGCAACAAAGAGTGTCAGTAGACGCATAATTATAACCTCTCCACGTGTAGCTGCGCGCAAAATGGGGCGATATGCACGCTAATCCGGCAATGATCGCCATGTCATATAGCAATCTTACCGTATGTGCATCATTATATGGGGGTGTGGGGCGTCGGTCAAGGGTTACATTCCTCCAGATAAAATGCGTATACCCGCGACTCTGCGGCACCCCAGGTTTCTTCGAGTGTGTAGCGTACGCCCTGCACAGATTCCTCGATGGGGATGCGGATATGGCGCTGGTAATTCTCGGTGGCATGATGCAGCAGCTCCCAGCCGTTTCCACGGTCTACCTCCAGGCGGAAGCATTTCGGCATCGGCGGGGGGATCTGCGTCATCTGGTCATCCCGCTGGTGCCAGCTCATGGCGATATTGCCCGCCATAGCGCTGTCGAGAATGAGCACCGCTTCACTTACATATTGCGCGGCGAAGGTGTACGTCAACGTATCGCCGAGCTGCGCCACCCAGCAGTGTGGGTCTTCACCCACCTGGCGATTAACGCCATCGCGCACCGGCTCGGGGTCGCCCTGCGTGGCAGTTAGCTGCGCCTGCAGTGTCAGGGCTGACCGCTCACGGAGCAACCCGGGCAGGTAACAGTCATCCGCAATGAGCTGCTGCTGTACGGTGGCAATCTGCGTGCCTACTGCCCTGGGGGTGATCCCCTGTTGCACGGCGAGGGCCGCGGCCACGCCCACCGCCTGGCCCATGCTGCAGCCGGTGCCCATCACGCGGGTGCTGCTCATGGCGGCGTGGGAGCAGCTGGCGTCGCGGCCGGCGAACATCAGATTCTCGATATTACGCGAGTAGAGGCTACGGTAGGGGATGCCGTAGCGCGGCGGCACGTGATGAAAGATCGTCGCCGGATGCCCGAGGCCCACCGCGCGGAAACCCGTGGGGTGGTGATCGTCCATGCTCCAGCCGCCATAGGCCACCAGATCGGGGAAATTACCGCCTTCGGTTACATCCCCCTGGTTCAGCACGTGGTCGCCGATGTAGCGTCGGCTCTCGCGCTTGGCGGGCAGGAATTGCAGCCAATCAAGCGCCCAGTTGGCGGCGCGTTCGCTACACTCCGGGCAATGATTTTTGATGTGATCCCACACACCGAGGGTGAGCCCCAGCAGCTCATCACGCAGGCGTTCAGTGTCGGCGATACTGTCATTCACGCCCCCCAGCTCTATCCACCAGTAGCCCATCGTCCACCAGTTTTTGTGGCCATTTGCCCCATAGGGAAGCTCCGCACAGGTGGGGAAATGCTCTGCCCACGCTGGTGCGGTGAAGGGCTGCGGGGTCGCGTACTCGCGCGCCTGGAAGAGGCAGGTCATCCCCATAGTGCAGGCGTCCGCCTCCTCCGGGGCGATAGACTCGCCATATTCCGCGCGCGCCTCGCGCCCCACGCGGAAATCTGCGCCGCTAAGCGGAGCCAGGATAGCATCGCCCGAGCAATCGGCGAAGATCGTCGCCGCTACCTGGTGGTACTGCTGCGTGGTCTGCTGCCAGCCGGTGACACTGCTGATACGCGCGCCGTCCATTTCCACCTCCAGGCAGGAGCAATTGAGCAGCAGCGTGACATTCGGCTCGAAGCGCACCTTCTCATAGAGGATGGTATCCCACACGGAGAAGTTCTTGTTCGGGTTGCGGCGCAGGTTCTCCAGCCGCAGCTCTTCCAGAATGCCGGTCTCGCGCATATGCTTCTTATAGTTGTGGATATCCGCCCCACAGATATGGATGCGACACTCGCTGCTGGCATTGCCGCCCAGCACCGGGCGCTCGTGCATCAGCAGCACCCGCGCCCCATGCCGCGCCGCGCTCAGCGCCGCAGTAATGCCCGCCATACCTCCGCCAACGACGCAGATATCTACTGAATGTGTGATTGTATCCATCAAATGTATCCCCCGGTATATACCTGTTTATGATGATTCTGCACTGATGGGTTCAATTCCTACCGAATGTTTGCCCTTCGGGCAAAGTCCGTCCCCAATAATACTAATTATTAGCCTCAAGGTAGGCATGTTATGCACAATATCATATTTTATTGTGATTGCCCGAAAGGCAATAGTTCGGTAGCCTGGGGCAACGCCCCAGGGGTTATGAAATTACCTCAAAAAGAAGGATTTTTGCCTACGATTCAATAAATTTTAAAGCATTCATATTAGCTAAATGGCGCATTCTGATCTGGTTAAACTGGTACTGGAACTTAGCACATGGTGCAGGGGTGCTACCCCGTCCTCATGGGCGAGACGTCCATGCTACGCACCCTACCGGTCTGTAACTTACCTCTTCCCACCAGCAGGAACCCCGCCCTCCCAACGCGAATAGACAGATATTATGGCTAGAACAAAAATTGTATGCACTATGGGACCGGCGACGGAAGACCCGACGGTGTTGAAAGATATGGTTACTGCTGGTATGCGCGTTGCGCGTATCAACTGCTCGCACGGCACCCCGACAGAACATGCGGATACCGTGGCGCGGGTGCGGGCGGTGGCGCGGGAGACAGGGGTGCCGGTGGCGGTGCTCTACGACCTCTGCGGGCCGAAGATTCGTACCGGTACTCTGGCAGCGGCGTTGCTCTTCAAGTCCGGCGATGAGTTCACCCTCACCTCGCGCGAGGAGTTGGGGCCGAATGAGGCACCGCTGGGCTTCCGCGAGTTGCCGCAGCATGTACACCCGGGCCAGCGTATCCTCATCGATGATGGCAGCCTGGAGGCCGAGGTGCTGAGCGTAACCGCCACCGATATCCTCTGCCGCGCACTCAACGACGGACCGCTGGGCAGCCACAAGGGCATCAACCTGCCCGGCGCCACCCTGCCCATCCCGGCGGTGACCGAGAAGGATATCGAGGACCTGCGCTTCGGGTTACAGGTAGGCATCGACTGGGTGGCCATGTCCTTTGTGCGCAGCGCCGGGGATATTCAGCCATTGAAAGAGATCATGGATGAGCTGAAGATTCACCGCCCCATCATCGCAAAAATCGAGAAGCATGAGGCCATCGCCAATCTGGACGAGATCCTGGCGGCCTACGATGGCGTCATGGTGGCGCGCGGCGACCTGGGGGTGGAGGTTTCGCTGGAAGATATCCCGATGTTGCAAAAGGATATAATTCGCAAGGCG
>JBBQQW010000025.1:0-19854 GCA_038215455.1 Armatimonadota bacterium
TCGTGGCTGACCACGACGGCGCACCCAGCGAAGGCCTCGATAGCCTCCTCCAGCGCACGCAGCGTGTTAACATCCAGGTCGTTGGTCGGCTCGTCGAGCAGGATGACGTTGGCCCCCTTGCAGAGCATCTTCGCCAGGTGGACGCGGTTGCGCTCGCCGCCGGAGAGGTTCTTCACCTGCTTCTGCTGATCGCTGCCGTTGAAGTTGAAGCTGCTGACGTAGGCGCGGCTGTTCATGCTGCGTTTGCCCAGAATCATATTGTCCAGCCCGCCGGAGATCTCTTCCCACACCGACTTCTCACCGTCCAGCGTCTCGCGGCTCTGGTCCACGTAGGCCAGCTGTACCGTTTGCCCGATGATTACCTTGCCGGAGTCCGGCTCTTCCGCGCCGGTGATCATCTTCAGCATGGTGGACTTGCCCGCGCCGTTGGGGCCGATGACGCCGACGATGCTGCCGGGGGGGATGATCAGCGAGAAGTCATCGATGAGCAGGCGCTCGCCGTAGGCCTTGCTGACATTCTCCAGATTGATGGCGATATCGCCCAGGCGCGGGCCGGGGGCGATCTGAATCTCCATCTCCTCACGGCGTTCCTCCACTTCCTGGCTCAGCAGATTCTCGAAAGCGGTGACGCGCGCTTTACCCTTGGCCTGCCGCGCTTTCGGCGACATGTGGATCCACTCCAGCTCGCGTTCCAGCGTGCGCTGGCGGCGGTTCTCGGTGTTCTTCTCCAGGGTGAGGCGTGCCTGCTTCTGCTCCAACCAGGAGGAGTAGTTGCCCTTCCAGGGGATACCATAGCCGCGGTCCAGCTCCAGAATCCACCCGGCGACGTTGTCGAGGAAATAGCGATCATGGGTGACGGCGATGACCGTGCCCTTATACTCGCGCAGGTGCCGTTCCAGCCAGGCCACCGACTCGGCATCCAGGTGGTTCGTCGGCTCGTCGAGTAGCAGGATATCTGGCTCCGTGAGCAACAGACGGCACAGCGCCACACGGCGGCGCTCGCCACCAGAGAGCACCGATACCAGCGTGTCGGCAGGCGGGCAACGCAGCGCATCCATCGCCATCTCCAGCCGGTTGTCCAGCGTCCACACGTCGTGCCGGTCCAGCTCCTCCTGCAATTTGCTCTGTTCGTCGATCAACTTGTCGATATCGGCATCATCGTCACCGAAGGCAGCGCAGACGGCGTCATAGCGCGTCACCATGTCCACCAGTGGCTGCACCGCTTCCTCTACCACCTGCTTCACCGTTTTGTCGTTATCCAGCTTCGGCTCCTGCTCCAGCAGCCCCACCGAATACCCGGCGGATATCATCACCTCGCCCAGGTAATCGGGGTCTAACCCGGCCATAATGCGCAGCAAAGTGCTCTTACCGGAGCCGTTAAGCCCCAGCACACCAATTTTTGCACCATAGTAAAACCCCAGCGAAATATCACGCAGCACTTGCCTGCTGGGCGGATGAATACGCCCCACTTTCACCATCGAGTAAATAACCTGTTTATCGGACATGCATACTTCCTTTTAAATATTTCGGCCTGCCTTCAGACCCGATTATATCTTTCGCTACCGTCAAAGCTAATACCTTTATGGGTGCGTTTCAGACAGAAGAACAGATGAACAAAATAAGGCTACGCCCTCCATAACACCCCGCCCCGGCGAAGCCGTCTTTTCTGTTTTTATGTTCTTATGTCCAAAAGAGTCACCGCAATCTGCTATGGTTATTCAGACAGAAGAACAAAAGAACATAATAAGGCTACGCCCCCATAACTTCCGCCCAGCGCAGCCGTCTTTTCTGTTTTTATGTTCTTATGTCCAAAAAAGTCACCGTAATCTGCTATGGTTATTCAGACAGAAGAACAGAAGAACTAAATTAGGCTACGCCCCTCATAACTTCCGCCCGGCGCAGCCGTCTTTTTCTGTTTTTATGTTCTTATGTCCAAAAAAGTCACCGTACTCTTCGATGGGTATTCCGACAGAAGAACAGAAGGACACAATAAAGCTGCGCCCCGCATTAACTCCCCGCCCCGGCGCAGCCGTCTTTTCTGTTTTTATGTTCTTCTGTCCAAAATAGTCCCCGTAACCTGCTATGGCTATTCAGACAGAAGAACAAAATAAGGCTACGCCCTCCATAACACCCCGCCCGGCGCAGCCGTCTTTTCTGTTTTTATGTTCTTATGTCCAAAAACACCCTTCCCCCGCGCCGCACGCTGCCGCTGCCAGCCCCACATACCGATATACAGTAGCATCAACAACGCACAGAGTGGCCCGAAGAGCCAGCCGATGACGGTATATGCGGTGCCGGGGGTACCGTCGGGGATAAATGCGGTGCGGGTGCCTTCGGTGTAGATGGGGATCTCCGCGCCAACTACCTGCCCGTTGGGGGCGATGAAGGCGGATATGCCGCAGCTGGCGACGCGCGATACGGGCAATCCTGTCTCAATTGCGCGGAAACGGGCGTGGTTGAAGTGCATGCGCACGGCGTTGGTGCGCTGGAACCAGGCGTCATTGGTGATCACCACCAGCATCCGTGCGCCCTTATTAGCGTACTCACGCGAGATACTGCTGAAAGTGGACTCGAAGCAGATGGCGGTGCCGAAGGGGTGGCCGGTCTCGTCCAATGTGTTGTGCCCTGGGCCAGAAGTGATGTCGTTCGGGCGGACAGTGAATAGTTTGCTGATGACAGCACGCCCCGGCACATATTCGCCAAATGGTACCAGGTGAATCTTGTCATATTCCGCCACGATCTGCCCTTCTGGAGCAAAAAGGTGCGCACCATTCCGAAGTATCGGCTTCGGGGAATTCGGTTTCCAGATGATATGTGGTGCCCCCACCAGGATAAATGAATTCATCGACCGCGCGCCCGGAGAGATAACCTGCTCATTCGTTATTCCGCTGTAGACATTCCCCTTCGGATCATTGAGCAATGCGCTCTCCGGCCAGATGATCAAGCGCCGGGCATCCGGTATGTTATCCCGCTCGGAGATTTCCAGCAGTTTGCGCAGACGATTATACGCCTCGCTCTCTGTGACCGGGTGATGAAAGATATCCGTGGAAAGATTCATCAGCAAATTTGGCTGCACCAGCGTCACCGTTTGCCCGCTCTGTGCTGCCTGCCAACGGCTGACGGCAATGCGGCTTTGCCACAAGCCCAGCTGCGTGCAGAGCACAAAACAGCATGCGGCGGCGACGAGCATCCACGGGGATTGCGGCGCGCGCCAGTAGTGTATCACCTCGCCCAGCAGCCAGAGCATGAGGAAGGTAATCAACGACACTCCGCCCAGCGCAGCGACAAAGGCCGCCGGGCCTTCCACCTGCGTCGCCCCCAACTCTGCCCAGGCAAAGCCGAATAACCCCTGCCCGCGCAGCCACTCCAGCGCTGTCCAGATGACGGCAAAGGCCAGTGGGAACAGGCGGGCGGGCAAGCGCGGTGCCCGGGCGATGAGCACGGCCAGCCACGGCAGCAGTGCCATATACGCCGCTAGCAGCACCCACGGGAGGAACATCAGCACGCCGTCGCCAAAAAGCCGCACCCAGGTAACGCTGCATAGCTGCCATACGATGCCGAAGAGGAATGCCCCGCGCAGCGCCTGCCGTACCGGCAATTTATGCGCGAACCAGAGCAGCGGAGTGATAGCCACCCACGCGCACACCGGCGAAGGATGCTCGCCACACCACGCCAGCCCAGCGGCCAGCCACGGCCACCAGCCACAAACACGCGCCAGCATGGGCAATAATTCATTAGGAAAACTGAGTGCCATCAGCAACCCGGCCAGCGGAAAAATCCAGCGCCAGTGGGTCACATTGCTGTTATTTGCGTCTTTGTCGATGTTGACAGTTGGCAGTGCTTCGCTCATATGAGTATAATACAAGAAATTAGACAATTTGTTACCAATTGCGGAAGGAAAAGCGAGAGTATCGTTATACCTAACCCCCATCCCCGTCCCTACGCGGGAAGGGGTGCTAAACCGGATGATCTTCATAAATGAACGATCATCCTCCCCCTTCCCGCGCCGGGAAGGGGGCCGGGGGGTTAGGTAAAACCAAGGTACCGGGATACGGACAACTTGGAATTTGGAACCTGGAATTTGGAACCTGGAACCTGGAATTTGGAATTTGGAACTAATATGCGCCAATTACCTATAATCATTCTAATACTGTCGTTGCTTCCGCTACTGGCGGGGTGTGCGCGTTTCCCCTCCACTATCACCCCCAACGGCGCACCGACGCGTACGCTCCTCAGCGAGATAAGCGTCAAGGGAACTATCAACCCCAACTATTACTACTACCTGGCATTGGACACCGACGGGAATCCCGCCACTGGCCCTACCCCGGTGGCGCAGGGGGTCGGCTGGGGCGTCATCTCCCCTACCCCGATCAATCAACCCGTGGCATTGCCCGATTTCTATGTGGTCTACCACGGTGGGCAGTTCATGCAGTACCGCAACGCCGTCGCCATCGGCCCGCCCTATCGCGGTGAGACGCCGGACAACCAACACCTGCTGGTGGAGATCGATCAATCGCTCATCGCCACCACCGTACCCCCCTTTGTGATGCTCAACTGGATCACGCAGGAGGATATCTCTGCACCGCCACAAGGCAACAATATCAAACAATACGACGGCTTCGGCTATAACGGGAATCAATACCTGGACCATGTGATCCTGGACGCCCCGAATACGCGCCAAAGCGGTGTGAATGGTGAAAATGCAGAGCTGGCATACAACCAGCGATACCCGGATGGCACCACCGAGAACACCACCAATAACCCGGATATCGACATTAATGGCTGGCAAGTAGAAGTACGCTTCCGCTAGCCAGGGAAATGATCAACTTGAAAAGATGAGGAGTACCATGAACCTGAAACTACTAGCACTAACTACCTGCACACTTGGTTGTGCGCTGTTGACGCAGGCGATCCCGACCGGGCTGAACATTATGCCCACGGCTGATGTTATGCCTTTCGGCATGTCGCGGTATCAATATGAGTTCAATAGCGAAAAGGCTAACGTGCCGGACCGCGGTGCCGTCGTGGGCACGCAGACCGGCATCGGCATGGGCACCGCCGAAGGTGGCATAGACGAGGTAAGCCATGTCGGCACCGTCTATAATCTGAAGATGCTGCTGCTGCAGGGAGACGAAATGATGCCCGCAATTGCTGTCGGGGTAGAGAACATCGGCAGAGATGCCAAACCGCAATACTACCTGGTAGCGAGCAAGTCACTCATTGATATCTCCGCAACTGAAACTCGCTCCGCCGTACACGTCGGTTTTTTACTCGACACTGACGGTAAAACACGCGCCATGTATGGCGGTGATCTATCAATCGGCGCACTCTCCTTCAAGCTTGACCAGGTCGGTTTGGCTCCGGGGAAGGTGCGTACCGCCTTCAGTACCGGAATCAAATACGGCGAATTATCCGCCACGGTTACCGCCTATGATATCTATAAAAAACCGGGCGTATTGTCCTATACCATAGGCTACACCTATACTTCACAATAAATAGGGGCAAAATGGATCTGTTTATCCCAGGGAATATTGATTTCTCGCATCCGCGCTGCACCGCACAGCAGACTGAATTTGCTGGGGCACGCGCCTTCGTGCTGGATAATAGCGTCATCCGGCTGGCAATACTGCCCGAGCACGGCGGGCGCATCTGCAGCATCTTTTATCGCCCGGCTAACCTGGAGCTTCTCGCCACCGAATTTCTGCATGGCCCGCGCAAAGAGGTGAGTGTGCGCGGGGGCTGGTGCGCGGCCTTCCCCAGCCTGCTCGCCGATGGCGAGGTGATCAGCCGCATCGAATGGGATGGCGAGATCAGCGAACATACCGATGAGCAGGTGACGGTACGGCTCTGGTGCATGGTGGAGAAAGTCAGCCACCAGGTAGAGGAACGCGTGCGCGTGACGCCGGGCACCATCATCGTCGAGCGCTACGTGCGCCTGCAAGCGGGCGAATCGGCGGTGACGGTGGACGATGTCCTCACCAACCGCAACGTCTGGCCCATGGCCACCACCTGGTCTGGCTCGGTAAATCTGCGCGCACAGCCGGGCGACCGCGCCGTGGCACCCGTGGAAAGCGTGGAGGTGCTCCGCGGCGTCGGCCCCTACGGCAATGAGTTGGATTTCGGCCTGCTGGTGGCTACGCCCTTCCAGGCGGTGGCGCGTGATCTGCGCGAAGGGGAGCTGGGGATGCGGCTGGGGGCTGCGCCGGTGGACTTGCGCCTCTCTTTTGATAAGTCCTTGCTCCCGTATGCGCTCATCGGTGCCTCGCGCGATGAGAATCGCCCGGCGGAGAACGCCTTCCGTTTCCAGCCCATGGCCACCCCCGCCCCCATTGCCGACGACACCCGCGGCGGTGCACTGGTATTACCCCCCATGAAACCTGTCACCCTCTCGCTGCGGCTGGAGATAGGCTCCGGGATCATCGGCGGCGGCGAGTTTCACCGCCCCGGCCTGCAACTGTCGGAGATGATCACCGACCAGCGGGTGCCCACCGGCAGAGTGGCCCTGTGGCGCGTAGGCGAGCACGCCATCGCCCTGAAGACGCCGCGACACCTGATGCTCTTGATGCCGGAGTTCGGCGAGTTGACTCCACTGACACCGGCGGACTTGCCCGGTGCCGATCTACTGCTCTTCTCCACAGTGCCGGATAACGAGGTGCTGGCCCCCCTGTTGCCGCGCTCTGCTGCCCGCTTCCTGGGCACAGCGGCATTGCGTCAGCAGCTCCGCGCCTCGGGGGTGGAGGACGAGCGCTCGGTGGCATTATCCCCCGGCGTGCGCTTCGATCTACCCGGGCTGGGCATCCTGGCAACACCGGCAATCAATGAGCTGGAAGATGAGCATCTGGGATATATCCTCACCATGGATCACCTCTCACTTTTCCATACCGGGGTGACGCAGTTCATCAGCGAGTTCAACGCTATCGGCGAGCAGTTTCACCCGCAATTGCTCTTCCTCCCCCTGGCCGGCATGTCTGCCGCAGATGCCGTACATGCCGCCCGGCAACTGCAGCCACGCCTGGTAATTCCGCTGGGTGATGAAGATTCCGAGCGCGACTTCATCAACCGCTGCCGCGCCATGCACCTCCCTTTCCCCGCCTACAGCCTCTTTCACGCGGAAGGCCGCATGTTTGACGGGTGGAAATTACAGGGATTGGGGTAGCGGTAGGGGGCGGAATGAAAATCAGATGTAAATTGGCTCCTTTTGCATTATTCTGTTATTGGTCAAATGTCGTATGGAGTTCATTTGTTTTATTTTTAATGATGTTATTTGTACCAGATATGAAACCATTGAGAGATACGCCCATCATGGTTTGGGTAATACTATTAGCACCACAACTCGTTACGTCTATATATGTATTTTTTGCCGTAAATGAAGTTGTTGTTTACGAAAAAGTAATCGAGTTGATATCTATTAGACGACGTGTAGAAATAGATATTGCAGACGTTATTTCAATTGATAGTTGTTTAGAATACTTCTACAATATGAGTCCATATCTGATGTATCCATTAGTGATCAGGCATAAAAATGGGAATGCGTACATTCTTTACCGGCTTGAAAATATAAGAGAATTGCTCGACACAGCAAAGGCGCTAAACAAGGACATCAAGGTGAGGCTATCGGTGTCGATTAAACCATTTTCCAATGAGTAGGAAGGAAAAACAAGCTGTACGCGAGGAACATTCATCGATAACCTTCCCCGTTCTTCAGAGCGGGGAAGGTTATCGCAGGAAAAACCCTACTTCACCAACGCCGGTATCGGTACGTTAACAATTCCGCCAACTTTGCCATCGGCATCCGTACCGCGCAGGTGGAAGAATTGTAGCGTCTGCTTCGGGTCGATCACTGCCTGCTGCGTCGTGGCGTCGATTGCCGGAGCATTCACCGGGAGGTTATCTACGCCGGTGCGCCAGGTTTTCAGCTTGTCATTGGTCCAGGTCAGCGTCACTTTATCCGTTACTGCCGGCAGTGCGGTGAGGTTATCCAGGCAATATGACAGCCCGCCATTGTTGCTATTGAAGCCATACTCACGCATGTCCGAGCTCGCGCTCCAGTCGGCGAAATCGATCTCCTGCAATACTAACGAGGTCGGTGCTGCGCCAGTTTGTGTGGTAATAGCATCAACGAGCATCTTGCCGACATTGGCCTCAAAATGATGCCAGCCGCCATCCGCTACTGTCGTCACTTTACCAATAGTATAGACCTTGCTCTGCGCTAATTTCCCCGTGAGCACCACCTCATACCATTTATCACTCAGGCGCAGGTACATGTTGAGCTTCACTCCCATATCGAGATTATAATCAAAATGCAGGTTGGGAGTCTTCAACAAGTCGATATTCTTCAGCATCCCCGAGACAGAGAAGTCGCCCGACGGGTAGCTGTTGATGACGCGTAGGAAGTGATTGGTCACGCCACGCCCATCGGTGACGCTGTCGCGAACCAGCCGACCCGTGAGGCCGGGGCGCTCGACGAAGTTATCCTTGTCATTTTCAAAGTTCGCAATTACCAGCGGTACATCGTTCATGGTCACTGTTGCGGTCGGCAATACCGTGGTATCCTCATCCTTCATCGTGAGTGGGGCGGCGGCGCGCGGTTCGCCCACGGTCATCTTCTCGGCGAAGATATTGGCGCGGGCGATCATCATGCCGTTGTTGTGCGTCCAGAAGGCCACATAGCCGCCGGTGAGCGGTTTGTCGTCAATATAGGTCATCGAAAGGTGGTTGTCGATGTAAACGCGAATTTCCGCCTTGCCACCGTCGATACTGCGTTTCTCTACGCGGGTGGCGAACCAGACGCGGTGCCCGCTGCTCTGCGCCGGGAGCAGGTCTTCCGCCTTCACGCTGGTCATCACTACTTTGCCTTCGCGCAGCAGCATGGTGGTGGGCACACCGGCCAAACGTCCGCCGCGGATTACGGAATAACCGCTGTTTATATGCTTGCCATCCGCGCAGAAGCTCATATTCATATCGCGGTAGCGAAGTGCGTATTGTTCAGCGGATACTTCAGCATCAACTGCCATCTTTACGCCTTCAAATACCTCTATTACCTGGTCACCTTCGAGCTTATACTTGTTCCACACAGTGGGGTTGCCACCACCGAAACCGCCGAACCAGTTCCATTGCGGCTGGCAGGAGAACTTCTGCATCACTGCCCAGATTCCGCTCCCGGATATCCAGTTAGTCGGCGATACCTCAAAGGCATCAATAACGCCTTCTGTCTCGATGTGTGCATCGCTGGCCTTAATCTTCGGGCCGGTGACTGTAAATCCAATCATATTCGCCGGTAATGGCATTGCGTCATGATAGGCAAACACAATATCGTCCTTTATCGCATACGCTATATCAGTTATATCTGGGTCCAGATCGAGAGCGTGCAGCAGATAGTAGCCGCCTTTTCGCTCCAGCACCAGCTGAGTTTTCGCTGACATATCGAAGGTATATTCGCCTACCAGTTTGTCCTGGCGATACAGCCGGGCGACACCCTTGTTATCAACAGTATCCAGCTCGACAATATACCCGGACGCCGGATCATATTTTGTGCTCAGGTGGATCTTCTGCTTGGCTAACGCGCCAAGTGCATAATCCAGTGTGATGCGGAAATCGCCATAATGGCCAGCTTTGTGCCAGTACAGCCCGGCAATATTAGTGGGATAAGGAGATGCCGCACCAGACATGGCGAAAGCAAAACCCGCCGGGGTGACCGCTGCGGCGGGGAGAACTACCGGATACCACTCGCCATCTTCTGTTGCCCACGCGGCCATGTAGCGATCAACAGCAAACCTGTTGTGAACTTTCACCTTGTTAAGACTTGACTCCAGCGCGGTGATGGTGAAGTCGGAGAATACTACCCCTTTTGCTGCTGCCAGCAAGCCGATGCGCCCTTGGGTGCGATTAGCATCGTAGTAATCAAGTATCAGCTTGTCATTGCAATATAGCGCCACATAGGGGCCATCCGCCTTTATGCGCAGGTTCGTTGAGTCCTCATCGATCGCTTGCGGAGCGGTGCCCAGCGTTGCAGTTACCGTGTAGTTCGTCACCTGTTGCAACTTATGGATGCCACCGGCTATCTCCCAGAGGTAGCCATTACCCGCGGGATCCAGATGGAAATATATCCCCGCTCCGGCATTACCTGCCGTCAGCTTTGTTGAAGCCTGGTAACTGGAGGTAGCGAAGGAACCTGTCAGATATCGCCCTGGGGAAATCGCCGTAAAGGCATTATTCCTGGTGTCCCAGATTCCGGTCTTCTCGAAGGCATAGCCACCGGTAGAGCTGGTGTTCTCCTGTGCTGTCCAGTCGCCCACCTTCACATCGTCAAAGTATACCAGTGTGCCTTCATCCTGACTCAGCGTGGAGTCATTTAAGACTTTTGTGGGATTCTTGGTATCCACCGTCTGGTACATCTTCACCGTGGCTTCATCGGGGTTTATGCGGCGCGGTTTGGCCACACCGTCAGCGTACATGCCCGCACGGCCCTCGATGTTACCGGGGTTAACTCCCTGAATCAGTAGTTTCCCGTCTATCATCACCTGAGCCTGTTGCCAGCCCAGATTTATCCGAATATTGAACCATTGTCCTGGATCAAAGCCGCGGTCAGCTTCGCCGATAATCGTCTCTTTGCCGTCAATGATCGCAACCAGCTGTGCGCGATGTCCCAGATTCGTGTCATACTCGCGCTGTTGCCAGCGGAAGAGCAGGTAATTTTTGTTGTCCTGATAGGCAGCGATCATCCCGACAGTACTGTCGAAATCCGGCTTTACCGCCGCGGAAACGTAATATTTATCCCAGAATGGAAATGACATGGTGCTGTTGCCCACCGCCCAGGAGGGGCCGACACCAGTATAGAGGAACCAGAAACCGTTGGCCGAACTCTCGACCATGGGGAAGAGGCTCAGGCGCCATGGGTTCATCGCCGGGATACCCCGCGCATCTTTCGGAGGGTTAGCTCCCGGGTCATCCACCTGATAATATTGCACTAGCCAGCTCGGGTCTTCCACCCAGGCAGTAGAACCAGCTTTTACGCCACTGACTGCGTCTTTGCGCATAAAGTCATCGCCCAGCTTCGGCGCACTGATGCGCTGATAACGCGTGTCAGCGATGGTTATACTGTCGGGAACCTGCGTGAATGCTACCTTCTCCGCGGCGAAAGAGCTGATCGGAACAGCAAAAAGCAACCGATGCTCAAATAACACTGCCATGGTATCCGGGCGTCGCTTGATACCCAGACTGTAGGAACTGCCCGCGACCAGATTCAGTGGTGCCGTCATGGTGGGTGCAGCGGCACCAGCGGGCTGCCAGCTAAGTTGGTTGCCCACTATCCTCAAAATCCCATCACCATTTGCCTGAGTAATGGCAAATTGCAGTGGAGTCGTTAGCGCGGTATTCACCGTCAACGTCCAGCTCACGTCAAAGCGCTCCGCCAGCTTCGCTGTCAGACCGGTGATGGACGTCTGCGCCCACAACGGAAGCACAGCGCAACAGAGCAATAATAGCGTTACAATATAGCGTCTCATATCTTAAACCTCGTATCCTTTGTTCCATATTTGCCAGTTTTTAGCAAAAATCTTGTATCCCAATAATCTATTGGACATCATCCGGGATAAATCCCTTGTCTCGCGTTAGCAACAATTGGTCGACTGCGGTACCCGCCTCACGTACCAACAGATTCAAGTTCAACATACCTGCCTTCAATTGTAGTGGACGCTTATTCGTTCCAGCTGTTAAAGTTACCCAGTGCAAACCATCATATGTTGCATCTCCACCGAATACAAAAGCATCATCTGAACTCTTATTAACTCCATCAATATTCACGAAAAAGCTGTTTCCGCAACCGGAATCCCAGAATGTACGTGCCCACAAATAATATGTACCATCTGCCGGTATATTAATGTAATAGCGTGCAGTATCCGGAATTATCTTCTCCTGGTCCTTTTCCTTCGGTGCAACTTTCAGCCATTTATTACCGGAAACCTGGCCAGTTCCATCATTATTTTTCGGCAATACTTTTTTTGCTATTTCAAAGGCCAGCCGCTGCTGCTTGATCCCCTGTGCAGTTTCCGCCTCCCAAACTACCCCCTGATCTATTGAATGCGAGACCGTCGGAATAATCGGGTCTGCAACTTTAATCGGGTCTATAGGCGGATCTACAGGCGACAGAACTGAATCTTCTATACTTATTCTTCCACCGTCTTTAGTACCGCTAGGCTTACTCCATCCCACATTAGCTTCACCACCAGGATCAGCATTATCCCCAGGCACTTCTATCGGCCCAGTCGCCGTAGCACTGGCCAACGGATCATCAATCACTTCAGTGCCCACAGTTGCAGACGACTGAATGCCTGTATTAGTATTACGCGATGCAGTGGCAATTGGTTTCTTACTGTCCTTCGTCACACGTGGCTGGCTGTGCGCGGCGTAGAGCAGCGATGTCCAGAGTGCGCCGACTACCACAAAGGTTAGTACTCTAGTTGTTGTTGATGCTGTTGTCATTTTGTCCCTCCTCTTCCCCGATGGGGGAGGCTGTTGCGAAAACGCCGTTACCGATAACGGCAAAAAGTGCGGCGATGAGCACCGAGGTGCCGCGCACCCACGGGTTAGTCACCGCGGTGAGAATTACCAGGGCGACCATCGCGCCAAAGAGCGCGGCCGTCCACGGATTTGTATTATTGCGCACCTGCTGCCAGGCCAGGCCGAGGTATTGTCCAAATAATGCCAGTAGCGCCGCCAACCCCAGGAATCCCAGGGTGGCGGTGATCAATATATAGCCGGATTGCTCGTCGCTCTCCAGCCGCTGCGAGGAGACCGCCCCCAGGTGGCCGTAGGCGCTACTGCTCACGCTCTCCTGATATTTCCCCGCACCTGCGCCGAAGAGCGGATTCTGCGGGATAATCTGCAGCGCCGCCACCTGCTCGCCCCAGAATTTCTTCAGGTGTTGCTTGCCGTTATCATAGCGGAAAGCCGCTTGCTGCGCGGGCATCTGCAGCCGGTACGGCTCCTGGATTACTTCCTGCTGATTAAAACCATGCACCAGCGCCATCGGGAGCAGATAGAGCAATATCCCCAGCATAGCCCAGCGCCCGACCTTCGGCCCCAGCGCAATCCCGGCTGCGAGTAGCCCGGCGAGGATCGCCGGGACAACCAGCCCGGCGAGTACGCTCACCGCGGCACCCAGCAGCAGCAAAATGATCCACACCATATACTTGCGCGCGCCTGCACTCAACAATAATGCCAGCGCGAACGGAAGAACCAGCGCCAGAAACGCGGCATAGGCGGTGCGGCTGGGATAATAACCATGTGCATTCCACGAGCCAAAAGTAGAACTGACAGCCGTGGGAGTCTGGATATACGAATATATAGGGCGCAATTTAGCATGTGATTGCGCGTGAAATACCCCCGCACTGTCCCACATGCCCATCTTTTTTTTATCAGCTTCCGGGGCATTCTCCGAGTCTTCCACACGGGCAGCTTTCGAGGCAAAGACCACGCGCTGCTGCGGGTCCGGCTGATAGTCGCGCTGCAACATCGCCCACTGCCCCACCGCGATTAACACCGCCAACGATGTGGTGGCGAGCAGCCAGGTGAAAGCCGTGCGCGTGCGCGCCACTGTGGTGAAGACCGAGCGAAAAACGGTGACCGCCACTACCAGATAGAGGAAAAGCTGCGCTGCTTCTTTGAGCACGCTCGTCTCCAGCTTGTCGCCCTTGATGACAAAGATGCCGATCAACGCCGCGCCCACCACCAGCCAATGGGTGAGCGGAGGCAGACTGCCGGTGTCGCGCATGGTGAACCAGCGCAACATCCAGACATAGGCCGCCAACGCGAGGAAAATCTCGGACAAACCTACCGATAATCCGCCGACATTAACCGCTGCAAATTGCGACGGCGCACAGGCCAATGATAACGTGGCCAGCACGAAGAGCAGCTTCCCGAGCTTGTCTGGGTTTGCCGTGATATTCGGTTTTTCCGTGAGCTGTTCTGTCATATCAACGTCCAAACCCTAATAGAACCCAATGTGCTGCATACCAGGTGAGAAGCACGAATATCCCCGCGGGCAGAATACTGGGCCGCTCTTCACTTACCCCGGCTCCGCCCAGCCAGAGCATCAGCGGATAGAGCAGTGCGGCTGTTAGCAATGAAACAAATTGCACCGGCTCCACCAGATACCAGCTGCTGAAAGGTGGCACGGCATTTATAACCCAAAAGTACAACATTCCAAGCGTGGCGATGAGCAAACCGCCGAAAAGTGCGGCAGCCCCCAGGCGATAATTGCGCCCGACACCCGCCCCCACCTGCGCCGCCAGATAGAAAACGACCAGCCCGATAAGGATGGCCACCGGCGCGATGAGCGGTGTATTGAGCAGGATTAGCCCCCATGCCCCGGTATCATCGGAGGTGAATGTCCGCGCGCTGGAGAGCCATACCGCCGTCGCCAGCGTAAGCCCACCCAGCAGCTGCGTGGCCACCACCGAGGGTTTGCGCGTCAGCGCGAGTGCCAACGCTACCAGGCCAAATATCTCCAGTAATACCTGCAGCATGATCTTCGGCGGCTGCGCGGTAGTACTCTCGGGCGTAGCCCACCACAACGCCAGCGCGAGCAAGGCGAGCGTCAACCACTGTGCTGATATCGCCCAGAGCGTGCGTGGATCACGATGCTGTATCTTTAACTCCATAGTTGAGCTTACCATCTTAATTACTTAGACGCTTTTCTGCTGCTAAAGTTCCTTGCTAATGAAGCATCTGACTATAATGTGATGTAAATCAGATAAATAGGGCACGCACGATAGCCTCCGGGCTGCCGGTGAAATAAACTGGCACCCCGTATTCGTTGGTTATCTCCGCCACTGTCACATCATCCAGCGTGACGCCATCATCATTGAGCATCGCTGCCGGGAGCAGCAGTGCCTCGCCGATATCCACCCCCGCGAGGGCAGCGCGCACGTCACCGGCAGTGAGCAGCCCGGCCACCGAGACGCCTGCGCCGAAGAAGTGATTCTGCGCCGTCACCAGTGTAATAGCTACGCCCCGCGCCTGCAGTTTCGCCACTAATTGCCCCACTATCGGTGTGGCCAGCGTGCCGGTGACAAGCGTCGCCCGGTGCGTCTGCCGTTTCTTCAGCAGCTGCAACGCCGCCGGGATATCATCCAGGAACTGCCGTGCCAGCCCGATGCCGTTCTCCAGTTGCGGGAATTCCTCGTACTCCTCCGCTGTGGGCAGCTGCGTGCCGGTCAGCAGGTAGAACTCATCCGCCGCAAAAACCTGCCGCGTGCCCAGCTGTGCCAGATTCTGCTGTTGCTGCGCGGCGACCGTCGCCAGCACTGCTGCGGCATCATCCGGCGTCACCTGCCGTACCTCCGGCCCCTGCGGGCGGAAATCCGTCAGCCCCACTGGCACGATCCCCACGGTGGCTACAGGTGATAATAACTCCGCCAGCTCAGAGAGTGTCTGCGCCAGCACCGCGCCGTCATTCCACCCCGGGCAGAGGACAATCTGCCCGTGAACTTCAATGCCCAGCTCGCCCAGACGTCGCAGCTGCTCGCGGATATCCGGCGCGGTATCATTCTGCAACATCTGCCGGCGCACCGTGGTATCGGTAGCATGGATGGAGACAAATAGCGGCGACAGATGCTCTATAGCGATGCGTTGCCAGTCGGATTCAGTGAGGTTGGTGAGGGAGAGAAAATTCCCATGCAGGAAGGAGAGGCGGAAGTCGTCGTCACGGATGCGCAACGATTGCCGGGCAGCAGCGGGCAACTGATCCTCAAAGCAGAAGACGCAATTGTTGCAGCATGAGGTGACCCCGTCAAAGACATCGCTGGTGAACGATAGTCCGATATCCTCGTCCGCTTCCTTTTCGATCTCTATCTCCCAGCGTTCCTCACCGCGCATTATCGTCAATGTCACATCTTCTTCAGCTACGGCAAAACGATAGCCGATATAGTCCGACACCGGCACACCATTCACCGCCAACAGCATATCACCCGGCTCCAGTTCCAGTTCGGCAGCGATACTATGCTGTGCGACAGAAGCTACAACAGCAACGGGGGCCTCATTATTTGTCGATTTCTTCACCATAGGGAGATTATACCATGATATAATAGTGGGCAGAGAGAATCAGGCGAAGATGGCACTAGCATTGGAACTTGGAACTTGGAACTTTTTTATAGGAGCAAATATCTTGACACATAAACTCATAACTATAATTCTCATTTTGCTGGCGCTAGTCCCGGTATTGGCACGGGATTACACCGCCCTACCTTTCGCCAGCACCCCCGCAAATCCGTCATTACAAACCATGGTTTCGCCACGTTGTGTTAGCTATAACGCGGCGAATAAACAGCTATATGTTGCTGATACCGGTCTGCGCAGGATTGTATCATTCGCGCTGGATGGCACCGCGCAACAAAGCTGGTCTTTCGCCGCTTTGGGGATCGCCGAAGAAGCCTCCATTCCTCCCGACTCGCTGTTGCCTTCTATTTCCCTGGTAGCAACAAAAGATGGTATCTCGCTGGTTTGGGCTGACCGTCAGGCACGAAAGTTGCGCGTTATCCCGGTAGAAAACATACTGCAGGCACGCACAGTCACCCTTCCTGCTGATGCGGCATCCGGTGCCTTCACCTTGAATTCCGCTGGCCTGGTCGTGCTGGTGGATATCTTGCGCGCTGATGGTGGCCAGTTGCTCTTCCTGCAGCGGGAGACGGCGGACGGTGGCTGGCAGATGATCTCCCAGCGGAACCTCCCCGCGCATCCCGCGGGGACGTCTATCTACCTGACCGGGTTCGCCACCAATGCTGCTGATAACTATTTCGTCGGGCTTGCCCAGACGCCAGCAGAAAAAAACGGCAGCAGCTTCGCCCGTAGCTGGCTGGCACGTGGCACTGGCGAGCAGCTCAACTTCGTGAAAAATAATGACATCACCACACTGTTGGCACATCACCCCTTCGCAACCGCTGCCGAGAAAGCATGTGTACCGCTCTTCACCTCCCTCGCGGTCATCGGCGATACGGTAATCAGTGGTGGGCATTCTCTTGATCCATATATCCGCATTTACAGCGGGGATGCCTTTCAGCTTATCCGCACCATCCCATTTGGGAACGGGATCGGCGGTCAACACCTCACGATATTCCCCACCGATGATGGCAATAGATTGGCAGAGGTTTCACCGACCGCAGGCCAGCTGCTGCTTTATGCGCCTGATGGCCGACGCCTGGCCACCATCGGTGAAGCGATACCCTTCGTACTGGATCGCCCCGAAGCAATCACAGCTAATGCCAATGGTGTCTATACTGCGGCCCGGTGGAACGAGAGCTGGCACGTATCAGCATTTGCTCCCGATGGCACATTCCACTGGTCGACACCAGTTACTCCGCCTGCGGGTATGGCCCAGGCTAGGCCCGTCCTCTGCGCTGTCTCCCCGACGACAATCCTCCTCGGTTGGCGTCAGCCGGGATCCACCGGCGTGGGATGGCTGGTGCAGCTGGACATCGACGGTACAATATCCGCCTGGTTCCCGGCCAGTGCCACACCCGTTACCGATATACGTATCAGCAATGCTGGTGCCACAGCAGCGCCGATAGTATTAGGAGCAGATGATCGTATCTACGTCCTGAGCGAGACGAAAGATGGCACTTTTGTCCAGGCTTATACCCAGAATGGTCTGCTGGTGCAGACATACCCGGCAGAAGTGAAGGGGATTTCACTGGCATTGGCCAACGGGTCCATCCTCTGGGCGAATATCCAGCAGGGAGATATGGCCATCACTGGCTATAGCCATGATGGGATGGATAACGGCTGGAGCAGCACACATCGGTCTGCACCGCATAACGCGTTATTCTACACTGCCCGTACCCCCAGGCTATGGGGATGGCTCACCTCCACCGATTCATTATTACGCATGGATGATACCGGCACTGTGTTAGAAGAGGCTACCATCATTAGCCTTGATGGCGAACGTTTGCATAACGTACTGGGACTTGCCAGTGATGGGAAAGACAAATTATACTTTGCTCTACCGGGGAAAATTCTATCATTGTCCTTAAAATGAAACATATACTGCAAACTTCATACAAACAACTATTGTCGTTGAGTCTATAATTGAATTGTAAGAAAAAGAGGCATGACCTCTGCGGATAAACCGCAAATCTATGTAAAAGGAGACATCTCTGATGTTAATGAATTCTGTGAAGCAGACATTACTGCGATTAACCGTAATGTCGACACTCGTGGCTGCAAGCTCCTGCCTTTTTGCGCAGGGGAGTGCCACAATCGCCCTCACCACGGTACTGCCACCGGGTACGGTGCAATCCGCAATCGACGCAGGTATAATTGTGGAACCCTATGCGGCATTACCGACGAAACTTGCTTTCGGTGATGAGATGCATCGCCGCATGAATGTTATCGGCGACAAATCGAACCTGGTTAATGGCCAGGTAGCCTCCTGGAATTACCAGGAACTGCCGTACATGTCAGGTACCATGGAAAACCCGACCAACTACAGCAATCAGATCGTTTTTTCCATGGGATATGCATTGCCGGCAGGTAGCAGCATGATCGGTGATATGATGCGCTTCAACGACAAAACCTATATCCGCATCAATGATCCGGTAAAAGGTGTCTCGCTACGGACGGAAAAAGACGCTGCAAGAACACCCTATGCGATTATGGTACCACCACAGACGATGGCAGAAAACCGGCTTTATCGCTCGGGCGATCACACTGCCCCCGTCAATATGATGTCATACAACAACTTCTTCTCCTACTACAACACGCAGCCCGTCAGTGTAACGGGGGCCATGCGCAGCATTGCAGACGCAGCCGGTGGTCCGGTGCTGATTCTCGGTTGGGTAGAAGCTCCAATGTTGAATGGCTATGCATTACGCACAGTTCCATCAGCAGGTGGCAGCCCCTTCGGGAATGATGTAAACAACTATCAGGATAAAGTGCAGGCGACCAAAGCCTACGCCCTGATTATGGCCTATGTACAACCCCCCTCCAGAAATGGCACCATGGAGAATATAGAGAAGCTGAAAACATACTTCGGTGCCACCAATATGACGATGAACGATTATCACCAGGAGATCCACGTCGCACTGGTCAATGAGCGCCCACAGCCAAACTACACCACGCGCGAGCTTTATCTGGAAGGACTGAAGAATCTCACCGTAAAGGATATCTTCCACATCGACGATAAAGACACCAGCTCTGTAATCAGTCGTGGTAAATTCATGGTCTTCCGCCCGACCAATTAGTCCATCAAGCAAATGAGATAATGCCCGGAGCCTGTATGGCTCCGGGCATTTTTTTCATTCAATTCGGCGTTCGCATATCAGACTTCCAGCCGATACCGGCATTTCTCATATTCACCATGTAGGTAGGCCTCGCTATCTTCGGGCAATTTGATTGTCTCCACCAGACGTGCCCCCAGACTCTCGATGGTACGACGTGAGGGGTAATTGTCCGGGTTAGCGGTGATCCATAATGAATCCATGCCGTTCGCCCGTGCCAACGGTAGCAGCAGACTGCAGGAGCGTGCCGCATAGTGTCGCCCGCGGAATTGTTGATCCACCCCGTATCCGATATGACCATTGTAGGCGATAATCGGGAAACTATTGCCCACACGTAAATCAATACGCCCGACCTTCTGCCCGCCGACATTCATGGCGAATTCATATACCGGTATCCACATACGTGCCAGATTACCGGGGGTGCGTCGCAATAGCAACAGCTCCAACTCGCCCTCGCGTAACAAGGGCATTTCAACAGCAGGCAAGTCGATATCTACCTGCCGGGTGAAGTAATATGAGTGCCCGACAATGAGCGGTATCCGGTGCGCCAGGGTATATTCTGGCAGCACTTTACGCCAGAAAT
>JBBQQW010000026.1:0-19595 GCA_038215455.1 Armatimonadota bacterium
GGGGGGCCCTGGGGGGCCCGCCCATTTAACCGGGCATTTTGGTTCTGCTTTTTTTGAATTTTACTGGGGGGGTCCGCCCCGGCCACGGGTCCCATGACCACCTATAAAAACAGTCAATCCTCACCCTTAATGCTCACCCACACCGCATCCATTTGTGCCACGGTCATCTTCTCTAGTGAGCTGCCCTGGCGTTTTATCTCCTCTTCTACGCGGGTGAAGCGGCGGACGAAGCGCGCGTTGGCTTCGCGTAGCACCTCCTCGGCATCCAGATGGAGGAAACGGGCGAGGTTTACTGCAGCAAAGAGGATGTCGCCTACCTCGTGGGTGAGGTGCACGGGGTCGGCGGTGACGGGCGGTAAATCCTGCATCGGGGCCAGCGGGTCAGCGAGTAGCGTGGGGATATCCCAGCGATCCATGATGCCCAGCTCCTCCTGCGTCTCGCCTAATTCCTCATGCAGTTTCTGCAGCGGGCCACGGTAGTCGGGCCAGTCGAAGCCGACGCGGGCGGCGCGTTTCTGCAGCTTCTGCGCCCGGGATAATGCCGGCAGCGCCTGCGGGACGTCATCGAAGATGCTGTGCTCACCCTTTTCCGCCCGCTCGCCTGCTTTGATCTTCTCCCAGCTTTGCAGCACGGCACCGGCGGTGTCGGCCTCTACCTGCCCGAAAACGTGCGCGTGGCGGCGGATGAGCTTGTCCGCCAGCGTTCCGGCCACATCGTCCAGATCAAAGACGCCTTCCTCGGCCCCCAGCTGCGCCACAAAGATAATATTCAGCAGCAGGTCGCCCAGCTCCTCGGCGATATTCTCCGGATCGTCTTTTTCGATGGCCTCGACCGTTTCGTAGGCTTCCTCGATGATAGTGCGGCGCATACCCAGCATATCCTGCTCGCGATCCCACGGGCAACCACCGGGGGCACGGAGTAGCGCCATGATAGCCCGCAGATCCGTCACCGTATGCCGACGCTGTGCGCAGGAGAGCACGGGGACGAAAAGGCTGGTGAGGTGATTGATGGTGACTTCGCGGTCGAGCTCTTCCAGCGGTATCTCCGTCACCTGCTCGTCTGCAGCACCCACGGCAGTGAGCACCGTCACCCGGTGCTCCGGCGGGTATTGCTCCAGCAATATCACCTTCAGGTCGCTGGCCACCAGCGGGGTGTCCACCTGAAACCAGAGCGTGGGCAGCGTCGGGTTCACGCGTGGCTGCGCACCGTGGTAGGCATCGTGGTCGGATATTGCCGGTGCCTCGTTAGCAGGGCGCAATTGCGGGTCACGGGCATCAAGTATTAACATACCGTCGCCGGGATCTACCTGCAGCCGCGCCAGAATAACGTTCAGCGCGCCCAATGCGGGGACAACCTGCACCTGCAGTTGCGCGTCATTACGTGCGGCCTGCAGCAGCCCCTGCACGGTGCGCTCCGCCACCAGCGGGTCGCCCGGCACGGCGTACACCACCGGGCCTTCCATTGCCGCGTCCAGCACCCGCTGCACCACGGCGGAGTAGACGTCCTCAAAGTTGTTCTTCGTCTCATACAGATCATCGCAGCTGTTGGCAGTCACCCCCAGTGCGGATAATTCCTCCGCTGCCGGGTGCCTGCCAGTGCGTAGTATGACCAGCCGTGCCGTGCGCAACAGCTCGATAGTGTCTTGCGGTACCAGGTTAAGTGCAGCCGGTCCGAGGCCGACGATGGTGATCTGATGACTCATGGTGTAATTCCTTGCAGTAGCTATAAGAACGGGGTGGCCTGTTGGCCACCCCGTAGTTGCAGGTTTATTTTCCCGGCCCGGGTGGTGGAGTTGGCGTAACATCCTGCAGCGGTAAGGGCGACGGCATCGCGTTTGTTCCCGAGGCACCTGGCATCTCGGGTGGGCCAGTGACCGGCAGATTTTCCTTATACAGGTCATTGAAGAATTTTGTGGCCAATGGGTAGTTGGTATTCATAAATGTCACGTCTATCTTCTGCCGTGCATCTGCCTCTACCTGGCCGAATTTTTCGTAGTATTCCTTCTTCTGCTGAATCATCGCCATACCGATGATAATATTCCGGTTACTCATCGTCGGTTGTTCTTCCGGCAGCACCGCTATCAACTGGACAATTCTACGTACATCTTTTGCATTTTCCGGTACCGGTTTCGCCTTGGTACCATGTATAGCAAAAGGTTCGCTCCATTGATTTGGCTTTAAATTTTTAATGGCTTCAAGTAGTTCGGTATCAATCGCATCTTTCTCTTCTTCAGGAGTATAACCGATAACCTTCATAGCTGTGTCTGCATTAAGCGTCATACCAGCCACCTGTTGCAACTGCAACTTACCGGCTTCATCATTACCTGCAGACTGCAATAATGTAAGTGCCTGCTTCGCACCGTCTTCATTGGGGAAATAGAACATGCGAATGCGATAACTTTCAGGATAATTCAGACTCGTATTCTTCGTATCTATGATGTTCTTTAATACCTTGGAAATCTCTTCTGTCGGTACCACGATTTTCATTTTTAACACTTCTGTACGCTGTATCTCTCGGTAGGCCTCCATGGTGAGATTACTGGCCAGCAACGCTTCTTCCATGGTCTTCCCCTGCTGTTCCAGTCCACGTTTCTGCTGGTCAACCAGCTGATCTACTTCTGCTTCAGTAACGGTGATATTTTTCATATCGGCATATTTCCGCACCAGCTCTTGCGATACAGTCTCTTTGATAAGCTGCTCGCCAAAGCGTTTTTGCAGTGCCTTATTGAATTCACTTGCCGTGATGCTTCTGGTACCCACACGTACCAATACACCTGATGTTCTTTCGCCTGCTGTCATAATAACTATGATCAGTATCACAATTAACAATGCTGCTGCAACTAGCGCAATATCGCGCCAATCCCGAAACTTAACTTTCATCTCCGCTCCTCTGGAATCCCTCCTACGGGCAGGTTGTCTATTTATCAGATAATCTTACCGGAAGGGGTAAGCTGCGTCAACCAACTGCGCAATTGACCGGCAGCCTGGGGGAAATATTCTTCCGGCTCCGCCAGACGTTTTATCCAGCGCTTCTCCCATTCTACCGTCAGGTAGCCATCGTAACCGACTTCATGCAGCGCCTGCAATGCGGCAAAAGTGGGGACATCGCCCGCTCCCAGCGCACAATATTCGAATTTCCCCTCGTCATCTGGCAGTGAATCCTTCACATGCACACCCCTGATATGCCCGTCCAGCTGTGCTGCGGTATATGCCACCGTCTCCCCCGCCATGCGGTAGGGGTGGTGTACGTCCCAGATCACCTGCACCGCCGGGGAATCAGCCAGCCGTATCAGCTGCATCAGCTTGTCAGTACGCACAAAGTAGTCATGCGTCTCCACCAGCGCCAGCACCCCCTCCGCAGCAGCCAACTCGCCGAGTTGGTGTAATAGATTCGCTCCGTCGGCGAGGGCAGCTTCATATGATTTGCCTGCCGGTAATTCACCACCGAAGAAACGTACCCCCACCGCGCCGACTTCCCGCGCCAGCGCGAAGTAACGCGCTGCATCCTCGAGCACGGCCGCCGCTTTCTCCGGCACAGCCGCTGCCTCCACTACGCGTGATGACGCCCCCAGGCAGTTGACCGCCACCCCGGCATCACCCAACTTGCGCAGCGTCGCGGGTAAATTCGCCGGGGAGAATTCGGGAATGTTGTAGGCCTCCATGTTAGCCAACACCCCACGAATCTCCAGCCCCTGATACCCGTAGCGCACCGCTCCGGCAACTATTTCATCAAAACTCCACGCCGGACACCCCAGCGTACTGAATGCAAGTTTCATCGTTTTCTCCTCAAAAATAGATTTTGCGGACGCTTTGCCCATTGGTCTACCTAACCCTCCAGCCAAGCCGGAACCAAGCTCAATAAGCGCTGATACGGTTAATTACCATTCAAGCGGAATAATATCGTAGCCCCGGATGAAATCCGGGGTACGCTTATCGAAGCATGGCCTCTATTGATAAACCTCTCCCCCGGATTTCATCCGGGGCTATGATATTTAACTGAAGTAATGGTCTGGAAACGTATCAAGTCGTAATTTCTACTTAAACTACAACTTTTCTATACAAGTTGTACAGAAGATGACTGGTAAGGGACTACGCCCTCCCCCTTCCCGCGCCGGGAAGGGGGCCGGGGGGTTAGGTAGACCAACGCTAATGGATTCCGCGGCATTATATTTTCTCCTCAAAACACAAATCATGAGAATAACCGTCTCGTGATCTCCGTGACCTTCCCGAATATCATTTTCTCATCCAGCGTCGTCAATTCACGGTGGCGCAGCAGTACTTTGCCGTGCACTATCACCGTGTCGACATCATGCCCGCCTGCGGCATAAACCAGGTGGCTCTGCTGGCGTCCGGCGGATGGCTGCAGGTGTGGGGCCTGGAAGTCCAGCAGTGTGATGTCTGCGAGTTTGCCGGGGGCCAGCACGCCGATATCATGGTGTCCCAGCGCCGCCGCCCCGCCACCGGTGGCCATGCGCAGCGCCTGCACCGCATTCACCGCCGTGGTATCGCCACCCACCTTGTGCAGCAACGCCGCCTGGCGCACCTCGCGCAGGATATCCAGCGTGTTGTTGCTGCCTGCGCCGTCGCTACCGAGCGCCACTGGCACGCCAGCGCGCAGCAACGCCGGCACGGGGGCGATGCCACTGCCCAGCTTCATGTTGCTGCTGGGGCAATGTGCCACCACCACGTCAGCGGCTGCAATCAGCGCGATATCCTCCTTAGTGAGATGTACGCAATGTGCAGCGGTCACCGGGACATTGAATAGCCCGAGCTGGTGCAGGTGCTTCACCGGGGTGTCGCCATATTGTGCGATATGCCCCGCCACTTCGCCAGCGGTCTCTGCCAGATGGATATTTATGCGCACACCCAGCTCACCTGCTGCGTCGATGATCTGCGTTAGCATCGCCGGAGGCACGGTATACGGTGCATGGGGGCCAAAACAGGCGGTGAGGAGCGGATTATTTTCGCTGTTAATGGCGCGTATTTGCTCCGCCGCGCACGCCACCTTGTTCTTATTGCCCGGCATAGTACCGATGAGTGGCCCGCTGAGACAGGCGCGGATACCGCTCTCGCGTACCGCACGCTCGGTAGCAGGCAGGTGCCAGTACATATCCTGGAAGGAGGTCACCCCCGCGCGCAACATCTCGGCCACGCCCAGCAGCGCCCCCCAGTAGACGTCTTCGTCCGTCATGCGCGCCTCTACCGGCCAGATATGCTCCTTCAGCCAGGTCATCAACGGCATATCATCACCCGCCCCACGGAAGAGCGTCATCGCCACATGCGTATGCGCGTTCACCAGCCCGGGGATAGCCACCATCCCGGTACCATCAATAATCTCGGCACCTATCGCCAGTTCCGGCGCAGCAGCTGCTGGCCCGACAAAGGTGATCCTCTCATCGACAATGACGATAGTGGAATCATCAATGATACTATTCTGCTCATCCATAGTAATGGCGGTAATGTTGGTTATATGGGTGGTGGGCATATAGGCTCCTGAATGGCAATATGATCGTAACCTGAAAAAAATACAATTGCAGATGAGCTGGTTCTCGTCATGACAACTTGCACCCCTACTAGCGATAACATATAATAGCATATGAACAGATGCAAGCGTAAGATATACAGTTTAGAATGGAGCAAATAATATGTGCGGAATTGTGGGATATATCGGGACAGCCAATGCCACGCAGATCCTCATCGAGGGTCTCGCCAAGCTGGAGTATCGTGGTTATGACTCGGCGGGGGTGGCTATCCTCTCGGATGGTGAGGTCGTCGTTAAGCGCCGCAAGGGCAAGCTGGAGAATCTGACGAAAGAGCTGCACTCCGCTCCCGTCCATGGCCATCTGGGCATCGGGCACACGCGCTGGGCCACACATGGTGCTCCGAGCGACAAAAACTCGCACCCGCATTGCGATTGCAGCGGTAAATTCTCGGTAGTGCATAACGGCATCGTGGAGAATTACCTGCCCCTGCGCGAACAATTGCAGGCAGAGGGCCACGTATTCACCTCGGAGACCGACACTGAAGTACTGGCGCACTTGATCGAAAAATTCTATGCGGGTAACCTCTATGATGCGGTGTGCAAAACGCTGCAGCTTATCGAGGGTAGCTACGCGATGGTGGCCATCTGCAAAGATGAACCGGAACTGATGGTGGCGGCGCGGCTGCATAGCCCGCTGATTCTGGGCCACGGTGACGAAGAGAACTTCGTCGCCTCCGATGTACCTGCTATCCTCATGCATACGCGCAAGGTGACCTATCTGAAGAACGGCGAAGTCGCCGTGGTCACCGCCGACGGCATCACCCTCACCACGCTGGACGGCACCCCCGTGAAGGTGGAGATATCCATCGTACAATGGGACGCGCTGGCAGCGGAAAAAGGCGGCTTCAAGCACTACATGCTCAAGGAGATCAATGAGCAGCCGGTGGCACTGGCAGAGACGATGCGCGGACGCCTGAACGATGAGCGCACCGGTGTGCTGCTGCCCGGATTAAACCTCACCAAAGAAGAGCTGAAGAAGATCAACAAGGTATTCATCATTGCTTGCGGCACAGCATACCATGCGGGCTTTGTCGGGAAATATGCCATCGAACAGCTGGCGCGGCTCTCGGTGGAGATCGACGTAGCTAGCGAACTGCGCTACCGCGACCCGGTTATCGATGAACACACGCTGGCAATTATCGTCAGCCAGTCTGGCGAGACCGCCGACACGCTGGCAGGGCTGCGCGAGGCCAAGGAACGCGGTGCACACGTACTGGCTATCACCAATGTGGTGGGCAGCTCGGTAGACCGCGAGGCGGACAGCACACTCTACACCTACGCCGGCCCGGAGATCGCCGTGGCCTCCACTAAGGCGTACACCACCCAGTTGATGGTTATGTACCTGCTGGCGCTTTACCTGGGCGAGCACCGTGGGACACTAACGAAAGCACGCGGTGCCGAACTGATCGCCGCCATGGAGAAACTGCCGGAGCAGATGAAAGAAGTGCTGGAAGAGCATGAAATGGTGAAGGATTTCTCCCGCCGCTTCCACAACGTCCACTCGATGCTCTACCTCGGGCGCGGGGTGAACTTCCCCACCGCGCTGGAGGGGGCGTTAAAACTCAAGGAGATCAGCTACATCCACGCCGAAGGCTACGCCGCCGGTGAGATGAAGCACGGTCCCATCGCGCTCATCACCCCCGAGTGCCCAACCGTGGCCATCGCCGTCCCCGGTGGTGTCTACGATAAGATGCTCTCGAATATCAAGGAAGTGAAAGCGCGCGAAGGCCACGTCATCGCCGTGGGTGCCAAAGATGATATGAACTTGGGCAAATCTGCCGACGACGTTATCCCCATCCCCCGCACCGACGAGCTGTTCTCGCCCGTGCTGGCGGTACTGCCATTGCAACTACTGGCCTACTTCTGCGCTGACTACCTCGGCTTCGACATCGACCAGCCACGCAATCTGGCCAAGAGCGTGACGGTAGAGTAGCCAATACCTTAGCCCGCCTTTGTGAAAGCGAAGGCGGGCAATTTCTCCTCTTTCCTATTTCTTACAATTGTATGTTATAGGCAATCAATTTCAACCAATTTAAGGAGCTGCACGGTGAGTGAACGGGTGCTTTCGACTAGCTATGAGCCACGTGAGGTGGAGGAGAAATGGGCGGCGGCGTGGGCCGCGGGTGGGTATTTCCATGCCAAGGTGACGCCAGGGAAACCGGCGTACTGCATCACTATCCCCCCGCCGAACGTTACCGGTGAGCTGCACCTGGGGCACGCGCTGCAGCACGCTATCCACGACGCCATCATCCGCTACCATCGTATGCTGGGCAAGGAGACGCTCTGCGTGCCGGGCACTGACCACGCGGGCATTGCCACGCAGATGAAGGTGGAACAGCAACTGGCGACCGAGGGGCTGACCAAGCATGACCTGGGGCGCGAGAAGTTCCTCGAACGTATGTGGGATTGGAAAGAGCATTACGGCGGTACCATTCTGGGGCAGCTGCGCCGTTTCGGGGCCTCCTATGACTGGGACCGTGAGCGTTTCACCCTGGATGCGGGCTACACCAAGGCGGTGCGTCACTCCTTCGCACACCTGTACAATAAAGGTTTGATCTACCGCGGCACGCGCATCATCAACTGGTGCCCTGGCTGCGAGACGGCTATCAGCGATCTGGAAGTTGAGCATGAGGAGCGCGCCAGCCACCTGTGGCACCTGCGTTACCCGCTCGCCGAGGGCGAGGGCAGCCTCGTCGTCGCCACCACGCGCCCCGAGACCATGCTGGGCGATACCGCTGTGGCAGTTAATCCTAATGACCCACGCTATACCGAGTTGGTGGGCAAATTCATCCGCCTGCCACTGATGGGTCGCCTCATTCCCATCGTCGCCGACGATTTCGTCGACCCCGCCTTTGGCACTGGTGCCGTAAAGGTGACGCCAGCGCATGACCCGAATGACGCCGAGATCGGTCGCCGCCATAACCTGGACGCGCCCATCGTCATCGGCAAAAACGGTGCCATGACAGAGCTAGCTGGCGACTTCGCGGGGTTAGATCGCGACGAGGCCCGCGTGGCGGTGCTGCGCGCGCTGGATGTGCTGGGGCTGCTGGTGAAGATCGACGACCACACACACAGCGTCGGCTCCTGCGCACGCTGCTCCTCCATCATCGAGCCGTTACTCTCCGAGCAATGGTTCGTAAATATGCAGCCGCTGGCCGCCCACGTGCTCAAGGCTATCCGCGAAGGGCTGGTGGAATATCAGCCGGAGCGTTTCGCCCGTACCAGCGAGGAATGGCTGGAGAACATCCGCGACTGGTGCATTTCACGCCAGCTCTGGTGGGGGCATCGCATCCCCGTCTACACCTGTGTCAGCTGCAACCACGAGTTCAGCAATGCCGAAGAGCCGACCGCCTGCCCCAAATGCGGTGCCGGTGAATTGACACAGGACGAGAATGTGCTCGACACCTGGTTCTCTTCCGCCCTGTGGCCCTTTGCGGTACTCGGCTGGCCAGAGAAGACGCCGGAATTGGAGTACTTCTACCCCACCGATCTGATGATCACCGGGCGCGACATCCTCAACCTGTGGGTAGGCCGTATGATCTTCAGCAGTATGGAGTACCTGCCGGAGAAACCTGTGCAGGGCATACCCTTCCGCCGCGTCTATGTTCACCCCACGGTGCAGAACTACGAGGGCAAGCGCATGAGCAAATCCCTCGGCACCGGCGTGGACCCGCTGGAGCTGATGGACAAATACGGCACCGATGCCACGCGCTATGGCCTGTGCGGCATGGCCACCGCCACGCAGGATGTGCGCCTGCAGGAGGCGCATGAGCCAGGCTGGAGCAAGGACGACCCAGCGACAGGGCGCACCTTCCCCACCTTCGTGCAGGGGCGCAACTTCGCCAACAAAATCTGGAACGCCAGCCGCTTCGCGCTGATGAACCTGAAGCCGGAAACCGTCGCGGAGGCGCGCCCGGCGTCGCTGGCCGACCGCTGGATCCTCTCGCGCTACCAGTTCGCCGCCGCCGCCGTCACCGAGGCGCTGGAGAATTACCGTCTCGACCAGGCCACCGGCGCACTGTATGATTTCTTCTGGAACGAGCTGTGCGACTGGTATCTGGAGATGGCCAAGCCCGCCCTCCGCGCAGATGACGCCGCCGCCGATGCCGCCCGCAGCACGCTGGCCTATGTGCTGGAGCACACGCTACGCCTGCTGCACCCCTTCATGCCGTTTATTACCGAGGAGATATGGCAGCAGCTCCCCCACGCCGCCGGGGCGCAGGAGAGCCTGATGATCACCGCCTGGCCGGTAGACGCCCCCGAATTGCGCAATGTGGCCGCGGAGACGCAGGTGGCCTTCCTGATGGAGGCGATCATCGCCGTGCGCAAACTGCGCGCCGACCAGGGCGTCACCCCCGGGCAGAAGGTGGACATCAGCATCCACGCCGCCAACGCAGACGCGCACAAGATACTGGAGGAGAACGCCGCCGTACTGCTGACCATGGCGCGCGGCGAGCAACTGCTCTTCACCCCCGCGGCGGACAACGCCGGCGAGCATATCTTCTGGCAGGAGACCCCAGTGACGCTGGCCATCAGCCGCGAGATAACCCCCGAGGAGAAGGCGAAAGAGCTGGAGAAGATCGCCCGCGACCTGGCCAAGCTGACGAGCGACATAGAGAAAACCACCGCCCGCCTGAACACCCCCAGCTTCGTCGAGCGCGCCCCCGCCGAAGTGGTGACAAAAAACCGCGCCGACATCGCCGAGTGGGAGCACCGCAGAGAGGCGCTGCTGGCACGACAGGGGGCGTTGGGGTAGGCTCCGTAACCGCTGGGATTGAAATCCCGGCTGCAGGGCGCTGCGCGCCGGTCGTCCGCCGTCGCGGACTTTTCTGAACCGAATAATTGCGCGCTTGCTGCCTCTGTCCGCCATAGCCAGGATGGCGACGGCGGATTGTTACTCACCTCCTTCAGGGGGTGGATATAGTAAAAAACATAAAAAGGAGACCACCATGCCCAAGCAGATGCTTGCCGAGATAACTGATGGGGCCGTCGTGCATACGCTGGCTTTTTTGAAGCAGAAGAAGTTGATCCCTTACAAGGGGAAGCCGGGGGCGTTTCTGGCGTTGTCGCTGGCGGACCGCACCGGGATATTGGAGGCGAAGGTCTTTGATGGGGCGGAGGAGGTCGCCGGCGGGCTGAATGAGGGCGATATCGTCAATGTGAGTGGGCGCGCCTCGGTGTACCAGGGGACGCTGGGGATCATCCTCGATAAGATCACCGTGTGGGACGGCGAGGTGGATAAGGCCGACTTCATGCGCGCCTACCCGGGTGATGTGAATGAACTGATCGCCAGCTTCGAGAAATTACTCGCCTCGATCACTGACCCAGATCTGGCGCAGATTCTGCAGGGGATATTTGCCGATAAGGAGACCCGCGCCAAATATTTCGACGCCCCCGCCGCCATGACGGTACACGGTGCCTACATCCACGGGCTGCTGGAGCATGTGGTGCGCCAGGCGGAGCTGGCGGAGACCGCCTGCCGCCTCTACCCGCTGGCCAACCGCGACCTGGTCATCGCCGGGGTGCTGCTGCACGACATCGGCAAACTCTGGGAGTTCAGCTGGGATTTGAGCGTCACCTATACCACGCCGGGCAAGCTCCTCGGCCACGCCGTCATCGCCGACCGCCTCATCTGCGAGACCGGGCGTGAGCTGGGCGTGAATGAAGAGAAAGCCCTACAACTACGCCACCTGATCCTAAGCCACCACGGCACCCGCGACTTCGGCGCGGTAGTCCTCCCGCAGATGCTCGAAGCCGTAATCCTGCACAGCGTAGACAACCTGGAAGCCAAAGCCAACCGCTGCCAGGAACTGCTGGCCAAAGGCACCGGCGAATGGACGGAGTTCGATAATATCGAGAAGCATCAGTGGTATCGGGGGTGAGGTCGCGCGCAATCATCCCACCGCTTTTTTCACCAGCGCGGTGATCTTCGCCTCTTCGTCTGTGGTCAATTTCTTCAGCGCGAAGGCAATTGGCCACATCTCACCTTCGTCGAGGTTTGCCTCATGTTGAAAACCGAAAGTCGCGTACCTTGTCTTGAATTTCGCCGCGCTTTGGAAGAAGCAGATGACTTTTCCGTCCTTGGTATATGCGGGCATCCCGTACCAGAGTCTGACTGAAAGGGTAGGCGCGCTGGCTTTGATGATCAGATGGAGCCGTTCGGCGAGGACACGGTCCGGTTCCGGCATCGCGGCAATATTTGCGATGACCTCGGCCTCGCCATCCGTCTTAGTTGTTGCTTTCTTTGGTTTTTCCTCAGCCATAATATCTCCTTTCTTTCGTCGGTCGTTCTCATTATCATACCATTTTTCTTACTGCGCAGATTTATGCTGTTGTGACTCTGCTACAACAGTTTTTTCAAATTGATGCTTATTAGTAATATAGAGATGCAGTCGTAGTGTTAGGGTATATTTTTCAAATTTTAATTCCTGGTGCAAATATTTACCAATCATCTGTTTGCATTAAGGCGAAAGTGTGCTACAATATCTATACTTGATAACAAAGAGGGAGAAAGGGCATGGCTAAAGCGGATTTCCATGATAAACCATTCGATACAGGGACAAAGCTAAAGCTTGATATCTTTCGCGGTTATATTCGTGAATGGCTCCCGGTATTTCTATCCAAGCTGACTTGCCCAACCGTTGGTGTTTACGATTTTTTTGCAGGGCCAGGTCGTGATAGTGAGCTAGCCCCTGGTTCTCCAATAATAATCCGTGACGAAGTAAGCGAATATTTACCCGGTGGCAAACGCATTATTGCACAGGGAATATCTGTAAAACTTTACTTTAACAATAAGGACAAAGGCAATTATGAACAATTGCAGCAAGAAGTTGCTAGCTGGTCACCGCAAATTAGAAATATGGTCTGCCTGGATAGCCTGGACTTCAAAGATGCATTTGAGCTGAAAATTAGAGAAGTGCAAGATGCTCATAGCGCCAACTTATTGATAATGGATCAATTTGGCATTAGCAAGGTAATACAAGAAGTCTTTCTCCAGTTAGTCGATTGCCCCAAAACGGACATAATGTTTTTTATTTCATCTGATATAATTAGAAGGTTTTCCGAGCATGAGAATATCCGCAAATATATCGCGTTAGACAAAAAGCTACTAGATAACCCAAATGAGATTCATCGAAAAGTCGCTGACGAGTATAGGCAGTGGATTCCAGCCAACAAAGAATATTACGTCGCACCATTTTCAATCAAAAAAGATAACGGCAATATTTACGGAGTAATTTTCGGGAGTAGCAGCCTATATGGTTTGCAAAAGTTTTTGAATGTTTGCTGGGGATTAGATCCTAAAACTGGCGAGGCAAATTACCCGATCGAAGATGATGATAAATCACTTTGGGAAGGACAGCATTCTCTTTTCGATAATAACGTCTATATGAAGATGGATCGATTGAAAGTTGAGGTGAAAAGTTATCTGAAAGAAAGCAGACGAGACAACCGAGAATTATATCGGTTTTGCCTGGAACAAGGTTTCTTACCAAAGCATATCAATGAGATTCTTAATCATTTACGAAAAGAAGGAGTTATAAAGGTTGTTGATATTGCAGGTAAGACTGTTTCTTTCAACCATATCAGCTGGAAAGATTACAAGACAAATATACCTAGAGCGTTCTTTAGCTACCAAGGAGAAGCAAATGGCATATAGCGCAATTGAATGGACAGAATCCACCTGGAATCCTATTACCGGGTGTACGAAAATAAGTATAGGGTGCTTGAATTGCTATGCAGAACGGATGGCATTCCGTCTGCAAGCGATGGGGCAGGCTAATTATGTGGATGGTTTTAAGTTGACCTGTCACCCGCAGACTTTGTCACTACCCTTGCAGTGGAAGAAGCCGCAGAATATCTTCGTCAACTCCATGAGTGATATCTTTCATAATGATGTGCCGGTATCTTTTATTCACGATATGTTCCGGGTTATGAATGACGCACACTGGCATCGTTTTCAGTTACTCACCAAGCGCTCCGAGCGCTTGGCATTGGAATCCAGCACCTTGAACTGGGCGCAGAATATCTGGATGGGGGTCACGGTAGAATCTGCCGAATATTTATACCGCATCGATCACCTTCGTGCAAGTGGCGCAAAGGTAAAATTTCTCTCGCTGGAACCGTTACTTAGTCCCCTTGGAAATATGAATCTTACAGACATTGATTGGGTTATAGTCGGAGGAGAATCCGGCCCCGGCGCGCGCCCAATGAACGAAGAATGGGTTATTGAGATCAAAAAGCAGTGCGAGAATGCAAATGTTCCATTTTTTTTCAAGCAGTGGGGTGGTGTGCAAAAGAAAAAAGCCGGTAGATTGCTTGATGGTAGAACTTGGGATGAAAAACCATTTGCCTTCGCGTGAAAAAATCTAACTTGAAAAATATTCGGCATAGTACCTGCAGCAATGCAATCCTCCCTTTGTCAAAAACTCCCCACATCAAAAACGAGGATAAGAAGGATATTGTCTGACTTATCACGAACTTGATAGATGGATGGGTGCTCTAGCTGCAATTGCGGGTAGGATGCGCCGGGGGTGAGGGCCGTAGGCCGCCTCGGGGGTGAAAGAAATTGGCTGATTCCCAGATTAATAGTCATAGTCCTGAAGTGGAAAAGATACTTGAACGTGGTCGCCTGAATAATGGCCTGGTGACCTATGATGAGATCAATGAAATACTCGCTGGCGAGGATGTGGACGAACATTCCGTTGACGATATCCTTGAGCTTATCGGTGCTGAAGGTATCCAGGTGGTAGAAAAAATACCGGAGTTGGCAGAGCCGGCACGCCCTGCCACCGCGCCGACAGGTCAGCTGGAGCTACCCGATGAAGAAGTTTCTTCTACCGAGGGTATCCCGCCGGATGACTCGGTGCGCATGTATCTGCGTGAGATCGGGCGCGTACCGCTGCTCTCTCCGAAAGAAGAGATCGAGTATGCTAAATCGCTGGAGAAATCCAACCTGCTGCTGAAGCTGCAGCATGTGTGGAACTACTGCACCAATGCGCTGCATTTTGAGCCTTCCATCGATTCCATCGAGAAAGCAGTAGAGCGCTCGGGCGACCATGAGCTGCACGATGTGATGGACATCATCGATGACTCTATCAAGCGGCTACTGCCCGACACATCAATTAAGAATAAACCGCTGGAGGAGATGCACGAATACTTTATCAACTTCCTCACCCAGCGTGTGAAGGATATCCGCACGCGGCGCGAGACGCTGACGCGGGATATGCTTAATGCCGAACAGTTGGCGAAGACGAAAAAAGAATATGAGGCCCGCGAAAAACTCTTCCAGAAGCTGCTCGAAAGCTTGAATATGGAGAAGACCTGCGAATACCTCTTCCTGCGTCGCGTGTGGGAGGAATTCCGCTCGGAGAGCCGTGGTGAAGAAGAAGGGCTACCCGAAGAGGAAGCCTCGCAGCTACGTTCCCGTTACGATGCGACTACCATTCTGGAGAAGACCGAGGCGGAATTGATCTCCGCCCTGCGCGTGGGTAAAGTCTACCACAAGAAACGCGAAGAAGGCATCCGTCCGGTGCCCGCCGCGCTGGTGCGTGCAGAAGCCGGCGTCGACGCAGACGAAACTGAGATCCAAACGATTATCCTATGGACGCAACGCACCATGTCACGCGGGGAGAGCGCCAAGCAACGCCTGACCGAGGCCAACCTGCGCCTGGTAGTGAGTATCGCAAAGAAATACAGCGGACGCGGCATGTCCTTCCTCGACTTGATCCAGGAAGGCAACATCGGCCTCATCCGCGCGGTGGAGAAGTTCGACTATCGCAAGAAGTTCAAATTCTCGACCTACGCCACCTGGTGGATTCGCCAGGCGATCACCCGCGCCATCGCCGACCAGGGACGCACTATCCGCATCCCGGTGCATATGGTGGAGACGATCAATAAGCTCATCAAGGTTTCGCGCCAGCTGGTGCAGGATCTGGGGCGCGAACCGAGCCTGGAAGAGATCGCCGAGGAGATGGATGGCCCGTTCGCCAACGCCGACGACAAGGCGAAATCAGTACATCGCATGGGCGAAATCTTCAAGATAGCACCGGAACCGCTCTCGTTAGAGACCCCTATCGGTGAAGAAGATAACAGCCACCTGGGCGACTTCATCGAGGATCAGGATGCTGTCTCTCCGGCGGACGCCGCCACCATTCTTGTTCTGCGTGAACAGCTGGAGTCGGTGCTCAACACCCTCACCCCGCGTGAACGCGACGTGCTGAAATTGCGCTTCGGCCTGGATGATGGCTACGCGCGCACGCTGGAGGAAGTCGGGCATATCTTCGAAGTAACGCGCGAGCGCATCCGCCAGATCGAAGCGAAAGCGCTGAAGAAACTGCGCGCCAACAAGAAGCGCCAGTTACTGCGCGACTTTATCGACTAAAAGGAAACCTCGGGGAGAGAAGATGTTCAGGCGATTCAGGATTGACAATTTCAAAGGACTTATTAACGTTGTATTTGAGCCCGGTGAGGTAAATCTACTCACCGGGCGTAATAACAGCGGTAAAACCACCCTATGCCAGGCCATAATGTTCCTGCGAAATACCACATCCGCATCAATCGTAGATGCGGCTAATATGGCAACAGCTGATCCGTGGAATATCACCAATGCATACCTGAAAAAAGATATCGTGACTATTGATTGTGAATGTGGGCTTCAAATTGACGAACAGGAGTATCTCTATTCCTATCACCTTAGATTCAGCGTTAAGTCACAGCAATTGCCCGGTGCCACCGCCAATGTATGTACATTACAACAGGAACTCCTCACGATTTCCGGTGGAGATTTTGGCAATGAAACAGTGTTGCTGGATAATACTGCTGGTGCGGTACAACTCTTAAATGAGAGTAAATTCTCGCGTAAAGAACCGGACGTATACGTTGAGACCAGTGTTCCGACAGACATAACGATGCTGAATCGACTCTATGATCTGCAGCATAATCGATTTGCCAACATATTCAAGCAATACCTCGGAAGTGTGCTGTATTATGACTTTGACCCGGCAAAACTACGTGGTTTTGAGGCCAAACAACAGGGACTAACGCTGAAACAGGATGGATCTAATCTATCCCAGGTGCTGTTTCAATTAAAAAATATTGACGAGGGACGCTACCGCGCCTTTGTTAAAATCATCAAGGAGATAGAGCCGAAGTTGGAGGTATTTAATTTCTTACCGCCGACCCAGGAATCTGTCTTCATGTTTTTAACGGATGCACACAATAATCGTTTCAATGTGATGTCAATTTCCGACGGCACATTGCGCTATATGGCAATCGCTTACTCGATCGTGATGAGTTCATCGTTGGCCGAGGCGCAGGCCACGCCACCACCGTTGGTGATTATTGAGGAACCGGAGAACGGTATTTATATCGGGCACCTAAAGCGTCTAATGGAATTAGTAGCGCCAACAGGTATCGAAAATTCTCCACAATTCATCTTCAGTAGCCACTCGCCGTTCTTTATTGATTTATTCGATAGCTATCTGGATGGCGTCTTTGTGATGAAGTCAGACTCAACACATTCGGAAATAATCAAACCCGGCGCAGAGAAGCTGACGACTTTGTTAAAAGAGTTCGATCTCGGCGAAGCGCACTTTAGAGAATTGTTGGGATGAAGATAGGTATCATCGTTCAAGGTTCATCGGATAAAGCATTTCTAACAGGATTACGCAATCGCTGGTGTAAGGGTGCTGAAATTGAGACCCTGGGATATCGAGGGACAAAATTATCGCCGCGGAAATATCCACAGGCGTGCAAAGAAGGACGCCTGAAAGGATGTAATGTCATCATTATTCTCACCGATACCGATAATAATGATCTGGGCGAAGTGCTAAAAGCCGAGAAGAGATATATCCCTGATGACATGCAGGATATGGTAATAATGGGAGTTGCGGAGAGAAATATTGAATGTTGGATATGTGCTGATGCAGATTATGTGGCGAATAATTTTCCATGCACCGCGAAAGACCTCCGAGTGAATGACCCCAAAACATCATTTCAAGCTGCAATAAAGATAACACGCGACGATAAGAAAGAGGATGAAATTGCCGACCTCGTAGGCAACTACCCATCATTACAGCCGATGCTGAAGATGCCATCCTTCAAACGTTTCTACAACGATGCAAGGGCTTTTGCGATGCAAAACGGTTGCATAATTCCTAATGAACGGAATAAATTAGACTAATTGGAGACTAATAATGACTAAATTCCAACCAAACACTTCTGGTAAATATGCCGTGGGTGTGGACGTGGGCGGGACTAATGTCCGCGCTGCTGTGATCGACATCGACGGGAAGATTCTGGGCGACCAGCAGGATGACGCCAAAGCCGACGAAGGATTAGCGGTAACCCAGGGGCAGATTATTGGCGTGATAGAAGCGGCAATAGCCAGCGCCGGGGTGGCCCATGAAGATATTATCGGCATCGGTATGGGCGTGCCGGGGCGGCATAATTCCGCTGAAGGCGTTGTCATCTTCTCCCCGAATTTCAAAGACTGGATGAATGTACAGTTGCTGGAGCCGATTGCGGAGCACTTCGGCGTCGCCTGCTATATGCGCAACGATGTGAAGACCGCCAGCCTGGGTGAGTACCGCTTCGGCGCGGGCAAGGGGCATGACTGGGTGGTGATGATCACGCTGGGCACCGGTATCGGTGGCAGCCTCATCGCCAAAGGCAATCTGATGCTTGGGTCTGGCGAGGGCTTTGCCGAAGTCGGCCACATGACGGTATTGCCGGAAGGCCGCCTGTGCAACTGCGGCAACCACGGTTGCTGGGAGGCGATGGCCGGGCGCGATGCCATTATCGAGCGCGCGTGGCAGAAGCTGCAGACCGGACGCGCCAGCCTGCTGGGCGAACTGGTGCATTATGATTTAAACAAGATCACCCCGGCGGAGATTTCCGCTGCAGCCAACGGTGGCGATATGCTGGCGAAGGAAGTGCTGGAAGAGACCGCCATGTGGGTGGGCATCGGGGTGGCCAACCTCATCCAGCTCTACAACCCGCAAGTATTGATCATCGGCGGTGGCATAGCACAGGCGGGTGACATGCTCTTCAGCGCCATTCAGCGCACGGTGAACTGGCGCTCGAAGATGGTGGACAGCTCATCTACCAGTATCGTCCCGGCGGCGCTAGGTGGCTCGGCTGGGGTGTGCGGTGGTGCTGTTCTCGTCTTTGATGCTGTGGGCAGATGAAGACCGGACACGAAATGCCGGAGATAATGCGAAGCAAATTGCGCGCCCTTAGTCAGCAATACCTGGCAGGGGCGCGCGGAGCGCATCAATTTGACCACACATTGCGCGTGGTGGCTAACGTGATATCGCTGGCAAAGAATTACCCGGATATAGACCAGGAACTGCTGGAAGCTGCCGCCTGGCTGCACGACATTGGCCGGGGTATCTCGCACAAAAAGGGGCAAGGACATGCCGCCGCATCTGCGAAGGTCACCAGCAAACTGGGGCCGGAGCTAGGCTTTACCGGGGTACGGTTGAAGACGCTATGTGCGGCAATTGCGGATCATTCCTTCTCGGCGGGGCGCGTACCAGAGAGCCTGGAGGGGAAACTGCTGCAGGATGCAGACCGGCTGGATGCGCTGGGGGCGGTAGGCATCGCCCGCACATTTGCCGAGGGATTTGATCGGGAGACATATCATCTGGAGGATCCATTCGCGGTGAATCGTCCACTTAATGACGACCGCTTTACCCTGGATCATTTCTCCGCCAAGTTACTCATGCTTGCCGGCACTTTGCATACTGCGGAAGCAAAGGCGATGGCGCGACGGCGCACGCGCTTTCTGCGTACCTTTCTCAATGAATTCAGACGCGAGCTGGCGGGAGAATAGTCCACCGCAGTTCATGATGTTTTTTACATGGCGTTAGCGTTGGTCTACCTAACCCCCCGGCCCCCTTCCCGGCGCGGGAAGGGGGAGGATGATCGTCTTTCAATAGATAATCATTGAATCGTCTCCCCTTCCCTCGGAGGGAAGGGGGCGGGGGTTAGTCCCTTCAGGGTGATATTCTGAACAACTTGTAGAAAAAATTCGCACGTTATAGGGTTATCG
>JBBQQW010000027.1:0-19560 GCA_038215455.1 Armatimonadota bacterium
CCGGGCAGGAGCAGATTATATCCACCCCGGGTGAGGTTGGTCTCGTTGCTCTGGTAGTGCGAGCGACGCCATTTCCAGTAGAAGTCCTTGATGTCGGGTACGTTGGAGCCACCGGAGATGTACTCCAACGATTTATCGTACATGGTGATAGCCGTGGTGCCAACCACCGGTTTGCCGTCGGGATCAGTCAGTTTGATCTTCACGGTAGCCATTTCGCCGGGTTTATATTTATCCGAGTTCGGCGTCACCGCCACATCGATAGAGCGTTTCACTGGCGGAACAGCGATCTCGCGTGCTTCGCTGTAGAGCTTGCCATTGCAGATGGTTACCGCTTCGACGAAGAAGTTAGGCATATCTTTCTGCGAGACGACGATCTGCTCGGTAGTGCTCTGGCCATTGAGTGTGAGCACCTTAGGTGCCTGATAGATGCCGTTGGCCGGGCGGGTAAAGAGCAGTACGGTGGAGTTCGGCTGATTGGTGTTGATCTGCAGATTCACCGTTTCACCCGGTTTGTAATCGCGCTTGTCCTGAATCAGCTCGATGTCGTTGAAGCGATACTGATTGTTATCTACGGCATTGCCCCGGATGGTGAAGACGTAGCCGCCTTCTTCCGAATGGCCTTTCAGGTCATCCAGAGTATAGCTCAGGCGATATTGCCCGGCTTCTGATGCCTTGATCTGCAGTGTCGTGGTGCCCTGGTCATTGGTATCCAGATCCCACTTCTGCACTTCGGTCTCTATCGGAGTCACTTTGTCGCCATCTTTGGCATAGCTTACCTTCAGCAAACGCAGGTTGCCCTTGCCCCGCACGGGCTTGTTGGAGAGCGTCTGCGCGTTGACGTCGGTCTGGATGACATCGCCAACACGGTAGTAGCCACGATCTACCGAGACGTAGACTTTGAAAGGCTTGCGGGCTACGAGTACCGTACCGGCTCCGGTGATAGTACGGCGGGATTTATCGGTTACTTCCGCGGTGATTTCATATTTATGATACATATCGCCCTGGATAGCTTTGGCGAGGGCGGTGTCGATATCTACCTTCACGGTGCCATCAGCGCCGATCTGCGTCTCGATCTCTGCTACCAGTTCCGGCTGCGGGGTGTTGCGGTAGTAGCCCTGCCACCAGATCGGTTGCGGGCGTGCGCAACCCCAGTCGGACCAGCCGGGATACCATGCGTAATCATAGCCGTACCACCAATATCCGGGACCGTAGAACCAATCCCAGCGATCATAGGGATACCAGGAGGCGGTGTAGCCGCTGCGCATGATTTTATACTTCACCTTGGCGTCGGTGACCGGTGCGCCGAAGTAATAGTTGGCCTTTATGGTCGCTTGTATTTTCTCGCCCAGCATCACCGGTTCAGTTGGGGCGTCTACCTTCACTTCAAATTCCGGTTTCTTATACTCTTCTACGCGGAAAGTGATAGAGCCGCCGGTGTAGCTGTTGCCGTTATTCGGATAGGGTATCTGCACGCTGTAGACGCCCAGGGTGGCGTCCTTCGGCAGCATATAGTCGCCGTCGATGCCACCGTATTCATCCGCGGTGAAGGTTTTTTCGTAGATTTTCTCACCCTTGGGGTTATAAATCACAATTGGGAAGGATTTGCCCGCGTAGGGGCTTTTGTCGCCCTGGTCATATTTCGCCTGGCTGATCCAGAATTTGAACTTCATCGACTGATCCGGGCGATAAACCGGGCGGTCAGTGAGGGCGAAGGTCTTCATGGCGTTGTATTCGGAATCATATTGCCCGCCATACCAGGCACCTGAGAAGCCCAGGTAGGCCAGCCGCTTATCCTTGGTTGCGGTGGTAAGCCAGGTGTAGTTGGTGTCCAACGGATCAGCAAAATATTGTCCCTGGGCGTCTGTTGTGCCCTGTACGCTGGTAGTGGTGATGTTATAGTACCCGCCGGCATTGCCTTTATTATTTAGCCAGTCCTGATGGTAGCCGAAGAAGTCCAGCTTGGCTCCGGGGATCGCAGCGCCCGTGACGGCATCGGCCACATAGTAGAAGGTGCCCTTTTCCATCGGTTTCTTCACGATAGTTGTATCGGCCACCCAGATGATGACGCGGCTGATGTTGCCGTTCGGCATAGTTGCCTTTACCAGATAGGCACCGGCTTTGGTAGCAGGAGTACTGATAGTAACGCGCTTGTCAAAGTGGTTGGGCCGTGGCGTTAACTTCTCAGTCCAGGCAATTTTTTCACCTTTAAGGTATTGTTCTTGATTCTGAGTTACCAGGCGGTACCCCAGGTTTTGTACATCCATATTTTGCCAATCGAGTTGTTTCGGGTTCGCCTTCAGGTAGGCCTTTACATCATTGAGCAACTTAGTGGTGTCGATATCCGTTATATCCATGTTCACTTCAGTAGCGTTGCGGAAGCGGAATTCGATAGTAGCTTCTTTGCCCGCCGGTTGGGTGGTGATCGGCTCAAATACTCCCCAGTTACCGAGGATCTGGTTCACCATGTCAATCTCACCCGCGAGCTTATAGTATTCTGCCGAACGATCATACTGCCGACGATCGGAGAATATTCTACCGAGAGTCGACAGTGCTGTATGGCCGTAACCGTTGTTGCCGTCTTTGGCGGCGATCTCTTGATCAATCTTCAGGTAGTTGAATTCATCAGGTAAGGTGAAACGCTTGATTCCGGTGGCTAGCTGCGCGATTGTTTCGGTCTCTTTCAGCGAAGATAACTCGTATGGCCCCGAAGTGTCGACCTTATCCGAGCGATCCTGCTGGCTGAAGTACCAGCGATACTGCGCCATAGTGGCAACACCGAATTGGTTCTCCAGGAAGCTAGCGAAGGTCCATCTTACTTCGGAGATACGGTTTGCATCCATCTCCATGGTCTGCTGCATCGCCCAGCGCCAGCGTTCGCCATCATTCTGCGCATCGGCCCAGCTCTTCGGCACGGAATAGTACACGGGCGTGCCGTCTTCCTGCACCGGGGCACCACGTTGGGTGTTGCCGTACCAGCCCCAGTATCCTTCATCATAATCCGGCAGTACGGTTAGATCAGTCAGGTATTGCAAGCGCCAAGCATCGTTATAACCACGATTGCCCAGCAACATCTGTGAAAGCTTCCAGTGGAAGTCAGCAAGTGCATTCTTATCGGTTTCGGCATTGGTCATACCCAGCGCCTGTACCATCAATTGCATTGCCCGGGTACGATCACGCTCATAGGAGTTCACCGCTTTGCCACCACCACGGTGGTAGCCACGGCTGAACTTGCCTACAATCTGGTAGCCATTGTGTTCGAGGTTGTTATATGACTGCGCTGCCGCGAAGAGCAGCCGCCAGCTATCGGGGTGGGCGGCGATGACCTTCTCCAGGAAGGTGTCAACCTCATCAATGCGCCCCAGGTTCTGCAGGCACTGGATTGCATTAGTCAGGTCACTGCCGACCTTCAGGGAGTCATCTTTAGGGTCGAGCGCCAACAGCGAGAAGCCGTCGTACGCTTCCTTGTAATTGCCCTGCGTTTGCAGCGCTACCGCCTTGTCCCGTGGCACTGCCACCTGGCCAACTGCCGTCCCCGCCTGGTTCAACACCAGGAATCCTACTGCTGCCAGTAATACCAGCAGATGTATACGAAATTGTTTCATAGTCTCTCCCTCACATCAGAAAAATCTGTTCGGCAAGATGCCGCTAACCTATAGACTGGGGATCGCGCCAAAATGTTCCATATTCATAGTAACGTAGAAAATTAATTTTGGATACAGCTTTGGTACAACAATTTTTCACCCCAAAACCATTTATGCCTACATATTATCTCATTTACAACACAATCGAGAAAAGTTGAATAATTGTGCAACTTTTGCGGTTTCAAATTGTACTATGAATATAGGCCTAGAAAAACTGGTATAACTCACAAGGAGGGACGGAGATGAATAAACTAAGAACTATTACGATCTCATTGCTGGCGGCGGTGTTTACCATCAGCGCCGGAATGGCGATTCAGCCATTGGACAATTCAATAACACAGTTGAGTCATGACGACTCGAACTGGGTTTATCGCACAGATACTGTCAGTACAAATGGGAATCTCTATGCCGGATACGGGTACTTTGACATCGCAGGAGCGAGAGTTGAAGGTACCGCCACCTTTGACATCAACGGATATGATACCTTCACTGCTATCATTGATACACCGGACAACAGCCGGATTATCGATGGCTTCGCTTCCTTCCGTCTGGATGGTGTGGATGAACGGGTGATGGCCAACGGAGCCTCAGTGTACAATGTGCGTGTTAATCGTGGTCAGGGTGGGGTGCCTATAAACATCGACCTCACCGGACATCGTAAGCTCACCGTATCCATCGTTCCCGCTGCCGTGCTGGTACAGCCACGCTTGAGTAACCATATTGTCTATGATCAACCATATGCAGCAGCTACCAATGTCATTGACGTGTGGACGAACAACGTAGACAATGCCGACATGGTGTATGTTCCGGCAGGGAGCTTTGTGATGGGGAGCCGTGCCGGTATCGGCAATCCCAATGAATACCCACGCCATAGCGTTACCATGGATGGCTTCTATATCTACAAGGATAACGTCACCGTAGGGCAGTTCCGTAGCTTCTGCCGCTTGAGTGGTTACAATTTCAACTGGGCGCGCAAGCCGATATACGGGTGGCAGGATGACAACCCGATGACACTGGTGAGTTACTATGACGCACAGGCCTACGCTACCTGGGCAGGGGGAACGCTGCCCACAGAAGCACAGTGGGAGCTGGCCGCGTGTGGAACCGATAACCGCAGCTATCCCTGGGGAAATACCTGGAACCCGTCCAACTGCGCTGGCCAGAATGGCAGAGACAGAATCAGCGCTACCGGAAGCTATCCGTACGGTGCCAGCCAGTATGGCGTACAGGACATGGTAGGGAATATCCGCCAGTGGTGTGCCGATAGTTATGATGCCCGCTACTACGACTACTCGCCCACGAGCAATCCGAATGGTGGGAGCAACAGCACATACCGCACACTCCGCGGCAGTGGTGGCTACAACAATACTGATTATCGCGTGGCGGTGCGCAGCTATGCATCTCCGACGCAATGCGATGAATATACGGGATTCCGCATCATCCGCACTTCGCTACCGCAGACTGTGGTCTACGGCTACAATACCAATAGCACTTCGGTTACCTACGACTATCAGTACAATACCCCGACCACTTCGGTTTCATACGACTATCAGTATAATAATCGACCGGTGGTTATCGTCAATGGCACACCGCCGTTCATCGATGATGGCAACTACACTACGACAATCGTGTATCGCAACGGTGAATACGTAGAGCGCTACTATTATCAGCCCGAGCATATCTGGCGCTACCGTCGTCCAAGCCGACCGTATAATTATTCGCAACACGACTACAACCAGGTGCCGCGGCCGGATTACCCTCCTGCCGTCTACCAGCCGTCATATAACGAGCACCCGGGTAAAACCACTGCGCCGGTGTATAATGACCGCAAGCCGGATTATTACCAGGCCACACCACCACGGCCACCGTATCAACACGGCAGTGGCGGCCCAGTATATCGCCCGCGCACCTTTGACGATAATATCCAGGATCGTCCGGGAATGGGCAGGCCGGACACACGCCCAACGCAGCAGCCAGTACGCCCGAATATTGATACGCGCCCCACGGGTGGAAAACCGGATGTAGGCCCATCCCCGCGCCCGAACAGCGCGACGGATAACAAACAGGCACCGATAACCAAATCGACAGCACCGCGTGACAATAACAGAGACAATGCTGCACCGGCGGACAACGGCTCCAGCACTGGTTCTGGCAAATCGACAGCACCAGGAGGCGGAAAATAGGCAGAGCAGGGATACTGGGAGATATAACCTCAATGGCCTCGCCTTCGGGCGGGGCCATTGACGTTGATTATGGTAATGAATGGCGGAGTTGTTGGAGTGCAGATAATGACCTGGTGGCTGCGGCTGGACTCGGACCAGCGACCTAACGATTATGAGCCGTTTGCTCTACCACTGAGCTACGCAGCCATGGGTACATTTGCGGGTGTATTATAGCGTAGAGTGGGCGGGGAAGTCAATATTCATGTGGAGCTTTGTCGAGTACGGGGATTATCATAATCATAATTGGTCTGCAGCTCGTTTTTAGGATTCGCTGTTTGACATAGTTCTCTCCAGTGAGGGATAATGTGCCGTTAATTGTTGCATTTATAGCTGGGAAGATAATCATTGATGAATTCTGAGAAAGATAACTCCGCAAAGGCTCCGCTAGTAATGATTCTGAAGAGCATTCTGGGGCTGCATATCGTCCGTTTTGGCCTGGTGAGCGTGGTCGCCACCGTTGTCGATTACGCTGTACTTATAATTCTGGTGCATCTCCGACCGGATAATCAGGCGTTCATGGGCTTTGCCATCGCTGCTGGGTATATTCTGGGGACGCTGGTGCATTTTGTACTTACGCGCAAGTTGTTGATCTTCAAGCCAACTGAACATCACGTCAGTGTAGAGTTCATCATGGTAGCAGTGGTGGCGGGGATAGGCCTTGCTCTTACTGAGATTATAATTATCTATACACGCCCGGAACTAGCGCAGCTTGGGTTACATGCCCCATATGATATTGGAATTGCCAAGACGGTCGCGCTGGTGATTGTCTTTTTCTGGAATTACCTGGGGCGCAAATATTTCATTTATCACGAGAAGAAGGGTACTGAATAATTTGACGCGAGCGGTGAGGATTGTTACTCTATTAGTATAGCTGAATAAGCTGGTTGGAATTCGGGAAGACGGTGAGAATCCGTCGCTGTCGCGCAACTGTAATCGCCGACGACCGCTGCAATATGCCACTGCCCGCAAGGGTGGGAAGGCGTGGTGGAAGGAAGAAGCGAAAGCCAGGATACCGCCCACCCAGCAACTACAATCGCCCTCGCGCATGGGGTAGGGAAGTTATATTAACACCCTGGCCACCTTTGCGGGTTGCCGGGGGTGTTTTTTTTTGAGAGGGAAATGACTGATGAAAACTAGTATGATAGCATTTGTTGCTGCACTGGCGGTTTTGCTGGTGGGTCTCTACTTTGTGATGGGAATGGTAGCTAAATCACGCCCGGCAGCGAAGACCCCCATCGTTCGTGGTGTGGACGCCTTCCCGTTGACAGTTACGGATGCCTTCGGTGAGCAGGTGAATATCCCGTATCAGCCGCAACACATTATCTCCATGGCACCAGCGGTGACCGAGACGCTTTTTGCGCTGGGCCGTGGCAAATATGTCATAGCTGACACCACCTTCTGTGATTATCCCGAGGAAGCCAAGCTGTTGCCGCATATCGGTGGGTACCTTGATCCGAATATCGAGCAAATCATCGCTCTGAAACCCGACTTGATCATCGGTGAACGCGGTAACATGAAGGATACACTGGAGCAGATGCATAAGCTGTATATGCCCCTAGTAGCGGTAGACCCAACAGACTATGACAGCACCATGGAGACGATAAAGCTGATCGGCCAGGTGGTGGGGGAGTCGCCCGAGGCAGAGAAGCTGGTGCAGGTACTGAAGGATCAACGCACAGCGGTGACGGAGAAGGTTAAAACATTACCTGCTGAACAACTACCACGGACACTCTACCTGTTTGAACTGGGGGATGACCTGTACAGTGCCGGACCAGGAAGCCATATCGACCAACTAATAACACTTGCAGGTGGGAAAAACATCGCCAGTGATGTGCAGACCGCCTGGCCGAAGCTATCGCTGGAGAAGGTGATCGCTGACGATCCACAGGCAATTATTGTATTGGCGGCCAAAGGCACACCAGACGAGCTGACTGCCGAAAGAGCATTGCAATATTTCCGTGGTGACGAACGCTGGGTGAATGTGAGCGCGGTGAAAGATGGCCGCGTAGCCGTAGTGGAAGATGACCTTATCAGCCGCCCCGGTAGCCCGCGGCAGGGGATAGCGCTGCAACAGCTGGCCGCCGCGCTGCACCCCGAGTTGTTCCCCGCCGGAGAGAAGAAATGAGCGAAGCCGCGCCAATTCTGGCAGCGGAAGCGGTTGTCGCGGGGTATGACGAACGCGACGTGTTGCATGGCGTTACGTTGGAGTTGCATCCGGGTGAGTTCCTCGGCATTATTGGCCCGAATGGCTCCGGCAAGAGCACATTGATTCGTGCCCTCACTGGCTTGTTGCCCATCCGTAGCGGGCGTGTGCTCTTCGGCGGGGAGGATGTCGCCGCCATCCCCACCCGCGCATTGGCGCGCCGGTTGGCCGTGGTTCCTGCAGTTAGTGCGCCCACCTTCGCCTTCTCTGTGCGTGAGGTAGTTTCCATGGGACGGCACCCGCACCTGGGGCGCTTCACGAATCCTGGCGTAGCTGATGAACGAGCAATAGACGAAGCATTGGAGCTTACCGACCTGGTGCAGCTGGCAGACCGCGCCATTGATACCCTTAGTTCCGGCGAATTGCAGCGTTCGGTGATTGCGCGCGCATTGGCGCAGCAACCCCAGGTGCTGCTCCTCGATGAGCCTACCGCGCATCTGGATATCGGCCACCAGATGGCCACCTTTGAGTTGCTCGTTACGTTAAGCCGGCAGCAGGGGCTGGCGGTGCTCTGTATATCGCACGATCTCAATCTGGCAGCGGAATACTGCAGCCGGGTGGCGTTATTCTCTGTAGGGCAGGTCTACGCCCTTGGTAGCCCGCATGAGGTGGTGACGGAGCAGAACCTGCGCGACGTGTACGGTACGCTGGTGAGTGTGGAGGATAACCCCTACAGCGGGCAACCGGTGGTGCTACTGAATCGGGCTTCGCCCCCGCAGGAGGAGCTATGATCAGCCAACGCCGCATCTCGCTCATATTGATATCGCTGGGAGTATTGCTGGTTATCAGCGCCATCTTTGCCACTGGTATCGGTGGTAGCGCGGTTGTGCGTCCGGGCGATGTACCGCGGGTGATCTGGCACCACCTGGGTGGGCCTATGTCCACCTCCGAGATGCTCGATATGATCGTCTGGCAGATTCGCCTGCCGCGTATCGCGCTGGCGTTGCTGGTGGGGGCGTCGCTGGCGGTGGCCGGGACGCTGATGCAGTCGCTCTTTCATAATCCCATGGCCGACCCCTATATCGTGGGCGTCTCCAGTGGTGCGGCATTGGGTGCTGTGCTGGCGGTGACACTCGGGCTGCAGTTTGCCTTTGCCGGATTCGTCACGCGGTCGCTGTTCGCTTTTATCGGTGCAGTGGTTGTCACTGGCCTGGTCTACTTCATGTCGCGCCGGGGTGGGCGTGTCCCTATAGGTACCTTGCTCCTCACCGGTATTGCCATCGGCGGGCTGATGAGTGCCATTACCTCGCTCTTGCTGATGCAGTGGCGGCCTGATGATATGCGCATGGTGATAATGTGGTTGATGGGCAGTCTGGCCGGGCGTGACTGGGCGGCGGTGTTCTCACTTTTGCCCTATACCTTCATCGGGGTAACGGTTGCGGTATTGTGGCGGCGCGAGCTGAATATCATGGCGCTGGGTGACGAGACGGCGCACCACCTGGGGGTAAATCTGGAGCGCACGCGTATGCTCATCCTGGTGATAGCCTCTATGCTGGCGGCGGCAGCCGTGGCGGTGAGTGGGGTTATCGCCTTTATCGGCTTGATAGTGCCACACCTGATGCGCCTGCTGGTGGGGCCTAATCACCGGCAGCTGATACCCGCCTGCATCCTCGGCGGTGGTCTATTACTCATCTGGGCGGATGTACTGGCGCAGGTTATTATCCCCGGAGCCGAGATCCCCATCGGCATTGTCACCAGTGCGCTCGGGTGCCCGTTCTTCCTCTATTTGCTGCAACGGCAACGAGTGTGAGTTACCTCCTGAACCGGTAGATGAAATTCCTGATTTGCGCTACTGGTTGCCCGTCGATAGTTGGAATTTCCTTGGGGAGTAACGCAACCTCCATTGAATCGGCACGTGCAGGATTCCCGAGTAACTTGAATACCAGTATATCTACCTGGCCTTTCTCGTTTTTCCATTCTACGGCCACACTTTTTATCGCCTTGCCTTTTTCATTAAAGGTGACCTCAACAGTAACATTTCCTTGAACATTTTGCGCTTCTGCTTCAGATGGATACTTTCCGCGCCATTCTCTAATGATAGGGGCACCGCCAATTCTTACTGGCCCATTATGACCATTTCCATTCCCCAACCCGGAGGACGGTGTCAGCCGGCTGGGGTTCTTTGTACCTGCAATTTTGGGTGCTTGTCCGGTCAAATCCTCCCTGCCGCCAGTTCCTATGCTCCCATTGCCCTCGCCGTCATACCCCCAGCCACCGTTACCCGGGATGTTATACCTTCCATATCCTCTCGCCATCCCTGGTATGCTGGTAAAATCTATGCCCCCCGCGATACCATCGACGGTACCGAGATGGAAAGTCCCCCCGCCACTATCACCGGGGTTGAGAGTCTTAGCAGTAGTTACGCCGTCATTAGGGCTGTTTCCGCTATTGTTTCCATTTCCATTGCCATTTGTGTCCGGGCCTCTGCCAATGCCGATCGGACCTCTGCCGTTAGCGAGTGGACTGAAATTCCATCGGTTATATTCAGCGATGCCGTTTATACCACCGCCAGCGTATACCGGTAACAGAATATCAGGGTTGCCAACTGCGCTAGTGATGTATCCGGTAGGCTGCAGGGCATTCGCGAAGTTGGCCCCACCACTCGCGCTACCGCCCGGTGCGGTAGCATCGTACATGGAGGTATTGAAGATATTGCCATGCGCAATAGACATCTTCGCTTCCAACTCTAATTCACGCACGGTGCGCGGTATACCGGCAGCCGAGTTGTTATTACGATTGATCTCATTATTCGCCAGTTCGCTGGGATTGCTTTCGCTATCCCCCTGTTTATCCGCTCCCGCTGTACCTTGTACTGGTATGGGGGTCAACCCATTCGGCTCAATTTTCTCTTCCGGTGGAACAGGGGTTTTTACGGGGGGAGGCGCGACCTTATTCGGCTTCGGCGGTGGTAACTGCTCCTCCGGCTTCACCTTCAGCAGGTCATAGGCCAGATCATCCAGCTTCGGCATATCGAAATCCTTCGGGGGAATAACCTTCTTCTTTTTCTCTACCGGTGGTGGCGGGGGTGGGGTAAGTTCAGCCAGCATCTCCTCGGGCAGGTAATTCAATACCAGGCGGCGCTCTTGCGGTTCTACTGCAAATATTGTCAGGCGTGTGAATACCACTAGCACCAGTATATTGATGCCAATTGATACTATGAGCGGCCAACTCCAATGTTTAACAAGAGATTTAATCACTTAAGGTCATTCTCTCCAGAGATCACCTGTCTCGAAAAAACTCCGAGACAGGTAATTATACCCCTATTACCAGTACATGCGTATGCCAATTTCCGCACTACGACTTTCTGTTGGATAATCGGCAATTTCGTCGCCGGGGGTGTTGGCGATGTTACGGATCATCAGGAAAGGACTCAGCATTATTTTGTTCTCTTTATCCAGCGCGAAGCGATTGCGGGTGATATTCAGATCGAAAACCGCACGGGAAGGCAGCATCACGTTGGAGCCGACGAAATTGCTGTCGAAGGACAGGTCCGGGCGTTGATCGGTGCAGCGTCCTGTGAGGGTGGTGTTCCAGACATCGGCGACGTTGCCGGTAACGCTCAAACTCACTTTGTTATGTGGAAGGCGCGCCAGGCGTGCACCGGTGTCGCTGTCATTCGCTTCCAGGTAGCTGTAGCTCATGCCGGTTTTCCAGTCTTTGTTGATGACGTGGTTCCAGTTGGTCTCTAACCCCTGCTGACGTACGCGCGCCAGATTCTTATAGGTGTAGGAGAAGGGCGCGGTATCCGGTACCCAGGTGATCTGATCGGTGACACGATTGGAGAACAGGGCGATATCATAATTGTCACGACTCTGCGTATACGCTGCACCCGCTTCAAAGGAGCGCGAGGTCTCTGGGGCCAGATTGGGGTTGCCGGTGGTGCCGAAGGAACTGGTGTATAGCTCAGTGAAGTTAGGAGCGCGGAAACCTTCCGAGTAGGAGGTGCGCAGCATCAGGCCTGCCCCCATATTCTGTGATAGACCGATGCGCGGGCTGAAGTGTACTCCCGCTGCCGAATGCTGATCCTGCCGTGCGCCGAGCACAAGCGAGGTGTCTTTGGTGATGCCCCAGCGGTCTTCCAGGAAGAAGGCGCGATTATTGATTTTGATATCTACCCCGGTGCCGGGTACTTCCAGATCACGATAGCCATCGGTGCGCGCCTCCAGCCCTGCTACCAGTTGGTGTACACCTAATGTACGCGCATAGCGGATATCGCCATTTATGGTATTACCACGGAAGTTAGACGAGTAAGAATAGGGGATAGTCGCCCGATCCTCGGCTTCCTGGCGCAGACTATGGAGATTGACTGTCAGTGTGCCATTATCCAGCTCGCGTGTAGCGGAGACCGAAAAGTCCTCACGTAGCCACCACTGGCGCTCATCTGTCGGGGCGAAGTTCACCGAACCGGCAACCCCCAGTGCATCATTGTAATGCTCTGCACGGAGCGCGATATCCCAGCCACTTACACCATTGAATAGTATTCTTCCCGTATAGTCAGCAGCGACGAAATCGCTGTTCGGGCGTGACGCATTGAAGCCTGGTGCACTGGCATTGAACTGCCAGGCCAGCTTCTCATTGCCATCGCTAACATCAATTGAACGTTGGGTACGGCCATGGTTGCCGTAGCTGTAGGCCAGTTCACCACCGGTACCAACAGGGCGTTTGGTAATAATATTGATAACACCGCCAAAAGCTTCGGAACCGTATAGGCTGGATACTGGCCCGCGGATTATCTCTATGCGCGAGATGTCCGATACCGGAAACTTCGACATATCAGTCCCCATAAAGGCAGGGGAGGATATCCGCTGCCCATCGATGAGCACCAGCGCCTGTGTACCTCTGGTACCGCGAATCTGCACGGTAGCCAGCGCGCCATTCTGTCCATTCTGGATGATGGCTACCCCCGGGACAGTCCGCAGCGCGTCGGCCACGGTTTGGGCACCTTTTGCTTCCAGATCATGGGCGGTGATGATAGTCGAGCTGGCGATAGACTCGCTTTGCAGTTGTGGGCGTCCCTCGGCAGTGATGATCACATTCACTGGATCAGCATTAGGATCGGTCGGTACGTCTGCGGCGTGCAGCGTCGGTACGGCTAAAGCGAGCACGGCGATAGCGCACAACAGGGGGTGACGATGATTCATGGTTTGGTTCCTCCGTTTAAATAGCATCTTCATTTCGTGTCATTTTCCACTAGCTGTGCCAGGGTGTAGAGCCACGAGGAGAGGCGGTTGATGTAGCAGAGCAGCAGGGGGTGTTCTGCCTCCTGCCCTTGATATAATGCAGCGACGCAACGCTCGGCACGCCGGGCCACCGTGCGCGCCACATGTAGCTGTGCACCGGGAATAGTCTCGCCCGGCATGGTAAAACCAGCGAATCCGCTGGAGAGCGTCTGCCATTGCGACAGTTCATCTTCCATGCGGGCAAGATGCTCTGGGGTGAGATAGGTTGCACTGGCCCCGGTGCCAGCAACGGTAGCGCATTCCGCCATTAGCAGATGCAGGTCCTGCTGGACGCGCAGCAGGCAATCTGCGAAAGGTGTCTCGCCCAGCATAGCGCGCGCTACACCTAGCTGTGCCTGTGTCTCGTCAAGCGTGCCCAACGTCTCCAGCCGGATATCACATTTACTTATTTTCGGGCCACCAATGACATTGGTATAGCCCGAATCACCTGTACCGGTGTATCGCATAATTGACCTCACCGGTGGTACTCGCATCTTAAGATATCCACAAAAAAACACCTTCGCCAATTGCGGCAAAGGTGTAGTGCAGACATATCTATACGTCCGTACCACGTTCCCGCGAAGTGGTGTCATCTTCCCATCAAGCCCGGTCTCCTGGCTTCCGCGTCTACCTCCTCCAGCGCCTTCCCATCCGTGAGGATAGTGGCAATAATGCTGGATTCGTCAGCGGTTACAGTTGCGGGGCAGCGCCGGACTCACACCGGCTTCCCTTAAACTTGACTGGCAACTATTAACTTGTTCGGATATGGTAACCGCTGCAGGATTCATTGTCAAGGAGTTGCTGAACAAGCAGGAAACGCATTATCGAGGGAGAACTATCATACATAACGGAGGATCAATCTATGGCACGACCAAAAATTGTGGTGGTAGGTTCCACCAATACAGATATGGTAGTGAATATCCCCAAATTGCCGCAGCAGGGGGAGACGGTGCTGGGCGGAGAGTTCCGCATGACGCCGGGCGGCAAGGGCGCTAATCAGGCGGTGGCGGCACAACGCGCGGGTGGGGCGGTGACCTTCATCTCGGCAGTTGGTGATGACGCCTTTGGCGACGAAAGCATCGCGCGCTTTGCGGCTGATGGCATTGATACCACCTACGTTTTTACCAAATCAGGTGCCTCCTCTGGCGTGGCGCTTATCCTGGTAGACGAACAGGGGGAGAATGTTATCGCCGTAGCCCCCGGGGCGAATTCGCAATTGACGCCGGATGATATCGCAACTGCCTCTGCTGCCTTCACTGGCGCGAAGCAGGTGATTATACAATTGGAGATCCCCTACCAGACCGTGCTGGCTGCCGCACGTATGGCTAAGGCTGCCGGTGCCAGGGTACTGCTGAATCCTGCGCCCATGCCCGCAGATGGACTGCCAGATGAACTGCTGCGTTATGTCGACCTGCTCACCCCGAACACCGGCGAACTGCTCCGCCTGGCTCCCGATATTGCCAAAATTGATATGGCAGCTAACATGGTGCTCTCGCGCGGGCCGGAGGCAGTAGTGGTGACCCACGGCAGCAAAGGCGCTACCGTCTTCACCATGGATGGCGAGCATGAAGTACCGGCGTATTCTGTGGATGCAATCGATACTGTCGGTGCCGGTGACTGTTTCAGCGCCACACTTGGGGTAGCCCTGGCTGAAGGCTGGCCCATGAATAACGCAATTCGTATTGCCTCTGCTGCAGCTGCGCTCTCGACCACGAAAATCGGTGCGCAAACGAGTATGCCATCACGCAGTGCAATTGAGCAACTGCTGGCAGAAGAAGCGAACTGAGTATACCATCTAGTAGCGGCCTTATCTCACCATGGTGGTGAGATAAGGCCTTCGAGTTTGGTTGATAGTGGTGCTACTTCACTGTCACTTGAACTTCATGCACCTGGCCGTCGCCACTGGGGGGGATGATATTGTCGGGCAATTCCACGCCATCCAGCGTCACGGTTACCTTGCCCTTGCATATCCCCGCCGTCTTGGTGATGCAGATGTTGTAGATTGAGTCACGATAGTCGCGCTTCATCGACGATGTAGTCCAATGCGAAGGCATACACGGATCAATCCGCAGGCCGCCCACCTCCGGTCGTACCCCCAGTACCCATTCCCATACCACTATCAGCGTCCACGGCGCAGTCCCTGTCGCCCAGGAGTGGCTGCCTTCGCCGGGATTATCGCTCTCGTAGCTATTGATGAACTGACATGCCACGTAAGGTTCAATACGATACAACGCTGGGTCAGCCTCATGCCGGGTGGTGGGGAGCATCTTGTGCAGGATCTCATAGGCCTTGTCACCCCGTCCGCCCATGCACTCCGCCCAGATGCGCCAGCGCGAGCAATGGCCAAAGATGGAACCATTCTCCTTGGTACCCGGCGCAAACCGGCTGATAATGCCCGCTCGTGGTTCCGGCTCCATGTACGGTGGGTAGAACGGATACGCGCCCAGATCAGTATCCAGGTACTTCTCCATCGCAGCAAATATCTTCGCCTTACGCTCTTCGTTGGCTACACCTGAGGCGATAGCGAAGGAGTTCGGATCGCTCCAGATTTTGGCGTACTGGTTGTCTTTGGAGCCTAATGGCCAGCCGCTGTCGTGCATGGCACGTTGATACCAGTCGCCGTCCCAGGCAACTTCATTCACGGTGTCCGCTAGTTTGCTCAGGCGGGTATCGTAGTCGGCCTTGCGCTCGAAGTCCTGCTTATAATCCATACAGGAGAAGAAGTCGCGCATACAGTAGATTGCCCAGCAAGCGAGCATGGTACTGTCACCCTTTTTCTCATTACCCACCTGATCGAGTGCGTCGTTCCAGTCCGCCTTCAGGATGAGCGGCAATCCGCGTTCGCTGAAGTTATTGAAGAAGAACTCAAAGCCACGAATGATATGGTTGTAGATAGTATCGGTCTTCTCGCCGCTGGTGTGCGCGTAGGGGGTGACTTCATCCAGTATGGAGTAGTCGCCGGTCTCGCGCACATAGTTAGCCAGGATGAAAGCCGGATTAATCGGGTCATCGGAGTGGAAGGTCTGCGTCCCCTGCATGGAGAGGAAGTTGCCGCCGTGGGCGTAGTCGCCCCCCTCAAACTGCCAGATCATGATGCGCTTGACGATATGCTCGCGTACCCAGCGTGGATCCTGCGAGAGGCGGCTGACGGCATCCTGGCAGGCGTCGCGAACGCCGAAATTGTAGATACCGAAGTAGCAGTAGCCGGTGTTGCGGTTCCACCAGGAGAGATTTGACCCCTGATACTTAAACCAGTAATTGATGATGGTGTTCAGGTCGCCGTCGGGGGTTTCGATGTGCGGGGTGCTGACCACGGCATCCCAATATGCCTGATTGTTGGCGAAGGCGGCATCGGCCTGCGCCACGGTCAGGTATTTGTCGGTAATAGCGCTGGCATCAGTAGACAATTGCGGTACCGCACCGAGCACTACCACATATTCAACCGATTCGCCCGGGGCCAGTTCAAAGCGGTGTTGTAACGCTTCGCAGGCATCGCGGCCGTCGGTTACCACATTGCGCAGCTTGTCGTTGTCCATCGCTTGCGGGTCTTTCATATCGCGATAGGTACCGACAAATTCGTAGCGGTCACCTTCATAGCCCACCACCGGAGCAGAGGACGCGAGGAAGACGGCATTCTCGTAGGGGATATTGTTGGCGTCGCTGTTGCACGCCTGCCAGCCGCCCAGGTACTTTATCCATTGTGTGGAGCGGGTGTAGATGACGCCGTCCTTGTATTCCTGCCGGTTGAAGAGCAGGTAGAACTCGCGCCAGCTGGTGTCTTCCATCCAGTTGCCCAGCGCCAGCTCAACGTAATTGGTGGCGGAGATAGTGCGCGGGCGGTCGCTGTTGTTGGTCAGCTTCACCTTCCAGATAAGGCAGGGGTCGCCCACGTCACTGCCGGTGCTGGTGGCGGCGTCGGGCATGGGGCAGAAGTAAAGCAGGTCGCTGCCGATGCCATTATGCTCTGCGACAATCCTGTTGTAGCCCAGACCAATGTGACAGGCCCACTTGTCGAGCTTTTTCGTTGGAGGGTAGCCGTTGGCCGTCCACCATTCGCCCGTCTCTTCATCGCGCAGATAGACGAACTTGCCGGTGGTGTCCCGTGGCACGCCGTCGATATGCCAACGGGTGATGCGGCCTACCGTCGGGTTGCCGAGGAAGGAGTAGCCGCCACCGAGATGGCTGGCCACAAAGCCCCAGTTACCGTTGGAAAGCACATTCATCCACGGTCGGTCGAGTAGCGGCTCGGTAAGGATGTACTCGCGCCCATCGGGCGAGAAATTGCCATATGCGGTATCGCGCATTGATATAAACTCCTGCTGTTTGATTCACGAATTGTATTACTTCCACTTGGGGGGGTGTGCTTCCTGCTGGAGTGCGATAATTAATCTGTTGGTGCCGTGATTCTTTAAGGTAGGCATAATCTCAGAGGTACGAATTATTTTTGACAAATGATTGTCAATAGATCAATCCCGTGGTACACTTTTTCTGGCTTTAAGCCAAAATAAGAAGAAGGAGTACCGAAATGAAGCAAAAGTCTCAGCTATTCGGTATGCTCGGTGCAGCAATAATGCTGGCCGGTGCATTAGCGACAAACGCAGCAGAACCCACAAAACTGACCATGTCAGCGGGTACCAACATCACTGTCTCTGGCTACGTCCAGGGCCGCTACACGGAGAACACCGGCGATAATCAGCCGGCAGGTAACTTCGACGCACGTCGTCTCTATGTAAACATTAAGGCTGATGTTGATGAAAACACGGACGCTGTCCTCCTCCTCCAGGCCGTTTCCACGGTAGCTCCGTTGGAAGCTTATGGCGAATACCACAAGGACGCAGTTAATGTGAAACTCGGAATCAATCGTATACCCTTCGGTATTGAAGCCCCCGGTTCTTCCGCAGGATTGATCACACTGGAACGCTCACGCGCAGTAAAAGCCCTCGTCTATGATGACTTCACCTTTGAGCGTGGTCTATTCACCTCGTACACCTGCCCACTGACTGGTGTTAAATTAGCTACCGCCTTGACAAATGGCGAACCATTAGTTAAAGGCGTACCATCAGTCAGCAACGATTCCAACAAACGCAAGGATGTCATTGCACGCTTATCCTGTCCCGTCAATGGCGGTGAAGTGGGCATATCATACTTGAATGGTATCGCATCAGCAGCCAATGCCATCAACGATCCGTCAAAACCCTATGGCGCTGCTGGTACATCAGTGTTCGCCAATGACGTCATTAATCGTTATGGCGCGGATGCTCAGTATAAAAATGGTAACTTTAAAGCGGTTGCTGAAGTTGTAAGTGGCAATACCGACAATATCGACAGCGTGGGCGGCTATGTCAGTATGGGCTATGTAGCCATGCCAAATTGTCAGCCATATTTCCGCTTTGACACCTTCGATCCGAGTAATGCCAATAAAGACGATAATTATCGTGCATATACCTTTGGCGTTCAGCGCAACCTTAATCCACGGACCAGCGTTAAAGTGGAATATCAGCGGGTTGAAGATCATGGTGATGCTACCGGTATCACGGGCACCTTCGGTGCGCAGTATCAGGTAACATTCTAGTTTCTATTGATGTTCCCAAGTATGTTCAGCCTTCCGTCAAATTGGCGGAAGGCTGCGCTATTTGGTTGCAGGCATTTTACCACTTATCACGAACTAAGATAATATGAAAACTTCAGCTGAGAGTAATTCAGAAGGCTTAACTACCACTGATCTTAAAAACAAGCCCGTGGGAAAATGGGGGCGGGGACTAGTATATTTTCTGGTCATGGCTGTTCCATTGGTGTTTTTCCCGGATATATGGCTATCTAGCAGCTGGGAGACGCCACGCCGCATTATTCTCTTTGCCATATCAGGACTGCTCTTCTTTTCCATTGCAGAGAAGATATCTGTTTCCGGTAAGCTAGCATTACAACGTCATGCTTTGGACATACCGGTACTATTATTGTTGCTGGCGGCGTGGATCACTGGTATCACTGGTGTCTACCCGGCGATCAGCCTCACGGGGCCAGTATGGAGTCAATACGGTTTGCCATTAATGGGCTGCGGGTATCTGCTTTACTTTGCCGTCAAGGAGTATATCACTACTGAAGAAGAAGTGGAGAAAACCTTACGTTTACTGGTAATCACCGGAGCACTGGTAGCCCTCTTCGGTTTTCTGGATTACTTCTATTTCAAACTAAATCCCGCGATGTCTGGCCTTCGTCTGGTTGGAACGATTGGCAATGCAATGTATGCCGGGACCTTCCTTGCCATGTGCATCATA
>JBBQQW010000028.1:0-19272 GCA_038215455.1 Armatimonadota bacterium
AATTGACCACGCAGTAGTTCTCGGGCACATCGCACATGAAGATTCTTTTGGCCATGCCCGGGATGTTCTGTGCGCTCTGCTGGAACAGTACCTTATCAGTGATCGGAAGGATCATATACATCGGCACTTTAACAGGTTTAGTCGGCACTCGCGGTAATTTCAAACCTTCAGCACCTTGGTCTTCATTTTTGATTTTCTCCAATATTGCATTGTAATCGGCCATCTGCTGTTCATAAGCGGCCATCTCTGGTTTTGTAGGAGGAATCATCGGCATCAATGCGAACCAGAACTCACCATTGGCATTCAGACCCGGCATGGAGAGGAACTTAGTCATCTCAGCATTGATATCCGGCATTTTTCCCTTTGCTTCCGCTGGTACTGGAGGCAGCAAAGGCATTATCTTTTTTGAGAACATCTCAAAAATCGGTGTGTATGCAACCCGGATCTTCGCCGGATCCTTAATACGTATCGCCATCTGCGCCTTGCTGATGGCAATCACCGATCCATCCGGTACATCCTGTGCCAATACCGAGGTAATGGCCGCCAGGCATAGTACTAACAGAATCAAACGTCGCATAGTGTCCTCCCTAAAATATGAACTTCAGCTCTTTAGACTGATTCGCTGTAACCTTGAGTTCCACAGTTTATATCAAAAACCTTTTGCGGTGCAAAAGAAATGTCAATAATTCCTGACATTTCTACACTTTAGGAATTGGTGATGCGTGAGCGAGGATTGCGGAGAAATTTGCCGATGGAGAGTAAGCTGCCTATTAAACCCAGGCTGACGCCAGCGATAATGACGATGGTTGATCCCTGCACCAGAAAAGCCGAATTGCTTAACAAGTTGGCATTCAAGTTCAATTTGACAATTTTCACCAGAAAACCATACATCGGAGATAACAACGCCAATGCTATTATCGCCCCCAGTAAGCCATAAATCATACCCTCTAACAGAAAAGGCATGGCCACTGTCGCTGGCGTAGCGCCTACCAGTGACATGATATTAATCTCTTTGCGCCGTGCATAGAGTGTGAGTTCGATAGTATGGTGGATGATTACCAGTGATAGCGCTACCAGAATAAAACCGATAATTAGCCCTATCCGCGAGACGAAGTCACGCGTTTTACCAAGCACGTTCTCCAACTCGCTATCATTCCCGACAGAGGATACCTGCGGCCAGGCCTTCATCTCTAACTCCAAAGCTGCCATCTTATTCAGCATTTTCGGCTTCACATCAATGCGGTCTGGATAGGGGTTATCGTCACCTAGAGTCGCCTTCCAATCCGGATGCGCCTCCATCTCATTATCCCAGGCCTCTTTTTTGGTCACCAGTTTCGCGCTCTCTACATTGGGCATACTCTTAATATGCTGCAGCAGCTTCTGCACCTCATCATCTTTGAGAGTAGTCTTGCAATATACGCTGAAAACCACGCGATTAATGGCACTGTCCACCGCACTGCTGGCATTGGTAACAACCAGGCCTACCATGCCGGCGACAAAGAGCGCTGCTGCCACACAGATAGCAGCTGCAAAAGCCATCGCCGGGTGGCGACGGATGCTCATGAAGGTCTCTGATATAAAAAATTCCAGACGGGATATCATATATTATTCCGATACGAGATCAGCTCATTGCTTCAGTATCATCAACTTCAGCTGCAGTTACAGCATCCAAAGTTGCGTCGGTGTTATCTGCACTCTCCGCGGGTTGATAATAGCTACCCTCGCTGATATCACCAACAACTGCACCATCCAGGAAATAGATGACCCGTTTCTGCAACCTATCCACGACCTCCCGGTCGTGCGTTGCCATCACCACAGTGGTACCCTTGAGGTTGATGGCCTCCAGCAGCTTGATGATATCTGTGGAGGTTTCCGGGTCGAGGTTACCCGTCGGTTCGTCTGCCAGCAGGATCGGAGGATGATTGATGAGTGCGCGGGCAATGCACAAGCGTTGCTGCTCGCCGCCAGATAGTTGCTGCGGAAAAGCCTTGGTGCGCTCTGCTAGCCCCACCTGCTCCAGTAGTTCGTTGACACGGCGACGGATAATGGCGGGCGGAGTGTCCACTACCTGCATGGCGAAAACCAGGTTCTCGCGCACGGTCTTGTACTCCAGCAAGCGGAAGTCCTGAAAGACGACGCCGATGCGGCGACGCAGGCGTGCTACGCCCAGTGCTTTGAGGTAACCGACGTCGTGCCCCTCTACCATCACGCTACCCTTGGTGGGTTTCACTTCGCGATAGAGAAGCTTCATCGCGGTAGACTTCCCCTGCCCGCTGGGGCCAACGAAGAAGATGAATTCGCCCTTATTCACCTGCAGGTTCATATCAGTTAACGCCTGCACGCCGTTAGGGTACGCTACCGAGACATGGTTAAATTGAATTACAGGTTGCTCAGCCACAATGCGATTATACTCTACATCGGGAAGGATGTGAACCCCGCAATGATACTCCGCTATACTGGAACTGGTTCAAATATGGATCAACTCTATCATTTCGCCGGTGTTTATCCCATCCGCAGCGTCTCCTCCTGCGCGATCCGCACCCATTCTTTCACGCGGTGCGGGTCGTTGTTGATGGTGTTGTTGTCTTTCATGATAAACTCGACGTGGCAGCCACGGGTTTGTTCCAGTTTCTCGCGGATATCTGCGCGGACGGCGTCGGCATCGAAGGTGATGGCCGCCAGCATAGTCGGGTTTGGTTTGATGGAGAGTATGTAGTTGTCGCCCAGCATCTCGGCCATGGCAGGCACGTCGCACCAGGGGCTGACGCTGACACGGCGGAGGCGCGGTATCTGCTTGACGATGTGCCAGCGGCTGTGTATCGGCTCGCAACAGCCGTAGCAGTTGAGGCCGAAGCGCTCCAGTATGGGCAACTGGTAGGGGAAGACGAACTCGCCGAACATCTCGGGGCGGACGGAGACCGTCTCCTGGCTCTCGGCGAAGCCCCACATATCCTGCGTGCGCACTTTGCCGGCGTTGTCAGCCGCCGGTAGCTCATGTGACCAGCCGAATCCACCGGAGCCGACGTAGTTGCCACCGTTGTTGAGACAAAGCAGGCCGTTATCCTGCAGCATGTCGATGCGTGCCATAGTGCCGTCGCGCAGGATGGCCATGAAGTTATGCAGCCCCTCGGGGTTGTCATACATGTCAAGCATGAACTGCTCTAGTCCGCGTAGCTTGATGGCCTGCCAGGTAAGCCCGAGGCTCCACCACCATGTCTGCCACTGGCGTACCGGTATTATGCCTCCCAGTGTCTCCTGTGCCAACGCCAACAGTTGTGCGGATGCTTCTTCCTGCACGGTGATGGTGGGGTAACGCAATGCGGACAGGTCATCCAAATCCTGCAGCGGTGCATCCCAACTGTAGGCATTTCCATCACCGCCACCATGCTTAATCTCCTGCAATCCCCACCCCGTTTCGGTAGTGACGAGGCCGACATCGAAGATTCCGGTGACCACCCGGTCATCGTTCATTTCGCTGCCCCACCATATCTCTTTCAGCAGCCGCTGCTCCCAGTCGCGCGCCAGCCCCCCGGTACATTGCAGCTCAGCCTCGAGAATGATCTCGCCCCAGCCGTTTTCAGGATCGCAGATGACCATGGCGCGCCCATGCTCCAGCGCATTATGGCGATACCACCGTTCGCGCTTTTCCGCCTCAATGGGCCGGGCGGCCAGCGCGGCCACCTGTTGCGCTAATCGGCGCAGCAGGTCCCGATCTGCAAGAGTGATACTGTATGCGGTGTTTTCTATGGGCATTGAATTCTCCCTCAAAAATAGTTTCCGCTGGGATTGAAATCCCGGCTGCAGGGCGCTGCGCGCCGGTCGTCCGCCTTCGCGGACTTTTCGGAAGGTATCCAGCATCGTGCTTCAGCGTGCTGATCTTATAGCCACGTCCTACGAAAATAGTTTCAAATTCCTTGTTCCTTGTTTCAAGGCTGGTTTAGAGCGTTAAAGTTTCCGCCAGCTTATCGCCCAGCCGTGAACGACTGGGCTAGTGAGCTACGCCGACCGTCCTTCGGACGGGAACGCTTACCCTTACCCGTCCCGCCCGAATGGGCAATTGGCCGGAGGCCTTCCTGCCTGGTCGTTCACGGCCAGGCAGGGGGATAATGCGACAATATTTTTCATCCACAAATAATGAAGCGCACTTCATCACTGATTCCTTCAAAAGCTTGTAATACAAGAACCACCCCCCTCTATTTCGAGGGGGGTGGGAAGAATCCTGCTCTTGGCGGTGAATTATCGTAAACGCTAGACCACTTGCTGGTACCGGTGGGTGGGGGTTGGCCGGCCGGGGCTGAGGCTGCAGATGGTGTCGATTTCGATGGTTACACCGGAGACGGCTACTTCTGCCAGTGCCAGTTCTACGATGCGGCTTATCTCTTCGGGGGTCATCTCCACGCGGGCGTTTACCGTCAGGTGGGCCTGGTGGGTGGTGGCGGGGAGGGTGCCGGTGGCGCGGATGGTGCCATCGGTAGCGGTAAGATTGGCGGACAGTTGTGCTCCCGATCCATCAAGAGCGATCTTTACATGGGCAATGTCACCGCCTACCGCTTTGCTCTCACGGCGGATGATTTCGATAATGCTGATGCCGAAGGCTGTCCAGTCAATATCGTCGCTGGTAGTGACGGTGGCGGCGGCGTTGAGCCAACCGAGTATGGCCTCGCCTTCCGCGTAGGTGTCGTAATCCACGTCGACAATGTTGTTACCGCAGGAGGTGGAGCCGAGGATATCATCGAGCCATTCCCCCACCCCCGCACCGGTGAGGGCGGAGATGAAACGGAGCGGTTTGCCGGGAAATACCTCCGCCGTTGCGCCGGTCAACTCGCTGATTTCGGCGGCATCCAGCAGGTCAACCTTATTGACGACGATAATATCGGCCTCTTCCAGTTGCTTGCGCAGGATGTAGCGCGCACTGGCGTGCATAGTGCTGGCGCGGCGTGGCTCCAGCGCCTCCCACAGGCGCATCGGGTCGACCAGCACACTGAAAGGGGCGAGCTGGTAGTCGTCTTTGTAGATATCCTTGATAGGCTGCAGTACCGTCGCCGAAAGATCGGTGCAGCTCCCCACCGGCTCGCCAATGATGATATGCGGCGCGCTAGTCTCGCGCAGCCCGTTTGCAGTTTCGATTAACTGATCAAAGCGACAGCAGAAGCAGCCCCCGGCGATCTCGCGCACATTCAGCCCCGCCTGGCGCAGGATGTCGGTATCCACCAGCTCCGCCGCCTGGTCGTTAGTGATGAGACCAACGCTCATCCCGCGCGAAATCAGCGTGATCGCAGCGCGTGCCAACAGGGTGGTCTTCCCCGCGCCGAGGAATCCGCCGACGAGGATTAGTTGTGTCTTTTGCATGGGTTTCTCCTTATGATATCATTCATCGCAGGCTTCTGCCAACGTACATACCGCTGCTGGCTGTCGCTGTAGGAGTTTATAGAGCAGACCGCCAGCCAGTGCGCCGATTACCGGGGATAGGATGTATACGGTGAAGAATTCGCCATGCGGGCCGGGGATGGCGATGCTGCCCCACCCGGCCAGCCAGGCGATTATCCGCGGGCCAAAGTCACGTGCCGGGTTGAAGCCCGCCTGCGATATTGGCGCCAGAATGGAAATCATGCAGGAGACGGTGAAACCGATAAAAACGGGTGCCAGATAGGAGGGCGGACGGCTCTCATTATGCTCATCGGTAACGGCGAAGATAACGAAGACCAGGAAAGCGGTGCCCACCGCCTCCGCCAGCATCGCCAGTTGCAACGTCACCGCGGTCAGTGCCGGGGTGGTAGCCAGCATCGCCTGATTGGGAAAATACTCGCCGTAGAGCATGCCCGTCAACTCGCTACCCGGCGCACCCCGCGTGATATGTTTGGTTACCTCGAAGGCGGTGATGGGGCCAGCGAAGATGGCATAAAGCACCGCTCCGGCAATGGTAGCCCCGATCAACTGCGCGAGGATATAGGGCATGACATTGCGCCAGGGGAAGTTGCGGAAGGTGGCCAGTGCGATGGTGACGGCGGGATTCAGATGTGCGCCACTGGTAGCCGCCGTGGCGTAGATAGCCACCGCGATGCCGATACCCCAGACGACGGCCACCTGCCACAGCCCCGCCTGCGCCCCGGTGAGGACGGCGGTGTGCACCACCCCCACGCCGAAGAAGACCAGAATAAACGTTCCGACAATCTCCGCTAAACACTGCTGCAGTAGCGCCTTCATATGGCGCTGTGCTACTGTACGCTCTACGCCTTTACTAGACATGCACCACTACCTCGTGATGCAATAGTAGCGCATGTCTAATAGTCTGTCAATGGGGTTAGCTATCTTATTTGCAGCGTCAAGTTAAACGGAAGATCAATTTGTAGATGCCCACGCCGATCTCATCACGGTCGCGCAGTTGTTCTTCACCGATGAGCGGCTCCCCATTAAGCAGGGTGCCATTGGTGCTACCGAAATCCGAGAGGTAGTACTGCCCATCCGCATGGCGAATCTGCGCGTGGCGTCGCGATAGAGTGTTACCGGGCAGGCACACCGCGCAGCCCTCGCGCCGCCCCACAATAACCTGCTCATCGCTCAGCTCATATACGCGCTCCACGTGCACACCGGTGAGGTCCAGCAGCCATAGCAGCGCCACTCGTCCAGTGGGCTTGGCATCACGCCCCTCCAGCAGTTGGATAATCAGCGTGTTATCATCCACATCGCTGCTGGTGGTGAAGGTCAGCGGGCGTCCGCATTGTCTGCAGAAGCGATGGTCATCATTATTTTGTACGCCGCAATGTGCGCAGATAATCATTAGATATCTCCCGGATGTATGGTAGAGAGCGCGGGGCAGATTGTCAATCAGTAGCTATATCTGGCTTTCTCCGTGGCAGGACTGTCTTAAAATAATCATCCGTTGCCTCAAAGAGTGGTTCAACCCTGTTTACCTTTTTCATCAAAGGTATCACTTTAGTTCTCACGCCCATCCCCCGCGCAGTTACATAGCCATAATCACGAAGAGTATCTACTATTATCATATTCCGCGGTGAACGTTGCCCGGCGATCATTTTACTTATAGTCATAGAGTTTTGCAGTCTACCTGGGCTGATAACCTCTAGCCTATCAGCATATATCATTACTTTTATATCAACTGGTCTGCTCCAGTCTCTATGGGCCAGTGCATTTATTACGGTTTCCCGCACGGCCTCCCACGGATAATTCCAGCGCTTTTCCCGACGCATATTCCCATCTATTTGCGCAGCCTCCTGGCTGATAAATGGTTCTATGATGTTGGCAAATTTCTCTATTAGACCTTCATCAACCAGTTGCTTTTGCCCGGTTGCAGTTGTTTGCCAACGCCCCACCAGCGGGGCATTCAGCACTACATCAAGCAATGCCTGGTATTCTTTATCATTCCCGGCAAAGGCCATCACGCGCAGGCCAGCCTGCGCCAGATAGCGCCGAGGGTTGATCCCAAAACACAGCAAGCCAGCGAGTGAGCATACGGCATTCCCCATACCATCATCAGCCATCAGCCCGAGGCCCTGCAAGCGCTCAATCCATTGCTGCTCATTAACTGGTACCTCCGGGTCTTTGATAATATCTTGCAGATAAAAACTCAGCCTGTCAATATCAATATTTGCTATTGAAGTGCCGATCACTGGCAATACTTCTACATGCAGCAGGCCACCGCTTTCGAATAGGCGCAATTGCTGCTCACGGCTGGCCAGTTCAGAGCGGTTTCCCATGCGGATATATACTTCCTCCCGGTTGTTATGGCGCACAACATAGGGCTTTGATATTCCCGAAGCTAGCATAATCACGCCTACTCGGACATTCTGCTCAACTGTAATCTCTTCATAAAATGGAATGATCTGTGGATGCACTTTATCCCGGAAGACATTCATTACCCATTCCTGGGTATTCTCACGCTGCAGACCGGATATCTCGCCATCATCCTCTACCCCGAGAAATATCCTGCCCCCTTGCAGATTGGCAAATGCCACTATCTCTTTCGCGAGTTGTTCCGGTCGAACGCTATCGCGTTTGAACTCCACACCTGAGTTTTCCCCATTTGCGATAATTTCTTTCAATTCTGCTTTCAACATGGATCTCCTCCGTTATTGGTATCATATTACCATTTTGTCATAATACGATGATAGAATTCATCATACCATGCCTCGTTGACACTGCAAATATTGCCCCAATTCTTCACTCCACAGCAAGCATCATTGTAACAATCGCTTCACGCCTATATAATACATGATAATTATGCAGTTGAACGGGAGATTGGACTAAAATCTAAAGGTAAGGTGAGTATGAGCGAGACTTCGAAGACGGATGTTGGTCTAAAAATGCCCCGCTGGTATAAGCGCGTCAGTGATATCTGCGAGAATTTCGGCTTGCCCATGGTGCTCATTGGGGTGATCATCCTCGCCGTGCTGGTTGCGGCTATGGCATATCGCTTCACCTCATTCTTCCTGCTGCCCTATCTCGCCAATTTCTTATCGTTTTTCCTCATCTTCGGTTACCTTGCGCTTGCCGTAGTCAATCTCCGTTCCTTCTATACCGGGTGGATCGGCCTGGTGACGGCTATTGTACTTAAATTCACCACCCCGTTACTACTTAGCATGCTTGTGATATGGTCAGAAGTCGGCGTCACCGACCCGATATTCCGTAGTACCCTCATCGCCATCTATGAGGTAGTCTTCTACTATTCCGTCATCAGTATACTGCAGCTCCTCTTCATCTTCAATGTGGTGATTATCCAGAAGCGTACCATCGCACGTGAAACGCGGATGAAATACGACAAGGATGAGGGAAAGAAAACTGGCCCACGACACGTAAGCCCCATCCCGCGCTGCTGGGAGATGACGCGCTGCCGCGTCGCCGTTCGCAACTCCTGCCCCAACTATATCGACCATAAAACCTGCTGGAAACGCCGCAGTGGCTGCTTCTGCGATAAAGCATTAGCGGCTTTTCTCGTCAATAATATGGACAATCAACACGATGCTGCGGAAGTAATAGCACTGCAAACGTCCATGACCGGCACCGATGCCCGGGCAGAACTGAAACAGACACAACAGACACAGAGCGCACGCGTACAGATGAACGCTGCTGACATGAATAAGATGCGCGAACGGATGCGCGCCGGTCGCCGTCCCTGGCGTACCATGAAACGCTGGTGCCACGAGTGCCCGCTCTTTATGGAGCATCAAGAACACAAATACCACAACTTCAATTGGATCGGCCTGCCAATTACTGGACTAATCGTCTATTTCAGCTACCCCTATTACGACATCGGATACCGCATCGCAACCCAAGCCCTGGAGACCGCAGTGACACAAGCCACCGCATCAATGCCAGATGTAGCGAGGACTACCTTCGCTGGCAACAACTCGCTCGCTAACTCCACCGGCTTTGAGTGGTTCTTCCTCGGTGTGTTAAGCATTATCCTGCTCAGCTACGTCGTCTCCCTGACAGATACCATGCTCTTGAAGTGGAAGTTGTAATGTGCCATGGGCGTACCGCCCATGGCACAGTCGTAGCTAACAGCTTCGATCCTTCGGGATAAAGAGAGGACGACCTCTCGGCACCACCGGGTATTAAAGCTGCTCTTCCTTTATCGCTTTCAGCCGCTTCATTACGTCGTTTTCGCCCCTGCCAAAGTAGTCTTGCAGCAGCGTGTATTCAGCGAGAAGTTTGGCATATATCGCCTGGTTGGCGGGGATTGGCTCGTACTGCTCGTCCTTCACGCGCGCCATCTTCGCGGCGGCATCCTGGATGGTGGCGTAGCCGCCGGCACTGGCACCGGCAGCCACGGCGGCGTGCATAGCGCTGCCCAGCGCGGGGGTCTGCTCGCTGGCGCTGATGCGCATGGGGCGTCCGGTGACGTCGGCGTATATCTGCATCAGCAGCGCGTTCTTCATCGCCAGCCCACCACAGCAGTAGATTTCGTCGATCGGTACTCCATTGGTGGCGAAGGTGTTGACGATGGTGGCGGTGCCGTAGGCAGTCGCCTCGATGAGCGCACGGTAAATCTCCTCCGGCTTCGTCGTCAGCGTACAGCCAATGAGCAGGCCGGTCAGGTCGGTATCCACCAGTATCGAGCGGTTGCCGTTCCACCAGTCCAGCGCCAGCAGCCCGCTCTCGCCCGGCTTCAGCGCGGCGGCTTTCTCCGTCAGCAGCTGATGCACGGTTATCTCCCGTTCAATGGCCTCACGCTCATATGCCGCCGGGACACAGTTCTCCACAAACCAGGCGAAGATGTCACCGCAAGCGCTCTGGCCAGCCTCAAACCCGAAAAGGCCAGGGAGGATGCCGTCCTCCACCACGCCACACATGCCGGGGACGATCTCCTCCTGCGTGCCGCAAACCATATGGCAAATGCTGGTGCCCATCACCATCACCATTTTGCCAGCGGTGGTAACGGTGCAGGCTGGTACGGCTACGTGAGCATCTACATTGGCCACCGCCACGGCGATACCGGCGGGCAGGCCGATCTCGCGGGCCACATCGGCTTTCAGCTCACCAGCTTTGGCACCCAACGGGTAGACGTTCGGGGCAAATTTATCCAATGCCAGCCGCTCCAGCCGCGGATCCAGTGCGGCAAAGAACTCCGGCGACGGATAACCATCTTCCTTATGCCAGATCGCCTTGTAGCCTGCCGTGCAGGAGTTGCGGCACTCGTTGCCGGTCAGGTGCCAGATCACCCAGTCCGCTGCCTCAATGAAGCGCGCCGCGGCCTCGTATACGGCGGGCGCTTCGTCCAACGTTTGCCAGCATTTGGCGATCATCCACTCGCTGCTGATTTTGCCGCCGTAGCGCTGCAGGAACTTCTCGCCGCGCGCTGCTGCAATACGGTTGATAGCATTAGCCTCCGGCTGCGCCGCGTGATGCTTCCACAGCTTGATCCACGCGTGCGGATTACCGCTCCACTCCTCGCTGAAGCACAGTGGTACGCCGTCTGCCGTGGTAGGTAGCATGGTACACGCGGTGAAGTCTATCGCCAGCCCGATAATATCCGCCGCATCCACACCCGCTGACCTGATGATAGCCGGGATAGTCTGCGCCAACCCGCGCAGGTAATCCGCCGGGTCCTGCAGTGCCCAATCCGGCCCCAGCACCGTGCCGTCCGGCAGCTTCACGTCCATCACCGCATTGCTATAGTCATATACTGCAGTAGCCACCTCGCGCCCATCTGCCACATCCACCAGCAGCGCCCGCGCCGACAACGTGCCAAAATCAACACCAATGGTATATTTAGCCATAATATCCTCCAGTAGTTATCTTCTGCGTTTGATATTTCGCGCTCCCCTATGACAATTCCTGCCCACACCGCCATCCAGCAGTATAACAGTGCCTACGAATCAAGGTTCAGCCAAATAGCAGCGCACCCGGTAGGAATTCCCCTCACCAACGGAGAAAACCATATTAAGTGCGACCAGCTATGTCGCTGAATATTGGAGGATTTTACTGTGAGTATACGAGTTGTTACCTTTGGTGAGGTTATGGGGCGTCTGGCACCACAGGGGTTCCAGCGCTTTGCGCAGGTGCTGCCGGGTTCGATGGAGTTCACCTTCGGCGGGGGTGAGGCGAATGTCGCCGTATCGCTGGCGCTGTTCGGCATGGAGGCGACCTTTGTCACCGCGCTGCCGGACAACCCCATCGGCGATGCCTGTGTTAATACCATCCGCGGCCTGGGGGTGGATACCACCAGTATTGTCCGCACTAAAGGCGGACGGCTGGGGCTGTATTATCTGGAGTCGGGTGCCAACCAGCGCGCCAGCAACGTGGTGTACGACCGCGACAACTCCTCGGTGATGATCACCCCGTCGAGCGCCTACGACTGGGCCACGATCTTCGCTGGCGCTACCTGGTTCCACACCACCGGCATCACGCCCGCGCTCTCCGAGAATACTGCGCTGGCGACGATTGACGCGGCCAAAGCGGCGCAAGCAGCCGGGGCCACCGTCTCCTGCGACCTGAACTTCCGCAAAAAACTGTGGAACTGGCAGCCGGGCACCAAGCCGCAAGCGCTGGCCGAGGCCACCATGCGCCAGCTGCTCCCCTACGTGGACGTGGTGATCGCCAATGAGGAAGACGCGGAGAAGGTGCTGGGCATCAAGGCCGAGGGCGCAGACGTGGAGGGTGGTGTACTCAACGTCACCGGCTACACCGAGGTGGCCAAGGAGATCGTGCGGCAGTTCCCCAACGTGAGCAAAGTCGCCATCACGCTGCGCGAGAGCATCAGCGCCACCCACAACAACTGGGGCGGTATGATATTTGACGTGGCCACCGGCCAAACGCACCTGGCCCCGCTGGATGCAACCGGCAACTACACCCCCTACGAGATCCGCGACATAGTCGACCGCGTCGGCGGCGGCGACTCCTTCGGTGCCGGCCTCATCTTCGGCCTGCTCAGCCAGGAAAAGGAAGATCCAGAATACGCCATCCGCTACGCAGTAGCCGCCAGCTGCCTGAAACACAGCATCCTCGGCGACTTCAACTATAGCAGTCGCGGTGAAGTGGAGACGTTAATGAAGGGCGATGCTAGTGGACGGGTGAACCGCTAACGGAGTCACTAGTCTACCTAACCCCCGACCCCTTCCCTGCGAGGGAAGGGGAGCTGATTGAATGTTATTTATGCAATAACGACCATCCTCCCCCTTCCCGCGCCGGGAAGGGGGCTGGGGGGTTAGGTCAACCATAGCGGTGCAGCCTTTTGTCTTAGAACCATGATTCTCCTGATTAGAGGATTAACTCTGACCTATTTGCCTACACTGTTTGGATAGCCTCGGTTGTAATGGTTTTGGCCATTCAATAATACGCTATCCAACAGCAGAGGCAATGTCCTTATGCTAATCCTTTAATCAGGCGAATCAAGGTTCGGACAGGTTATTTCAACGGCAAACTGGCATAAGCGTCCAGCGTCATCTGGGCGAAATCATGGCGCAGGTAGTGGTAGTACCCGGCGGCGGCGATCATGGCACCGTTGTCGGTGCAGAAGATGCGGGGGGGGAGTGACAGCGGGATACCGGTGCGGGTGGCGTACTCCTCGGCCAGCGTGCGCAGGCGGCTGTTGGCGGCCACGCCACCGGCGAGCACTACCTGCGCCGGGCCTAGCTCCTCGGCGGCGGCGAAGAGCTTCTTCACCAGCACCGTCATCACCGCTTCCTGGAAGCTGGCCGCGATATCGGCGGTACTGGCACGCCCCCCGGCCTCGGTCTTGCGCAGGTAATGCCCGAGCGAGGTCTTCACCCCGCTGAAGCTGAAATCGTGAGTACCCGGTATTAATGCCCGCGGGAACTCCACCGCGTGGGCGTTGCCCTCTCTGCTGAGGTTATCAATCGCTGGCCCACCTGGGTAGCCCAGCCCCAGCAACCGCGCGGCCTTGTCCAATGCCTCGCCCGGCGCATCATCTCGCGTGCGCCCCAGGATACGGTAGACGCCGTGATCCTCCATCCACACCATATGCGCATGGCCGCCGCTGACGATGAGCACCAGCGCCGGCAATGCCGGCTCCGGGCGCGTGTCGTCGGGCAAGCGAATCCAGTTGGCGTACAGGTGCCCTTCCAGGTGGTTCACCCCGATGAGCGGTAGCTCGTGTGCGTAGGCAAAGCTTTTGGCCCCCACCAGCCCCACCACCAGCGAGCCGATAAGCCCCGGCCCGTGCGCCACCGCCACCGCATCGATATCGGCAGGCACCACCCCGGCCTCCGCCAGCGCCGCCGCCAGCACCGCCGGAAAATATTCCAGCTGCTTGCGCGAGGCCAGCTCCGGCACAATACCGCCGTACTGCTGGTGAAACTTCTCCGAGGAAGAGACGACATTGCTGCGCATGATGCAGCCGTCCTGCACCACCGCCACTGCCGTCTCGTCGCAACTACTCTCAATACCTAATATCAGCACGCTCATAGGTGATATTCTACCGCATTTACGCGCCCCACCGCTACTTCTTCTCCCGTCGCAGCCGTATCATGATAGTAGTCCCTTTGCCTACTTCGCTCTCAGCTGATACTTTGCCGCACATGGCTTCCGCCAGGCCTTTGACGATGGCCAGCCCCAGCCCGCTGCCGGACTTACCTTCTGCACGTGCCCCCGGATCGCGCGAGAAGCGGTCCCAGACCAACGGCAGGAACTCTGGGGCGATACCGCTGCCGGTGTCCGTAACGCCAATTATTACATCATCGGCTTCATTCCGCGCCCAAATAGTAATCGTGCCTTCGATGGGGGTGAAACGACGCGCGTTTTCTGTCAAATTTTGCAGAATCCGGTACAATGCATCCTCATCTGCATAGACGGTGTCCACATCTTCGGCTATCTGGAGAATAATTTGCGCAGCCCCCTCGTGTGGGAAGCCTTGCACGACCTCCTGTGCGATATCTGCAATATGCACATTCGTCAGAAACACCGACTCACGTCCAGATTCAATGCGTGAAATATCGAGCAGATGCGTCACCAGTGAGGCCAGCCGGTCGTTCTCTCGCGTCAACTGCTGCAATGCTTTGGACTCTTCCTCCGGGCGCAACACGCCATCCTGCCAGGCCTCCAGCGTGACGCGCATAGCGGTAATAGGCGCTCGTAGTTCATGCGAGGCATCGCCGACGAAGCGACGTTGCAGGCCTTCCAGCCGCACCAGCCGATCATGCTCGGTGCGCAGGTCTCCGGTGGTCTGCTGCAGATCCTCTGCCAGACTGGTAATGGATTTACTCACCTCATCCAGCTCACGCGCTGATTGCGGTGGCAATTTTACATCAAAATCACCTGCTGCCATCCGTTTACTGGAATCAATAATGTCATCCAGCACTTTAGTCACATAGTGTGAATTGCGCAGATTGAGCATAATGCCGACCAGGAACGCTACCAGTATAGAAATCACGACTACGACATAAGTCATGCGCGTAGCGAAGGCACGATTGGATTGCACATTGTGCCAGGTGACGATAATCATCGGGGTATTAGTATGGCGATCATGAATAAGTCGCGCCGCCCAAGCTACTTTGCTGTTGATCCACGGAAGATTGCCATCACCCTGCAATTCGCCATATTCAATAATTTTTTGTGCCTGATCCCATTGTCTGGTGGGTAGGCCATCTATCGGCATTTCCCAGTGCCCTTGTACATCCAGCAATTCATAGCCAGAATCCTCGCGCGATTTGCTGATGTAGGTCCCCAAAGTGGGTATATTACTGAAATCACCAGATTCCAGCGCACGCAACTCTTTCGCCAGCGTATGCCGGTTAAGGTATATGGAAGAGATATAGGTTACCAGCAACAAACCGAGTAACACTATTCCTAATGTAAGTGCCATACCCCAGAAGTGCTGCTTTACCAGTAGCGAAGCCAGGGATGGCTTGCTATGTTTTATCATTTACTACCTCAAACTTGAATCCAACGCCTTTTACAGTTAACACATAATTAAAGCCGTCATCACCCGTCAGTTTGCGCCGCAGGCGATTAATGTGCACGTCCAGCGTGTGGTCATCGCCCTGCCCATCATCGCCCCACACAGTATCATACAATGCCATCCGCTGAATTACCCGGCTCGGGTGCCGCGCCAGCTCCACCAGCAGGTCAAATTCTTTCGGCGTCAGGGTTATCACATTCTCGCCACGCAGCACCACGCGCCCGGGCAGGTCAATCGTCATACCGGGGAATTCCATCTTCTCATAGGTATCGTCGTTGCAATTGATACGCCGCAGCACCGCTTTAACGCGCGCCACTACTTCGCGGGGGCTGAAGGGCTTGACGATGTAATCATCCGCGCCCAGATCCAGCCCCAGCAGGCGGTCAGGCTCGTCGCTGCGGGCAGTGAGCATTATTACCGCCGGCTGATTCCCCTCGCCGCGCAGCCTTTTCAGGATAGACCAGCCATCGATATCCGGCAGGTTAACATCCAGCAATACCAGGTCTGGTTTCTTCAGGCGCACTGCCTCCAATCCCGCTTTGCCTGTTGCGGCGGTGATCGTCTGCATCTCATCACGTTCCAGATATCGTGCTACTAGTTCGCGTACCTGTTCATCATCTTCTACTATCAAAATTGTTGGCGTCATGCTATCACCCTCTTACTGTAATTCTATTCCAAAATCTTACCCTCGGCAACAGATAATACGCCGATATGTAACACCGTAAATGCAAGAAAATCTCAATATTCTGAAAGGATTGCCGACTGTTCTGGAGAATATTGCAGATATGAAGATTAATCCGCGTCATTTGCGCCTTTCGCGCCCGGTGCCTGATTCCCCGGCACGGCGTCGTCATGCCAATAATTATTACGTTATGGGTAAGGGAGCGTCCGACGCCAGTTGCTGGCAGGAGGCACGTGAATACCTGGACAAAGCGCTGGAATATTACGCGGAGTTGCAGCCCGCCCTGCGCGAACTTGCCTTCGTCTACATGAATATGAATGATTATCGCCAGGCGTTCAAATATATCAATCTCGCACTGGATGCTGATCCGAATGATGCGGCAGCACACTTCCTGCGTGGCAATTTCCTGCTGAACAGCGGCGATGGCAACGGCGCGCTGGAGTCATACACCAAAGCGCGGGAGACGGGTGAAGTAACGCTGGAACTGCTGTACAACATCGGGCTGGCGCACCTGATGCACAACGACGGAGTGGCGGCCAGCGTGCCTTTCCGCGAGATGACTATACGCTTCCCGGAGAGCGCCAACGGCTGGGACGGCCTGGGGTGTGCATTGCGGATTGCGAAGGATTATCCGGAGGCGATTGCCGCCTTCTACCGGGCATTGGCGATCGATCCGAAGTTAGATTTAACGAATGAGCATCTGGCGCGTACATATCTGGAGGCTGGCAACCCACGTGACGCCATCCTGGTGTTGCTGGATGTATTGAGCCGAAATCCGCAGAACGAAGAAGCTAAAATCCAGCTAGGGCTGGCGCTGGTCTCCTACTGCCGCACAGAAGATGCGGACGCCGGCTGGCAAATGTTGCAGCAAAGCGGAAAAAATACGCCCGAGATCAGCTATCAGCTAGCGGATATCTATCTGAAGTTGAAGATGACACAGAAGGGGATGACCGTTCTGGAGCATATCGTCAGCGTCTATCCGCATTTTGTGATGGGACAGCTACAACTCGGGCTACAACTGCTCCAGAATGGTGACAATGAGCGCGGTTGGCAGCATATCTCCACCGCACACCAGCTGGATCCGCATGATGCTACGGTGCTGCGAATGGCAAAATACGCCCGAACCGGCGCTCCCATGGGAGCGCCGGACTGGGCGTAATTTACCATATTTTACGGCAGAACTCTTAACGGCCGATCAGCATACGATACCGCTCGTATGCTTCCGCCCAGACTTCGATCTCTTTCGGAGCGTAGGATACGATCTCGCTGGAATTACGTACTACCCGACGGATATCATCCTGATCCTTGATATCGCCTAGTGCCAGCAACTGAATGAGCATATTGCCCATGGTCGTACCCTCATACGGCCCGGCGGTCACGGGCCGCGCGAGAACGTTGGAAGTCCACTGCATCAGAATCTTATTCTGCGCACCACCTCCGATAATGTGCAAGGCCGGAATCTCCACACCGCGTAATTCCTCCAGCCCATCTACAGCGTGGCGATAGGCAAAGGCCAGACTCTCCAGCAGCGTGCGCATCACCTGCGCAACTGTAGTCGGCACCGGTTGCCCGGTATCGCTACAATATGCGCGCACCTCGGCAACCATATCTGTTGGAGCGAAGAAGCGCATATCGTTAGGATTCACAAAGGAGCAGAAGGGATCAGCGCTCTCTGCCATCCAGGCTAGATCACGATAATCATAGAGTTCGTCGTAGCGCGCCCAGCTGGCACGCGCCTGCTGCACCAGCCACAGCCCCATGATATTCTTCAGCATACGGTAGCTCTGCCCCACCCCTTTTTCGTTGGTGAAGCCCTGCTCTACCATCTTTGGGTCAGTACACGGGGTATCGGTCTCCATGCCTAATAACGACCAGGTACCACAGCTGAGGTAAGCAGCGTTGTCATGCGAGAGCGGTGCCGCCGCGACGGCACAGGCGGTGTCATGCCCGGCGGGGGTGATCACCTGCATCCCGATAATGCCAGTCTCCTCGGCGATGCTCGGGAGCAACGGCCCCAGGATTGTGCCCGACGGCACTACCTTCGGGAACAGCCGCGCCGGTATGCCCAGTTTCTCCAAGGTATCGTTCAGCCAGACATCCTCATTCGCTCCCAGGCAGGCGGAGGTGCTGGCGATGGAACGCTCGCACGCCTTCACCCCGCTGAGGTAATAGTGGATGAGATCAGGGATAAAAAGCAACGTCTGCCCCTCACGGAGCAAGGGAGAGTTTTCCTTTTTCAGCGCACGTAGTTGATATATGGTATTAAAAGGCATGCAGGCGATACCGTTCTGTGCATACAGCTCCAGCCGGGGGATAAGGGTATCCACATCCTCCATCATCCCCTCGGTACGCTTGTCACGGTAATGCACCGGCATACCCAGCAGCTTGCCATCGGCGTCCAATATGCCGAAGTCCACACCCCAGGTATCCACCCCCACCGCAGCTATTGGCTCGTCCGCCAGCTCTTTCGCCTTGCGTAATCCGGTGATAATCTCTTCAAACCAGCCGGGTAGGTTCCAATATAAGGTATCCCCCAGGCGCACCGACTTATTGAGAAAACGATGCACCACCTCAATCTCCAACTGATCGCCATCAAAGCGCCCCAGGCTCACCCGGCCACTCTCGGCACCCATATCTACTGCGGCTATTAACCGTATTTTACTCATTGTTATGAATCCTCTACCGTTATTAATTTGACATTCGGGTGGATAACTCCTGTTTTTTTGGACAGGATCGACAGAATAAACAGGATATGCCTGCGCCACCTTGTGAATATTTTCGATTTTCTTGCCGAAGGTGTTATTCTGTTTAATCTTGTTAATCCTGTCTAAAACAGTCCTATAATCCAGGAGCGTCGTTTTTAGTGCCCGTCCTGTTCGGCCAGCCGTAACAACTTGTAGAGCTAAGGGCATGTTGTTAATGCTGGGTGACGCTGAGAAGTCTTCCACTATCGTTGTAATTCACAGGATATATGGATAATTGTCGATAATCAGGATAAAATTAAGAGGGAGATATCGTCTGAAGAAGATTAATCTACCTTTTTATCCTTGCTATCCTTTTATCCTGTGAATTAAAGCGTTAGGAGATGATGCCGTAACATGATTGCTTGCAGGAAAGATAATGACCTGAGGTTGCGGGCGAAGTCAGCGTCAGGTAGAACCACGGCATGGGGCGCGAATAACTAAAAACGATACTCCTGTCCTATAATCTAACGTAC
>JBBQQW010000029.1:0-18586 GCA_038215455.1 Armatimonadota bacterium
ACTGACGATAGCACCGCGTATCTGCGCTGCACCGGCAGGCACCCACAGGTAGGCGGTTCGTACCGTTTTGTCTTTCTCGGCTACACCGGGCACGGGTACGGCATACTGGAATACTGCCGCATGTGCGCTGACACCTAATAACAGTGTGACTGCCAGCAGTGTCAAATGCTTCATGTTCATATGATCAACCCTCCTTTACAGCTACACAATATGCCAAAAGCCGGGGCAGGTCAATAAAGACCTGCCCCGGCAATTGTAGTTATACGATAACTGTTACTCTTAGCGGATGATTGGCATACGCGGAGTAGCAGCCATTGGCTGTTCAGGAACGCTCCAGCTAGTGATCAAACCATTTTCCAGGTTGAGCACATAGTCAGACAGCAGGCTGGTGATGCCGGTGAGGCTCTCGATGGGGCCGTTCGCGCGGAATTCCAGCTTGAGTTCGGCGAATGCCGGGCCGTAGCAGCGTGCTTCCAGTGTTGCGCGCAGAATTGTCAGATCGTCTTCTGTCCACTTGTCATCGCCCTGCATTACCAGGTGTTTCGGGTTGATAGCGGTGACGAGGTCGGCGATTTTGTCGAAGAGGGCGACTAAGGCATCGTTGCGTTTGCCTTCGTCATTGCGACTATCGCGAATCAGGGTTTCCAGCGTGCCTTTTTCGATGGGGGTGTTGCCGAATGAACCTGCGAGCAGGCCACGGATTACCCGGCCATTGAAGATCATGCCAAGGCCGACTTGTACATACTGGCGCATGCTGATAGCCAGGATGCTGTCGGTCTCTTCGTCGGGGTTGGAAGCCAGGGAAAGAGCCAGCGCGTTGGCATCATTCTCTAATAATACTGGAACGCCGAATTCAGCGGAGAGCTCTTCGCCGAGGTTGACGTTGGCCCAGTCAGCTACATCAAGGCAGTTCACTGCTACTTGATGGTCGGCGCTGATGATGCCCGGAATGACAATACCGATAGCGGCGAAGGGAGCGCCATTGCTGCGGATTGCTGCGCGTGCAGCTTTGACGATTGCCTTGCGGATCCCGTCTTTTGTCCATTCAGCGATAGTGCCGGTGCTGATGCTTCCCACCAGTTCGCCACGCAGGTTTGTTGCCTGCACGGTGATGCCGGAAGAATGTACTTCCAAAGCCAGTAAGCGGCGGAAATTCCAGTTGAATGTCATCGGAACGCGCGGACGACCTGGCTGGCCACTGATAGGTGCGCCAAATTGGATCAGTCCTGCACGGCGAAATTGAGCGACCTGCTGAACGATTACTGGATGGCTGAGACCGGTTCGATTACGCAGGTCAGCCTGGCCCAGTGAGTCGTCGCGAAGCAAGCCAGCGAGGACGCGCCAGGAAGCAGGCATTCGAGTATCGCCTTCCCAAATGGAAGGCTCGATGCGAATTGGGTTTTTCATGGTCTTTATCTCCTAATGTTCCCTGGTACACACACGGGGAAATGCTCATCCAGGTTTTGCACCGCTAGTTGTATTTATTCACGTTTTGCATTCGGTTTCCCGGATACTATCGTGTCAACTAGCATAAGACGCCTCGTTATTTCTAATTACTTCCTGCATGCGGGCTATCCCTATCCCACCAAAACTGTGCTCCTGCGAGAAAACTCTACCGAATCATCAATGATTCGCTGCATGTCAGCGTACAGCTGCGTCCATTCAGTTTCAGTAATAATTCCTTGTGTGAGTAGATTTTGTGCATATCGAGCGATCGGATCCAGTATCGCCCATTCTGCTTCTTCCTCACGCGTCCGATAAACGCGCAAATCCCCGCGCGAGTGCCCCAATATACGGTAGGTTTTCGCTTCGATCAGGGTGGGGCCACCCCCCTGACGTGCTTTTGTCGCAGCTTCTGCTGTGACTGCGAAAACGGCGTCTACGTCGTTGCCGTCTACCGTGATACCCGGCATACCATATCCACTGGCACGGTCGGCGATATTCTCAACACTCACCATCTCTCGCGCCGGTGTGCTCATGGCATACAGGTTATTCTCACAAAAAAAGATAATTGGCAGCTGATAACATGCGGCCAGGTTCATTGACTCATGGAAGGTACCCTGGTTGCTGGCACCGTCGCCGAAGAACGCCAGGGCTACTTTGTTGTCCGCGTGATATTTGGCAGAGAATGCCGCTCCTACCGCTATAGGGAGCATACCACCGGTGATCCCGTTCATCCCCAGGAAACCAAGGGAGAAGTCCGCCATGTGCTGCGTACCACCGCGCCCATGCGAGTACCCGGTTTCCCGGCCAAATAATTCGGCCATGATGCGATTTGGGTCACCACCACGAGCGATGAAGTGACCGTGTCCGCGATGATTGGAGGTGACATAGTCACCTTGCTGCAGGGCAAAGGAGGCACCGACAGCGGTGGCTTCCTGCCCGGCGGCCAGATGTGAAGTCCCCTTCAGCTCCCCGGCGGCGAATAGCTCGTCGACCTTCTCTTCAAATAACCTGATTGTCAACATCGTCGCCAACATTTTGACAGATGTCGCATTACTGTAAAACATTATAATTCCCTAACTTCATCGCATCACTATGTCATTACTCACCATGATGGGAGAAGTTAGTCTAATTATAGCGCAAATAAAATGTGAAGTCTACTAAATTCGCAACAATTCGCAACAATTTGCAAAAAAAATGCACAATTGATATTAAATTGATGAGATTATAAGTGATTCTTATTGATGGGGAAGCGGGAATAGGGGGTTTGGTTGTTTTGTGTGGGTGCTAATTCGTTGTTGATACGGCGAATCCCAGCACTTTTGGCCATATCTACTAATGAGATGAGCAGATATGCGAGCCAGAGTATCTCTAATACTAGTAATACTGTGAAAGAGAACCAGAGGATCATTTGCCAAGCAAGGAGATACGACTCCCGTGGCAAAAGCAGTATGGCGCTTGCCAGCAGAGCGATCGCTACCATATAGTTGATACCATCGCGCACCGCACTCTTATTCTCATTATGCCGCAGGTATGCCACAACTACCCAAGCCAGCACGGATAAAAGTGAAAACCCCGCCATGTAGCGTGAAAAGAACAAAAATAATATGTCTGGTAGCGCATCCCATGAGAACATTAAAGCCTCCAGATAGATCTGGATAGACCGACCATTATTGATATCTTATTCCACATCTAATACCTTTATACCCAAATTTTTAAAAAAGATTCCCAGTATTGGTACAATTTTTACAATAAATTTGCTTTGACGCAGGTGCCCACATATCCTACAATAGGCATGGAGGAAACTTCACTGGTGACAAATGATGGTTTGACCCCGATGTTTCGCCAATATCAGGAGATGAAAAGACAGTATCCCGATGTGTTGCTGTTGATTCGTTGTGGCGATTTCTATGAATTATATGGCGAAGACGCTATTGTGGGGTCGAAAGCGATGGAGATCGCCCTCACCGCGCGTGATGTCCGCGGGCAGAAGATGCCCATGGCGGGCGTGCCCTTCCACGCCATCGACCGCTACCTCGCGCGTCTGCTCGCCGCCGGCTACAAGGCGGCCATCGCCGAACAGATGGAAGACCCCAAGCTGACCAAAGGGCTGGTGAAGCGCGACGTTACCCGCATCATCACCCCCGGAACGGTGACCGAAGATTACCTGCTCGATGAGCGCTCCAATAACTTCCTGTTGGCACTGCACACCGCCCGTGGCTTCGGCATAGCGGTGGCGGACTGCAGCACCGGCGAATTCTCTATCACCGAGGTGAGTGGTGACCGTGCGCGGGATATGATGCTGGAGGAGGTATCGCGCCTGCAGCCCTCGGAGATACTCATCCCGGCGGAGTTCGCCGATGATGAGGAGATGATGGCGGAGCTACGCGCACGCTCCAGCGCCTCGGTGAACTCCCCGGATATGAGCGACTACGCGTGGGAGAGCGCCACCGAGACTCTCACCAAGCATTTCGGCGTCGCCTCGCTGCGCGGCTTCGGTTGCGATGATAAACCGCTGGCGGTGGAGGCAGCCGGGTTACTGCTGCGCTATCTGCAACAGACGCAGAAGACCACCGTGGGGCAGATACGCGGCATCACCACCTATTCATTAGATGAGCTGATGCTGCTCGATGCCTCCACCCGGCGCAACCTGGAGCTGGTGGCCTCGCTACGCGACGGCGGGCGGGCCAATTCGCTGCTCTGGGTGCTGGATGAGACGTGTACTTCGCTCGGAGCGCGGCTACTGAAGAAATGGTTGCTTGCGCCGTTGCTCTCTGTTGATGATATAAATAAACGGCTGGAGATAGTCTCCGCCTTCCGCACCGACGACGTGCTGCGCGACCAGGTGCGCGTGGAGTTGCGCAATATCCATGATCTGGAGCGGCTGCTCAGCCGTGCCGCCACTGGCACCGGCAGCGCACGTGATCTGGCACAGCTGCGCGATTCTCTCACCGTCGTGCCCCGGATGCTGGCGTTGCTTGCGGGCGCGGCCCCGGCGTTGCAGCTGATGGTGGACGGCGCGGATGAGCTGCATGATCTGCGCGAGAAGCTGACGGCGGCGCTGGTGGAGGCCCCGCCGGTGTCGGTGCGCGAGGGGGGGATGATCCTCAAAGGCTTCAACGCGGAACTGGACAAGCTGCGCTCCGCCGCCACCGAGGGCAAAGGCTGGATAGCGCAACTGGAGGCCAGCGAGCGCGAGCGCACCGGCATCAAAACGCTGAAAGTGGGCTACAACAGCGTCTTTGGCTATTATATCGAGCTGAGCCGTACCAATATAGACCTGGCACCCACTGATTATATCCGTAAACAGACGCTGGCCAACGCCGAGCGTTTCATCACCCCGGCGTTGAAGGAGTACGAGGCGCTGGTGCTGGGCGCGGAAGACAAGCTGAAGACGCTGGAGTTCGACATATACACGGCATTACGCGGGACGGTGGCAGCGGAGGCAGCGCGAGTGCAGGCGCTGGCGCGGCTGGTGGCGCAGATAGATGTGCTGGGCAACTTCGCCGAGGTGGCCGCACGTCGCCGCTACATTCGCCCCACGGTTACCACGGATGAATCGCTGAATATCACCAATGGCCGCCACCCGGTGGTGGAGCTGACGATGGCGGGCGAGCGCTTTGTGCCCAATGATGTTCATCTGGATACCGAGAACGAGCAGCTGATCATCCTCACCGGGCCGAATATGGCGGGCAAATCCACCTATCTGCGGCAGGTGGCGCTCATCACGCTACTGGCGCAGGTGGGCAGTTTCGTCCCCGCCGATGAGGCGGTGATCGGGCTAGTGGACAGGATTTTCACCCGTGTGGGAGCCAGTGACGACCTGGCCACCGGGCAGTCCACCTTCATGGTAGAGATGACCGAGACGGCAAATATCCTCAACAACGCCACCCGGCAGAGCCTGGTGGTGCTGGATGAGATCGGGCGCGGTACCAGCACCTTCGACGGCCTTTCCCTCGCCTGGGCGGTGGCTGAGTACCTGCATGAGTCACCCCGGCTGGGCTGCAAGACGCTCTTTGCCACGCATTATCATCAGCTGAATGAGCTGGAAAGTACCCTCCCGCGTGCGCGCAACTACCGTATCGCGGTGAAGGAGAGTGCCGACAACATCGTCTTCCTGCGCAAAATCGTCCCCGGTGGCACCGACCGCAGCTACGGTATCCACGTCGCCAAGCTCGCCGGACTGCCACAGCCGGTGCTGGAACGTGCCCAGCAGGTGCTGCACTCGCTGGAAGAAAACGACCAGCTAGCCGAAAGCGCGCGCGGACTGGAGACCAAACACGCTACCATCCCTCCGCCACTGCCTAAAACACAGCTTACCCTATTCGAGGTAAGTGAGCACCCGATAGTAGCTGAACTGAAAGACCTGGACGTAGACGACCTCAGCCCGCGGCAGGCGCTGGATATGTTGACGCAGTTGCAGAAGAGGGCGCGGGGGAGGAAGTAGGAGAAGCGTCGGTGAGATTGACGGCATATAGTTGGTTATAGTCAAACTCCGAGTCAGCTGGTGACCGTCTGACAAAAAGAGTACCCCCGGTGCGGGGCTGCGGGTAACCGCAGTCCCTACCGCGATAGGCTGAAATCCGGGGCTACGATATTAATCTCCGGTAATCGTCTGGAACCGTATCAGGTCGTTGTCCTCCTACCCCCTGATCACCCCCCATTATTAGTCCCACCATACGATGGAGGCGGGGGCGGTGGAGGGGACGATAGCAACGGCGTGGTCGGAGTAATATCCTCTCTTATCATCTGGATGGTACCCAGGCTACCGTTTTCGCCGTCGGGTTTGAAGGTGAAGCTGTAGGGTTCGTAGCCTTCGGCGGTTACTATTACCCCCAGCCATTCGCCGGGTTGCCAGTGTTTATATTCTACCGGTGGCACATAGACGTAGCGGTCGTCTTCGATGGTGTATTCTTCGCGGCGGACAGCGTGGCCGTCGCGGTCACGGGTCCAAATAACACGGGTGCGGCCACGGCCGGGTTGGCGCACGGTGTAGCCGGGGGTGATGGCGTCCACCACTTCGCGGCCGACGGGGATATCATCGCAGAGCACGTCGCCGTCGACATCGCTGAAGAAGAACCAGCCGCGTAGTGCCATTTTTCCCTGGCTGTAGGCGCGGGTGACCTCCGCCAGGTTGCGGTCGGGGTCTTTATCGCGCAGCGGGTATTGCCACACACAGAGCTTGGCACCTTTGATAGGCTTGCCTTCGGTGTCGGTGATCTTACCGCGCCATCCGCTAGCACGCCCGCCACAGCCAGTTACCAGGAGCGCTAGTCCCAACAACATCAATGCCAGTGAAATTCTTTTCATTGCTTCACCCTCCTACCATATTCTACCCTATTTCCCCGTTTCTGGTGAGTGGAATTGCACTCGGTGGTATCATTTATATGACAAACCGCCATTCTGGGCCTGGTCGTTCACGGCTGGGCGCTAAAACCGATATTTCACTTGTCGCAAATATACCCCTTGACACCATCCATAGACCCTGTATAATTAACGTAGTATCTGCGAAGTTTAGCGTTCCTGATATCGATTCTGGAACTTGGAACTTATTTACAGGAGGTCACTATGAAGCTACTTATCGCTGTTTTGCTACTACTAGCATCCCTGCAAGCCCTCTATGCCGCGCCCGATTTGGCGGTGGTGGTGCAGCGAGAGGACAAGCCCATCGGTGTATCCACCGCGAAGAGTAAGATCTCGGTGCTGAACACCACTACGCTGGAGCAGAAGGTGATCTATGAAGCTGCCACTACAGAATTCCTCTCGATTGACAGTAAGTGGTCACCCGATAGAAGTTGGATTGCTATTGCTACTTATGAAGAACCGGGAGCGGTGGCCTCTGCGAAATTTATCTTGTACGATGTGTCGAAGCAGGTTGCGCACGATGCCGGCACTGTATGTAATAATTTTTTTAATGACTTTTTTTGGGCTCCTGATAGCAAAGCTTTATATGCTCTCGTCCCTTCGACAGGCGCTGATAACGTCAAAATAACGCAACTCGTCTCCATCAACCCGTCTAATAGGGAACAGACGAAATTGATGCCTATTACTGCGTCTTCTATTTACTTCCTCCCCATATCGCTATCTCCTGATGGCAAAAAGATCGTGACCACCACCGATAAGCAGCTAGTCGAATATGAAGTAGCCACTGGGAAGATAATACCGATAGACAAACTTGGGGAAGTGGAAGGTGACATACGGTGGATAGGTGATTCGGGCGACTATCTGGTGCAAAGCTATAAAACTGGCTGGTCGATTAAACCCAAAGAGCTAACAAATAAGCGAAGACTAGCCACTTACCTTATCTCCAAGAGCACTGCAAGCGAGATTCATGGAATGATAGATATCGATATTATGAGGCATAGTGTTGCCATGTCGCCAGATGGTAAATGTCTAGCCTACGGTAAAGCGAATGGCGAGGTAATATTACATGAGCTAGCCACTGGCACCGAGAAACAGCTAGCGCCACCGAGTGAAGGTGATAATACCGCTAAATCGGATCTAAGACGCTTCTATCCCGACGGCAAAAGTCTAGCATATACTATAGGACAGACGCTACATGTGGTGGATGTGACAACTGGAAAACCGATCCTTAATGGGGAACCGATCGTAACAATAGAGCCTACCTCTTTCAGAGGTAACAATATCCCCATGTTCATTACCGAGAATAAACCCGGAAATAGACAGCTGGCTTACTTTAACATCCAGACCGGGAAGATGACCGTGATAGCTGATGTTGTTGGACGGGACGACCGTTGCAGATGGAATAAAGACCAGACCATACTTGCCGTCGTACTAGCTACCTTCGTACCTGCGCCGCCAGCACCACAGCCTGTTATAGCTCGCCCTAGCACCGCTTTGTATCTTGATAAAAAGCCAGTAGCTAAACAGCTGGTGGCTAGAAGAAATGATTCAGAGAGCGAGGATCCGCAGAATATGGTAAGCGAGAAACACCTGAATTTTTACGACGCCAATGGCAAGAAGCTAGCTAGTATAGATAATCCGGAGGGATTTTGGTGGACACCTGATGGCAAGAGTGTCTACTATCAGAAAGACGGCAACTTGATGATGATGTCAATCGCAACCAAGGAGGAGAAGGTTCTCTTTGATTTGGGTGGGATACCAGTACGGAGTATAGTCTGGGCACCGGAGGGGAAGTAAGGATTTGTTCCAAGTTCTAAGCCGCTGCGTTTTACCTAACCCCCAACCCCCTTCCCGCGCAGGGAAGGGGCTGGGGGTTAGGTAGACCAATGGCGAAACGCTCGCAAAAACTATTTGCATAGGAGTATCGTTTATACCGGCGACCTCCTGTCCAGGCCCCAGCTTACTAACACCACTGGCCGCCGGAATTGCTTCCGGCGGGCAGTGGTGTATCTGCAGCGAGTGTAAGTCTTTACTTCGGATACGCTGGCAACACCGGCAGGTAGGCTTCCTTCCACTGGTCATAGCTGCCACCGTAGCTCTCGTATGTCTCCGGTACGCGGCGGAAGCGTTCGCCGGGCATCGGGTCGATGTTGAGAATACTGTTCGGGTCGGTGTCGCGCCACAGCTCATTCATCGCCCCGCCGTTGCCGTTGTACGCGCCCACGCGGTATTCGTAGATCGCCAATCCCCGCAGTAACTTCGTCTGATATTCGTCCATGGTCGGCAGTATGGGGTCGGCGAAGCTGGTGTCGCTGCCACGGTAGACTTCGACCCAGTTCTTCTGCCCTTTCACGTGGCGTTCCAGCACGTATTCCTTTGCGCCCAGCACCTGGCCCCAGATGATCTTCTTCGCGTACATATCCACCTTCAGCCCGTCCGGCGCGCGGCTGGCTGCCGTGCCCACATAGAGCGGATACTGCGCCGAGGGGGCGCTCTCGCCATCTTTGCTCACGGCGATCAGGCGCAGGTGCAGCTTGCCGGCATCGGCGAGCTTCACGGTAGTCTGCTCACCGGCTAAATCCTTCGCCAGTGTCGTCCAGGTGCCGTCCTTCTCTGCTTCAATACGGTAGCTGGTTGCGCCAGCGACGGGTGCCCAGTAGATGGTGTATTCACCCACGCCGTTGGCTGTGCGCAGGATATTCGGGCGTACCGGGATGCAACTGTTGAGCTGCCAGCTATGCTTGCCCGGGGCGATGGTAGCGGTAAGGCCCTTAATCGCGACGCCATCAATGAAGAGTGTGTCGATATTGTTGATCACATGCTCCACGGTGAAGGTGCCGCCCGCCTGGCTGAAGAGCTCGCCGGAGGAGATGCCATACTGGGCGATCTCTCCGCTGACGCCGACGTCGCCGGTGGTGCGCAGGGTCATATTGCCCACGCCGATTTCACCCGCGCCGTACAGCGCGACTGAAGTCGTTTTGGCATCTGTGCGCTGGCGTACTACGCCAGTGGTGCCACTGAAATGTACGCCGCCTTGCGCGTATTTGATAGGCCCCAGCCCGGTGAAGAGCAGGTCTTTGCCGCCGGTGTAGGTTACTTCCACGCCGAAGTCGGTGGCTACACCGGTGTAGCCCTGTTTGGAAGACACCAGCGTGAGGAAATCGCCTTTGCCGGTGTAGCTGCGGCGCTGGTAATTATCTGTTTTATCGACAGCGGGAGCGCCGGGCTTCAGCTGCTGAATCTCCGGGAAGCTGTCTTTGATGCTGGTAGACCAGCTGAAACGGCCTTCCGCCTCCGGGTTAGTTATCTCATCATGAACGATAAAGTAATCGCCCCCGACGAGGAGTACGGCGCGCGCACGGTAGTCCGGGCCGGCGTAGCCGGGGTCGGCCAGCAGGCGGCCATATTGCGCCAGCTGGAAGGGGTAGAACGGCTCGGTCAGCTCGCGCAGGCCGATGCTGTAGAACATCCCCTCGCGGTCCTTGCGGTCCGGCTCGCGTTGTCCTGCCTGTTTGAAACGGCTGATGCCACTGCTCTGGTCGCGCCAGACGCCGAAACTGGTGGTGGCCTCGGTGTCCGTCTTGCTGGCGTCGCCGACATCCTCATTACTGTGGCTAGTGTAACGCTTGCCATCGGCGTAGAAGTACAGGCAGCCGTTGCCGCCGTCCCCGGCACGCCCCCAACGGTAGTTGGGCCCCAGGTCGATCTGTTGCATATTGAGGAAAAGTTCATTGGGGCTGCCGACGTCGCGGCGCATGGTCAGGCCGTAACCGGTGAATTTCTGCGATTCCAGTAGCGGTTCTGTACCATCGCCCATTTCGGCGAGAGCTTCCTTGGTGCCCAGGACACCGGCCAGGTTTCCGGCAGGAGCTTTCTCGCCGATACGGCTGGCCCAGATGAGATTCTCTGCCACTAGCGGGGAGTAGTCTTTCAACGCCAGCCCGAGGATTTTATAGGGTTCACCTGGAGTAGCGATATCGCCGGAGTGCGCCCCCTGCTGGGTGAGCAGGCGCACGCCGTTATAGGGCGCGCTGGGCAGGTTCACCATATAGTTGCCCAAATCCGGGGCGTAGGGCTTGGCGAAGATATTGCGGTGGTCGCCGTGGTAGCGCATGGCGGCGAAGCAGTCCGCCCAGGCGGTGAGGTTGTGGAGCAGGTAACAGGAGGGGTTCTCCGTCCAGCGACCGCCTGTTGCCTGCCAGGTGTTTACTTCCGGGCGTGTATGGTAGCGCAGCAGCATCTCCAGCGCGTGTTCGCTGTGGTCGCGCCAGGTGTTGGCGGCGGGGCTATTGGCCAGCACGGCGGCGAATGTGCCCGGCGGTGTCTTGGCATCGCCCATGAAGTTCGGGTGGCCGCCGAGCATCCAGGTGTCAGGATAATAGGAGTCGCCGGCGTGGATATAGGCGGTGATAGCGGCATTGCCCTGCAGCAGGCGCAGGTCGGCAGGTTTCACCTGGGTATAGCCGGTATCCAGCCCTCTAATGACTGGCTTCAGGTCGCGGTCAGCCTGGCTGGGGTTCTTCGCTCCGCCCCCCATGGTGAAGCCTTCATTAAGCCAGCCGAAGAAGGCATTCTTGGCACCACCGATGCTCCCGGCCAGACCCTGGCCAGTAGTTGATACCTTGCCACCGGCCTCAAAGACCTGCTCATGCTTGCTCACATCATCGGGCCAGCTCAGCACTTGGTCTTTCACCTTACCTAGATCGAGGATCTCATGCCAGACGGTGTTGGCCACCAGCGGGGCAAAGCTTTGCACGGCGGGGTAGGCGGTGAAGGCGAAGCGCTGCGTGCCGTTGGCCACCGGGAAACGGGCGGTGGTCTTGCCGTCAACGGTGAAGAAGAAGGCCCCGGAGTAGCGGTCGCTCGACCAGATGGGGTAGCGGTCGGTGGTCCACTTCTCGGTGGCGCGGATGCTGATGCCGAAGACGTCGGCAGCGTTCTTTACGCCGATCATCTGGTGGCGGAAGCGGTTGTCTTTCGGATAGAACGGGGCCACACGGATGGGCCACTCGCCGGTGCCGGGGCGCAGACCATCGGCGACAGGCTCCCAGCGGGTGGAATTGGCGATGTCGCCGGCGAACTGGTTGAAGCGTTGCGTCGGGTTCATCGCGCCGAAGTCCATCTCCCAGTACTGGCCATCTTTGTCGCCGACGTCGGTGCCCTCTTCGATAACGTCGATAAAGGGCATCTCCGCCTGTGCGCGCAGCGTAACCTTATACTGTGCAGCAATTCCCGCATTATCTGTCAAGCTGTAAGTCAGGGAATATGTCTGTACCATGTCGCCATTTTCGACATTCGCTACCTTCAGCGTAGTAACCCAGCCGGGCAGCTGCAGCGATGAGGTGCTGCACAGGGTGCCATTCTGGTAGATCTTCATCAATGGGCCGGGAACGTTATTCGCGACATAATCGCCGGGAGCGGGGAACTCGATGCCCAAGGAGCCGTTTGTCAGGGTCATGGTCTTCTCGTTTAGCGTGGATTTGACCGGCGCAGCCGTCACGGGAAACCTCATGTCAATATCTTCTCCAGCAGGGAGGGTTTTCAGCGTATAGCTATGCGCGACGCCGGAGGGTAAATCGGTGACAAAATTGAGCGTAGCGGTAGCGATAAAGGCATCTTTTCTGCTGATGTCAGTTAGCTGATACGGTAGCCCGGTACCATTTTCATTTACCAGTTGCATCATCGTCGGGTCAGTCACCAGCCCGGTGGGGAATTTAACCGGATAACTGAGCATCGTGCGCGGAAAGCTGTAGCTGGTGGGGTTATCGAGTTTGATAACTCGGATATTCTCCACCGCCAGCGTAACCTGTGTACATAATAGTGCCAACGCCACCATGACGAGAGCATGCATGAGCTTTATTCGCATAACTTCTCCTTAAAAAAATAGACTCTACGAACGCTTTGCCCATTGGTCGACCTAACCCCCCACCCCATCCCAGCGAGGGAAGGGGTGTCCAATTGAATTATCATCATGGAAGAACGATCATCCTCCTCCTTCCCGCGCCGGGAAGGGGGCCGGGGGGTTAGGTCGACCAACGCTAACGCCGTAGAAACAACATCAGTTTTAATCTCCAAATAATGAAGCGCACTTCATCAGTGATTCCTGTAAGTATCATTTCGCGCAGGAATCCGTAATCCCTGCTGAGTTAGACAGCTGGGGGTGGGGTTTGTTCTGTTTGATTCAACCGATAACTTTCCGGTACAATATCACTATTCGGCCTGCGGGCATTTTATGTGGGGTATTTAGATGGAAAAGAGTACGGTTATGCTGGCGGGGCGCACCTTGCCGGTGATTACAGTGAATACTGTGGTGGTGGGCACGGGCGCGGCTTCGTTGAATTGTGCGGTGCAGCTGGATCGCCTGGGGTGCAAGGATATGCTGCTGGTGACCGAGAAGATCGGCGGCGGCACCAGCAACAACACCGGCAGCGACAAGCAGACCTATTATAAGCTTTCGGTGGCGGGCAGCGGCCCGGATTGCCCATACGAGATGGCGCACAGCCTCTTCGATGGTGGTGCCATGCACGGCGACCTCGCGCTGATCGAGGCCACGCTCTCCGCGCAGGGGTTCTACCACCTGGTAGGGCTAGGCGTCCCCTTTCCGCATGATACTATGGGCGGATTTATCGGCTACAAAACCGACCACGACCCGCGTCAGCGCGCCACCAGTGCCGGGCCGAAGACCAGCATGCTGATGTTCAAGCATCTGCTGCAGGAGGCGCGGCGTCGCCAGCTGAATATCCTCAACGATACCGAGGTGATAGCAGTGCTGACCACCGAGGTGAAAGGCGAGAAGCGCGCCACTGGCCTGCTCTGCCTGGATAAAACAAAGCTGAGCGAAGAGGACAACGGCGTCTTCCTTATTAATGCCACCAATGTAGTCTACGGCACCGGCGGGCCGGCGGTGATCTACAAGTCCTCCGTTTATCCCGAAGTACACACTGGCTCCACCGGCGTGGCCTTCGAGGCCGGTATGCCCGGGCAAAACCTCACCGAATGGCAATACGGGCTGGCCTCTATCAAGTTCCGCTGGAATGTGAGTGGCACCTACCAGCAGGTGATCCCACGCTACATCAGCACCGACCAAGACGGCAATGACGAGCAGGAGTTCCTGAACCCCTATTTCGATAGCATGGAGACCCTCACCACCGACATCTTCCTCAAGGGCTACCAGTGGCCTTTTGACCCGCGCAAGGTGCAGGACTACGGCAGCTCCATCATCGACATCCTCGTCTATAACGAGACGGTGGTGAAGGGCCGCCGCGTCTACATGGACTTCCGCTCCAACCCCTCCAACGCGGGTAATGATAAGCTGCAGCCATTCAGTTTCGATATCCTCGGCACCGAGGCGATGCACTATCTGAAGTCCTCCAATGCCTTGCAGCAGACTCCGATAGAGCGTCTGCAACATATGAACCCGCTGGCGATAGACCTCTATCGCGAGCACGGCATCGACATCACCGTGGAGCCGCTGGAGGTGGCAGTGTGCGCCCAGCATAACAACGGCGGCCTGAAGGGCAATATCTGGTGGGAGAGCGACGTGAAGCACTTCTTCCCCATCGGCGAGGCCAACGGCAGCCACGGCGTCTACCGCCCCGGCGGCTCCGCGCTCAACAGCGGCCAGTGCGGCAGCCTGCGCGCCGCGCAGTACATCGCTGCCCGCTACACCGAGGCCCCGTTGAAAGAGGAGAGCTTCGCTGATGCGGTATCCGTGCAGGTGATCAAGCGGCTGGCGCAGATCGAGAAGCTGGTCTGCACCGGTGGCGGAACCGCCAAACTCCACGGCTACCGCGATGAACTGCAGGAGCGCATGACTGCCTTCGGTGCACATATCCGCGACCTGGGCAAAATCAATGCCGCGCTGGCGGAGGCAAAAGAGCAGCTGTCCCGCTGGGATAGCGTGGGCGTGGCGAGTGCCGAGGAGCTACCCTACGCCTTCAAAAACCGTGACGCCATCATCACCGAGATCGTCTACCTCTCCGCCATGGCGAACCAACTGCAGCAGGGCGGCGTCAGCCGTGGCAGCTACATGGTGATGGACCCGGCAGGCAAACTCCCCTGCGCCGGCCTCACCGATGACTTCCGCTACAATCTGGGCGAGGACAAACTGAGCAAGCAGATCTGCGAGACCACGCTAAAGCCCAACGGTGAAGTCACCAACACCTGGGTCGATTGCCGCCCCATGCCCGCCGACGATGGCTGGTACGAAAACATCTGGGCCGACTACCGTGGGGATAGGGTTACCCGGTAATTATAACGCCCCCCAACGACTACGGTTTCGGCATCGGCTTCCGTTGCGCATCTGCTGCGCCGGGGCCGTAGTTACTTGTCTTAGAACCTTGATTCGCATGATTAGAGGATTAGGTTGAGGATAACGTCTACACTATTGGATAGCGATTTTTGTTCAATGTTCAACGGCCATCCAACAGCGTAGACAAATAGGGCAGAGATAATCCTTCCTGGGAACGCCAATCTCCAGATTGGCCTCGTCTTTTATCGCCAATCAGGAGATTGGCGTTCCCAGGATTACCCCTCCGCCCCCACCGCCTTCAACCACGTATGCAAGCGGCTCTTGTCGCTGGGGTGCGCCAGGGGGCGGCCGCGGGCATCGAGGATGACGCCTACTGTGCCGCCGGTTATCTGCTGTTCTATCGGCTTGCCTTTGCCGGCGCCCATATCCAGTTGGCGGGCGGGTTTTACGGATATTATCGCCTTCTCATCCGTGCCCAGTGGCAGGCGGATTAGTTCGCCACCTCTTACGGTGACCTCGGTGGGGGCGGCTATGGCGGGGGTGAGGGTGACGGTCATTACCTCCTCGCCCTCCTTCATTTCCCCCTGCGGGGCGATGCACGGGCCGAGGAGGATGAGGCAGTCACGGCGGAAGACCTCGGCGGCTATCTCCGGGTACACCTGCGCCAGCACCCCTAGTTGCGGCATCATGAAGATGCTGTCCACCGCCAGTTGCGTCACCCCCAGCGGCTGGAAGGCGTCGATCATCATCAGCGCGGCCTGTGCGCGGCGCGGTGCATGGCTAAGCACACCACCGGAGCCGATGATCAGCCCCAGCTCGAACAGATTTACCAGCGTCGCGCCGGACTCGGTCTGGTTGAAGGCGGAGCCGATGTCGCGCTGCTGCTGCACGCCTTTTAGCCCGGTGGCCAGCTGCTGGTGGTGGATGAAGGCCAACCGCAACGCCTCGCGCGCCACCGCCTGTTCCACTAATAAGTCGTCCATCGTCTGCGGGATAGTGGTGGGGCGGATCATCTTGTTGCGCAGGCGGTTGCGCAGCACAAACTCGCCCATCTCATCGGGCACCCAGCGTAAAATGTTATCGGTACCCGCCTCTGATAACACATTGCAGACGCTGTAGCTCATGCCCAGGTTGGCGCTGACGGTGCGGTTAAAGACGCCGCCGAAGACCGAGAAGACGTCGGTGGTGGCCCCGCCGATATCCACTGCCAGCACGCCGGTCTTCTCCACCGCCGCCACCGCCTGTACCATCTCGCCCACCGCGTGCGGGGTGGCCATCACCGGGGCGCTCGTCCAGGTGAGGAGCTTGTCATAGCCGGGGGCCTGTGCCATCACGTGGCGCAGGAAAAGCTCATGGATGGCGTCACGCGCAGGTCCCAGGTTCTCGCGCTCCAGTACCGGGCGCAGATTATCCACGAACTCCAGCGCCACGCTGTTCTCCAGGATCGCCGAAACGCCCGCCCGCGCCTCCACATTGCCCGCGTAGACCACTGGCAGGCGATACTGGTCGCCCAGCCGGGGGCGGGGGTCAGCGGCGCGCAGTGTCTCCGCCATATCCAGCAGGTGCTGCGAGGCCCCACCGTCGGTGCCGCCCGCCATCAGGATCATATCGGGGCGCAGGCCGCGGATGCGCTCCACGCGCTGGTAATCTTTGCGTCCGTCATCCACCGCCAGCACATCAATGACGATTGCCCCCGCGCCCAGTGCCGCGCGTTGCGCGCTCTCGGCAGTCATGCTCTTCACCACCCCGGCGACGAGCATCTGCAGTCCGCCGCCGGCGCTGCTGGTAGACAGGTACATATCCATGCCGTCCGCGGCCGTTTTGGGCACGATGAGATGATTATCGCTGATGAACTGTCGCCCGGTGAGATCTTCCAGCTCGCCCACTGCGTTGAGCACGCCGATAGTGACATCAGCGAAGGGGGCCTCCACCGTGGTAGGTGCCTCGCCGCGTGCCACCAGGTGGTAGCCCGTCTGCGCATCGCCCTCAATAAGTATGGCCTTGGTAGTGGTAGAACCGCAATCAGTTGCAATGATAGTTAGCATGATGCGCCTATTATACGAATAATGGGGCGGTAAGTCATTAACGTCCATAAATATTTCACCACTTCGCGGTGGTTAATAGTAGGAGCGCGCCTGGCACGATTACCTCATTCGCCCCATATTATCCCTTCCCGGTTCGCGAATGCCTTTAAGTCGTTCATGGGCTTCGGGGGTGAGGCGGTAGTCTCCATTGGGGCGGTCAATGAATCCGGGGTTTAATTCGTTCGGGTTATTCGTGGCGTTCACATATTGCCCGGAATTATTGAGGTATTGAATCCCCTGTCCTCCGCTGATGAGATTATTTTTGATAACGTTGCCCAGAGGGAGTAAGGGATCATTATCGACAATATTCCCTATCTGGGGGTAGTGGTTGCGGTAAATTTCATTGACAATTGGCGGAGCGGTAAATTGTTCCCATGGTTCGGAATAATTATCGATATCATCACCAATACGGACAGCAATGGGATTGTCGATAAAGTAGTTATTCGCGATGGTGTTATCCCGGCCACCATCAAGAAAAACTCCAAATCCGATACGGGCGATAAGATTCCCCGTGACGGATGCGCCACTGGCATCGTCTTGTAAAAAGACGCCTACTGCTTGGAGTGGCATATCATGGATAAAGTTGTTCTGTACCCGAGTACCGCGAAGAGACCAGTCGCGCCCGGGGAGAATGACGCCGTGCTGCAGGTTGCGCATCTCGTTCATATCCACCAGCATATCGTTACCATTAACTACAGCACCCGGGCCGGGGAAGTCGGCGATGAGGTTGTGTACCGCCCGGTTACCCACGCCATCCAGGTAGACACCCGGAGCGGTGAAGGCCCGGCTGCAATTATGTATCGTATTATTCTCGGCATATAGCCCAGCGGCGAAGAGGGTGGCTCTGTCGCCCCCCACGAGATTAATGCCACCGGCTCCGATGTCGTGGATGTCGCAGTTGAGCACACCGACATTCAGGCCACCGTTTATTGCGATCCCTGCCCCGCCGTTATACTGCACTACACTATTGGTAATGAGACTATTCTCGCAGTTGATCATACTCACGGCGGTACCGCGTGCTCCGGTGAAGATCATGCCCCCAATGGTGATGAAGGCAGCATTATTCACCTGGATCAGCTGATCCAGCATGGATACTTCAGTAGGGAGCAGGGCATTTCGGTAGTAGAGGCGGCCATCAAATGCCCCAATTTGCATACCGCCGGGCAGCAGGTCTGGCGCAGGGCCGTAAAGATAAGCATTGGCTAGTGGTATACTCCCCAATATGACGACTTCTTCGCCGGGAGTTGCGAGGTAGCTGATCGGCTCGGCCACGGTGCCGGAGTCTAAAGTAGTGAGGACAAAGGGACGAATCAGCCGGTATACGCCGCCGCGTAGTAACACCTGATAGCCACCTTCGTTTATGATCCCCGCAGCACGGCGTGCCTGGATTAGATTTCGCGCCCCTTCCATACTCGCCAGCGGTTGCTCAATCGTCCCGGGAGCG
>JBBQQW010000030.1:0-17979 GCA_038215455.1 Armatimonadota bacterium
GGCTGGGGGGCTAGGTACATTAATGGAGCAAGCCCCACACAAACCGCAACTAGGTGCGCTGGAGATACTGAAATACATCGGCCCGGGGCTGCTGGTTACTGTCGGGTTCATCGACCCGGGGAACTGGGCGACAAATGTGGCCGCCGGTGCACGCTATGGCTATTCGCTCCTCTGGGTTATCAGCTTATCTACTATCATGCTTATCCTGCTGCAACGCAACGCCGCCCACCTGGGGATAGCCACCGGGCTGTGCCTCTCGGAGGCCAGCACGCGCTACTTCCGCCCGTGGGTGAGCAGGTCACTGCTCGGCAGCGCTATGCTGGTGGCGATATCCACGGCGCTGGCGGAGATCCTCGGTGGGGCTATCGGGCTACAGATGCTTTTCCCCGCTATCCCCTTGCCGGTCGGGGTGGTTTTGACTACCGCATTTGTCCTCTGGATGTTACTCGCCAACTCCTACCGGCGGATGGAGAGCTGGATCATCGGCCTGGTCTCTATTATCGGCATCTCTTTCATTGTCGAACTGGCTTTTCTGCATAACATCCCCTGGAGAACCGTCGCCAGTAGCTGGGTTACGCCACAGATACCGTTGGGCACAATACCAACAATAATGGCGTTGCTGGGTGCGGTAGTGATGCCGCACAATCTCTTCCTGCATTCCGAAGTGATCCAGAGCCGCCAGTGGAACCTGGAGGACGAAAAGGTGATTGAACGGCAATTCCGCTTTGAATTCCTCGACACGCTCTTCTCTATGGGTGTGGGCTGGGCCATCAACAGCGCCATGATCATCGTCGCGGCGGCGGTATTCTTCACCCATAACATCCCGGTAACTGATCTGCAACAGGCGAAAGATATGCTGGTACCCCTGGTGGGGCCAGCAGCAGCGATCATCTTCGCCATCGCCCTGCTCTTCGCCGGTTTGGCCTCCTCGGTCACCGCCGGCATGGCCGGCGGCAGCATCTTCGCCGGCATCTTCCGCGAGCCATATGACATCCACGATCCGCACTCGCGTCAGGGGGTACTAGTCACCCTCGTCGGCGCAGCGCTCACCCTGCTACTCCTCAGTATCTTCCACTACAACGTGCTCAACGTACTCATCGTCTCGCAAATAGTCCTCAGCATCCAGCTCCCCTGGACCATCTTCGCCCAACTAGCCCTCACCTCATCCCCGCAGGTAATGGGCCGCCACGTCAACACCAAACTAGAGCGCACCGCCCTCTACGCCATCGCCGCTACCGTTACATGTTTGAATCTTATGTTGGTTTGGGTGGTGGTGCGGGGGTGAGACGCTGGGAGCAAATCGCCCTGAAAGGGCAAGTGATGCTAGCCACGGGCAGCGCCCGTGGCTAGCATCACATGCCACTTCGTGGCGACTATAGTAGCATTACTTCAACTTGTACTTCACTATTATCTTCCAAACCCTTTGACACCGACACGATCTCGTGCGGCAAATGCCAATTGGAATGCCGCATATGAGCATGTATAACGATATCCTTTCCCACTATTTAATGCTCTCCCTGGATCATTGATAATGAAGTTTGATGCCGAATCGTAACCTACAACGACGACGAAATGTCCTAAATGCTTAGTTTTATATGACAAGGAATTTGGCATATAATACATATCAACACCAACGATAACAGGCCCTCCACCACTAGCTAGAGTTCCTCGTAGATCTGACATTGACCAACCACTAAAAGCCGTTGCAGAAGTCAATCGATATACAGACATCTCACGCGCTGCGCGTTGAATTTGTGCCGTAGTAGTGTAACTTGTGCCTTTAGATGAGTATCCTGTATACCTAACTGATAACCACCCGAGTATATTCTGTATTGAACTAGTGCTCACTGATAGGCGTTTGGCATATCCTCCAGCCATAGCAAGAGCTGTTGGTCCACAGGCATTGTTGTTTATCCAACCAATCGGTAATTGCCCTTGAGAAAGAAACGGTACTCCATAAGGTCCTACGGGGGCATAACCTCTAGTTGACACGGACGAATCAATAGCGTCACCGGGAATTTCGGCAATCGAAAACGCAGGATTATCAGTACCTGGATTTTCAATAGATGGGCTTACCCCGTCAACTTGAGCGATTTCACGACTTGTAGTGTCGCTACATCCCATCATAAACAGTCCAAGTCCCATCATGCTGATGAGAATCAGTGCTACAGACCACGGTTTGCTGTACTTCATGACATTCTCCTTTCTGACTTATAAAAATATAACCAACACTATTGTTGATTTATGCTTTTAGCCGTTAAGCCTCCACATTACATTGATAGTCAGTACATCTGCTCAAATAGTTCCACGTCGCCACAATGACATCTCAAAATCACCAATACAATTCCACTTTAACGTGCAAATGCAACAGTAATACCAACAATTAGCAAAATAATGACTATTGAAAACAACCCACATCCCGGCAAGCCACAACCGAGACTAAAACAACCCTTTTTTACTGTAACACGTGGTGAAATACCCATTTTGCAATCTCCCTTTCAATTTTAAAATTATTCGACAAACTCCAACATCTGTCGTTAACTTACTTATATTACCCCCCCCCACATAATCGTCAAGCGGTTTCTCAACTTTTCTTCAAATTATTTTGAAGAATCATGCGAGGACATAAGCACGCTGGAAGCGTCCGTTCCCAGTATTGTATCTCCCATAAAACAGGAGTTCCCCTACCCGTTGCCGAAATACACTGTAACAGATGAGGGAAAGGTGATTGATGGCTACGCAGAAGCCGAATAATGTGGATGATGTACAGTACCAGGATCTGCTGCACGAGTCGGAGCTGGTGGTGGCTTTCGTGCGCATGGCGATGGTGGCTTTGGCCGTTATTGTACCATCGGTGGCGGGTATCAACCAGGATATGCGCACTGGGCTGCAGTACTCTATCGGTTTCGCGCTGGCCTATCTGCTCATCTTCTTCGCCCTGCGCCAGTTCCGCATCGTGGTGCCTAACGCCCGGTTCTTCATGCTGGTTTTGGATGGTACGCTGGTGCTCTGCTGGGTGATGCTAACCTGGCAGAATACCACCGGGATCGCCGGATCACCACTCTTCCCGCTGTGCTACGTGGTGGTAATTATCGGGGCCTTATGGTTCGAGGCTGTGGGCGCAATGCTTACTGCTGCGGTAATCACTGCTGCATACCTGCTCATCATCTTCCGCATCTCTGGCGACCCCCAGCTGCTCACTGTCGCCATATATCGCGAGGTGAGTTTCCTCTTCATTATCGGCATCCTCAGCGGGTACCTGGTGGACAAGCAACGACGCGAGCGGGTACAACAATCACAATCGCGCGAGTTGCTGGGGCAATATCAGGCGCGTTTCGAGGCAGCGCAGGAGGTGTACGAGATGCTCATCCCCACTGCCATGCCGCGTGTGCCGGGGGTGGAGCTGGGCACGCGCTGGCGCCCGGCGATGCTGGAGGGCGGCGGGGATTTCCTCGATGCTGCACTGCTGCCCGATGGCCGCATCGCCGTCACCATCGCCGATGTCTCCGGCAAATCGCTGCGTGGATCGCTGAAATTGCCCATCTTCAAGGCATCGTTCCAGGCCTGTGTGCAGGTGTGGCAGGATCCGGGTGATATCCTCACCCAGGTGAACCGTATGGTCTACCCCACCCTGCAGCCAGATATGTTCATCTGCGCCTGCGTGGCGGTGATAGACCCGGTGGAAGGCACGCTGAGCTACGCCAATGCCGGGCTTGATCCCCCGTGCTACTTCAGCCCGGCGAGTGATTTTACCATTCCGCTGGAGAGCGGTGGCCTGCTGCTGGGCATCGATGATCATGCCTTCTACACCACCGAACAGGTATATATGCGCCCAGGCGACACCCTTTGCCTCTTCACCGACGGTGTCACCGAGGCCCGGAATCCCACCGATGAGGAGTTCGGCACAGAGCGGCTGTGGGCGGAGGTGAAGGCGTGTACCCAGCGCGACTTGAGTGCCGATGGCATCGCTGGTGAGATCTTTGATTCGGTGAATAAGTTCATGGGGAGCGCCGTCCGCCACGACGACCTGACGATTCTGGTACTACGTTTCCAGCCGGATGATACTACACAGACATTATCATAATCGGGCCGAAAAGCTCTTCTTGCACCACCACTATCCGGTGGATGCGCATCAGCTCCAGCATTGCCAGGAAGGTGACGATGACTTCCAGCCGGGTGGGCAAATCTCCCTCGGGGGTGAGGAAGAAGTCGATGAATGCTATTCCCGACGGCGAAACATCCAGCCGTTTTAGAATATTCAACACCTGCTGCCGGATGGTGATACGTGCCCGCGACACCTCACGCACCTGCGGCTCCGCCGCCTCCACGCGTGCCAGCACCTCTTGCAGTGCCGACCACAGGCTGAAGGCATCGGGATTCCCGGCCAGCTCGGGATCCGGGCGCATGAAGGAGAGATTGGGGACGATCTCCGAACGGGAGAAGAGGCGTTTCCGCTCTTCCGCGCGCTGTTCCAGCTCGCCTGCCGCCGCTTTGTATTGCTGATACTCTACCAGCTTGCGCACTAATTCAGCACGTGGGTCTTCTTCTTCCACCTCGTCTTCGGCGAATACGGGCGGGCGCGGCAGCAACATGCGCGACTTGATCTCCAACAGTTCCGCCGCCATCACCAGGAATATCGAGGCTAGCTCCATGTCGAACTGCTGCAGCAATCCTACATAATCAAGGAATTGTGCGGTAATCTTCGCAATAGGGATATCAGTGATGTCGATCTCCTGCCGCTTTATCAGATAAAGCAACAAGTCAAGCGGACCCTCGAACAGTGGCAACGTCACCGGATAACCGGTGAAGCGCGACATCTGCTCCTCGGAGATATTTGCTGTGACGTTGGCGGTAAACATTACTACTATCCTTCTGCTATTATACCATGCAATCCCACCATGACCTGACTCCCGCACAATCGTAATTATACCACAAATAGTGTGCTGTGGGAATATATACCATGTAGTTAGTGTTGTAGCATGGGCGGGACGCCCATACTACGTTTTTCTGGGATTTATGGTAATATTTCACGGATGGAAAGCAAATGGACAAGCTGGGCGAAGGTGGTGTTGATCGTAGCGACGACGATTTATGGTGTCGTCTGTGCGTTCGATTATGAGAAGTCGTACTTCATCCATGGGGTAGACCTGCTTATCCACGAATCCGGGCACATGATCTTCGGCATCTTTGGCAATCAGGTAATCATGATAATGGGCGGATCAATACTGCAATTGCTCATGCCATTACTCTTCACCGGGTACTTCTTCCTGCGTGGAGAATGGTACGCCACCGCCTGGACTGGCTGGTGGTTCGGGCAGAATTTCTTCGATGTAGCAGTATACATCCGCGATGCGCGGGCGCTGCAGCTACCGCTGGTGGGGATAGGCACAGATGACCCCATCCATGACTGGAACTATCTGCTTTTTCACTGGCATGTACTGGCCCGTGACCAGCAGATCGCCAACGTCTTCGCCGGCATCGGCTGGATCATCTTCTTCGCTGCCTTCGTGGTGGGATGCTACTTCGCCTTCCCGCACGATACCGAGGAGACCCCACCCCCGCCCGAGCTGCACGACTACGACAAACCGGTGACAAATTTCATGGCGGGGAAGAAGTATTGACCACATCGTCCGATTTTCCTATGACAAATCCTCCCCCACGCATTGACACCCCCGATACCCCTACGTATAATGCCATTGTGCTTATAGGGATGCTTAAAGTTATGGATTGTATTAGACATTTCCGCCCGATGGTGGTGGTTATTATACTGGGGTTGCTGGCGCTGGCGGTAAATGCGCAGAATACCCTGACTGTGGACGAGCAGATTCGCCGGGCCGAGACTCTCGGCATTAAAGGTAAATATACCGAGGCGATCATGCTTCTCCAGCGCCTCTCGCTGCGTGATCCCGGCAATGCGCGCGTGTACCTGTCGTTGGCCAGCTGGCAGGAGAATCGCCTGCTGCAAAGCATTGAGGTGCCCGCGCTGGACAGAGAAGTGCGCAAAGTGATGCTGCGCGAGCGAATATACGATGCCCGTTACCGCGATGGCGTGCGTGATCTGCTCGACACCTATGCACGCGGCGTGATGAATCTGCCCGAGGCGCGTACAATGCGTGAGCAAGCGCAACTGCTCACCAGCCAGGAGTTGCCGGTTTCCATATCGGAGTTCACCCCGCTGGTGCTCCCGGGTAATCCCGCCGTCTTCACCTATAATATCAACGATCCACGGCTGGCCCCCGCACAGCAGGGAATGCGTCGTTCGCTGATAACTACCACGCCATTACCCACCAGCAACAGGCTGCTCAAAGATCCGAAATATGGCGGATCTGCTAAGCCGGAATACGCGAAGTGGACCTTCCCGAATACTATCTACGCCTATGAATTCGATGGGATTGACCGCACCTGGAAACTCCGCTTCCGCATCCTCTGGCAGGATGTACCGGAACGCGCCGATATCCGTGCGAACCAGGCGCGGCAGGTGGCGCAGTTCATGCTACGCCTCTCCGGGCTGGTAAAGGCGGAATCCGGGCTGGGGCCACGCTTCAGCGAGGATGGCGTGGTGAATATCTGGCTCGCCGAAGATGGCAATATGGGAGCCGAGGAATACGGCGAAAACGTCTACGTCTTTCAAGTGGCCGCCGCACGCACCGAGCTGGAATGGGTACGCGAGCTGATGCACGAATATGGGCACCAGGCACTGCCGACTGTAGGTGGCTACACTGACCCCGAATGGTCTGCCAGTGGCCGGCTAGGCGAGCGCCTCTTCCTGCGCTGGCTCTTTGCTAACCCCGATACGGACCTGGACAATCGCGGCTGGACGCTGGGGCTGGACCCGGTACGCCTGCAGGAGCGCCGCATCAATGTGCTGGAGCGGAAATTCGCCGCATTAGGGCCTGAAGATAAAATGCTGCAGGGCACTGATGCCGATGCCATGGACGCGTTCGTCGGTATGGCGCTCTACCTGGATATCACCCACGGGGGCGAGTGGCTGGCCAAAGCGCTGGGCGAGGTGAAGTCACCCGCCTACACCGGCAAGCTGGGCTTCCTCGATACCGTTGTCGCCCTGGAGAAAGCGAGCCAACTGCAGGATCAGCCCACGGTAACGCTACGCCTGCGTGACCTGCCGGAGAACCTGCCGCTATGGGTGTACCTGGAGGCGGGCAACTGGGGCGCAACCATCGACCGCGCCGACCGGCTGAATCTGACTATCACTGCCACCGTAGACGGCAAAGACTGCCCCGTCACCCCCGCCGGAGCCTTCCGCACCGGCGATATCACCGCCGGCTGGCATGTAATCACCCTGAAAGCCGACGGCGGTATCCCCAGCTACAGGACGTTGCGGCTGCTGCGACCGTAAACACCGGACGCAGCCATGCTGGGAATCAATATGCGCTATAAGACATGGAAAATTGAACCATACCTGGACTATATGTGCAACTCTTCCTCCGCCGCCAGCTCATCTGTCTCGATCTGTACTGTCTGGTGGAGTATTTTGAAGCGGTCATGCAGCACTGTGCGAATCTCTTCCAACTTGCCACAGCAGAAATCGCATTGCTGCAGCACTACGTGACAACTCAAGGATATGTTTCCGCTGGTGATGGTCCAGACATGCAAGTCGTGTATTTCCGTCACCCCATTTATCTCCAGCAATGCCAGGCGAATCTCTTCTACATCGATATGCTTCGGCGTCGCCTCCAGCAGCACATCCACCGCCTCGCGCAGCAGCGAATATGCGCTGAAGAGGATCAGGATGGAGATCAATATGGCCAGGATGGGGTCGGCAATTTGCCATTTATACAGCAGGATCAGCACACCGGCGACGATGGCGGCGACCGAGCCGAGGGTGTCACCCAGCACGTGGTAGAAAACCGCGCGCATATTCAGCGAGTGCTCATGCCCGCGATGGAGCACTGCCGCAGCTACCAGATTCACCACCAGCCCACCTATGGCGATAATCAATAGGCCTTCACCACCGACAGCAGGCGGTTGCCGCAGGCGGTTGATCGCCTCCCAGATGATGAACCCGGAGATGCTGAACAGCGCCACCCCGTTGAAGAGCGCCGCCAGTATCTCCAGCCGGTGATACCCATATGATTTACGCGCGTTGGCCGGGCGCTGTGCGAACAGGTAGGCGAAGATAGCGACGAGCATTGCGGCGATATCGGTGAGCATGTGCCCGGCATCGGAGAGCAGCGCCAGGCTGTTCGTCAGCAATCCCCCGACTACCTCGGCGACGAAGTAGACGCTTGTTATTACCAGCACGATCATCAATCGGCGACGATAATCATCTCTGTTCTGTTTATGCCCATTTCCGTGTTCGTCATGATTATGCACAATCAAATCTCCTACTCATTTACAGATTAATATACCATAAATGGCTGGATATTGATTTTGTTATTGACTTCCGGCCAATGCCCTCGTACAATTTAGCTAAGAGTGGCGTAGCTCAAGGTTACTTGCGTGCGCCACCGGGTATGGTGTGTATATGCGTGCTGCGATATTGCTGGTGATGGTGCTAATGATGGCGGTTCTGGGAGCGGCACAGATACCCAGGCCAGGTACTCCTACAACTATCATCCCGTCTAGCATGACGAGCGATCCGGGGATTGATTTCCACGGCAGCGATGCTGTACTGCTGGCCAATGCCATCATGCGCAAGGCACGCGATACAAATTCCCTCTACCCTGCCTATACTATGCCGTTATATGATGATCGCACCACCAAGGTGATCACTGCAACACTGACTTTCGAGCTTCTCGCCCGCACCCTCATCTCCTGGTATGACGATGGCGTCTGCCCGGACAAGGTCACTGTGACGATCCCGAATATCGCCCCGCCCGGACTGCAACCCTTGCTGGAACCAACCTTGGATGGCGATACCCACGCGGTACGTTCGGAAGAGATCTATGCATGTATCACTAAAATGCTGTCTACCATCATCCCACGGACAAAGATGCTGCCTGATTCCTTTGTGTTGGGCAGGTCGGTGCAAACGCAGTATAAATTCACCACCGCGCAGCTTATCGTAGCTATGGCCGCTGTGCTGGAGGATGCCAACATATCGTTAGAACTTCCTCGCACGGTGGAGACACCGCTGGTGAGGTCGCCGAAGATCTGGAATGCCCTGGACAGCCCGCTACCGATCAAACGTCCACGTACCATTATTCCAGCGGTACCAACTCCGGCACCTGCTCCTCACCTGGAATTCCGTGACCGGGTGCTGCCCGCGACAGATGAATTCCTGCCGGACACCAGAGTGTGGCCCAGACCGAAGCAAATCATGCCCCAGTTTGCCGTCCCGGTGCAATCACGGCTGGATGCGGTCTATAGTTGGACGCAGAAGTTACCTGATACTTTCACGCTGGATGCCGGTGATGTTACCGACAAGAGCAGCAACCCACCACGCAACCATCAGGCGCTGAATTATGATGCGGTTGGGGCATCACTGCTTATCCCCATTCACCAGATAAAGACCGCTGTAACACCACTTTCTTATTCACTTTGGCATCCTGCAACACCTGTACAGCCCACCCTGGTGACTCCTGATGCGCCAGTAGTGCAGTTGCCACCGCTTCGCATCACCACCGCGCCGGTGAAACCGGCGACTGCTGATATGGCAGTGTTCTTAAATGGTGTCGAAGTAACCACACCTGAGCTTGAAAGTAGCTGGCTGAGCGCGCTGTATAGCGGCAAAATTAGTGTGGAGATCCGCCCGCAGGGCGACATAAGAATGGGCGTTATCCGTGTCGACAACACAGTGTGGCTCATGAGTTACCAGAATACGAATCTCACTGCGGATTACAATACGCAAATAATCAGCGATGGCTGGCACTCCATGGCCATCAGCACTATCGATAAATCTGGCCGTGGTCTAAGCCATACTGTCTACTTCCAGGTGCGTAATGGCAAAATGAGCAGCCATCTTACACGACCAGAAGCGATAGATGATGGTATGTAAATGGATAATGCCGAGCAACCACGAAAAAGGCGCTTGAACTCCCCTTTCACGCTGCTGGGGTGCGGTTGTTCGCTGGTGGCAGTCATCGGCTTGCTGATGATCTTCATCTTCCTCGGTGTGCAAGTGTACCGGAGCCGCCTGGATGTGCGCTGGAGCCGCGAAGACTACGCCAACTGCACGCGAAACATGCGCCAGATCAGCATCGCCGTTGCCAGCTATCGGGAAGATACCCACCTGTATCCGCCGAGTCTGCAAGCACTGGTTCCGCACTACCTGGACGCCCGCTATCTCCGTTGCCCATTAGCGGAGCAGGGAGCAGGAAAACTCTACGAGTATTCCCCAGCGGGGAATGAAAGTGATCCGCTAGTTAGCTGCAACAATCACCTGCAGGGGCCAGTGGTGCTGGAGCACTCGTTGAAGATTCGCGCAAAGCAGCGGCGCTGACACCGGCTCCCTCCGCCAGTCCGAGTAAACTCCAGAAAAACCCACCGCCCTCAATACGCCAGAATTGCGCATCGGAGACATTGCTGAGCAGAAAGACCGCCAGACACACTGCGACTGCCATACCCACTACACGCGTGAAGGGATCCTCCCGACGCCGCGCGACAATCCACAAGCGTACTACCAGCCAGGCTAGTAACACAGTAAAGGCGAGTGCCACCGGTATGCCCTCAGTCGCTGCCCAATGCAGGTACTGGTTATGCGCATTCAGCTGCGTCTTCGGCAGGGACAATAATGCTTTATCAACCTTCGGCAACTCTTTGGCAAAACTGGCATTGCCCACCCCCCAGAAGGGTGCTTCTTGAATATCACGGAGAGCCAACTGGTAGATCTTCACCCGTGCTGAATCTTCGATTCCCTGCGAGGTCACCCGCCATCCCTTCAATTGGATTTTCAGTACATAGGCATCGACAGCCTGCAGACCACCGAGTAACGACAGCCCGATCACCAATGGCCAGAGCCAGCGTAGCCGATAGCGCCACATTATCACCCCGGCTACCACGGCAATGATGCAGGTGAGAAGCGCCCATAATGATAAGTGCGCGGTCGGTGATGTTAAGGTGATTACCAACCCCAGCGTGAGTGTGCCCACCATCCCCAGCGCAACCGAACGGAACCAGAGCAAGCCGAATCCAATGATTATGAGTGCCATCGCCGGCCCTCGGGAGTCAGTGTACCAGAGTGATGCTGCCGTGGCGATAGCCCCTAGTGCGAGTAATACTTTACCATAATTGGGCAGTCTCAAGCGGAGCAGCAGTGGAGCGATCCAGAGCGGAAAGGCCGCGCCCAGCATCGCCGCTGTGAGATTAATATAGCTGGTGAGTCCCTGCACCCGCAGCGTGGTCATCTCCAGCGGTTGATTTGGGGTGATACCGGAAGCCCAGCCTATATCCAGGTCTTTATACCAGCGTGAGATATGGGTAACATGCTGGATAACCCCCGACAATGCCAGCACCGCCAGCCCCGCCAATGCACTGACCACCCCGATACGCAGCAGGCGCGGACGCCCCAGCACCGCCAGGCAGATCAGTGCGCCCCGCAGCATCGGCTCCCCGTATATCCACAGCCGCAGCCAGTCAAATTCTATCCCCCGCGCCAGAGTGCGCGCGACAGTCGCCAGTGCGCAAAGCACGAGCATACCAATGCAAGGAAGGAGAAAGGGGATATCGCGAAGGTGCGTCTGTTTTTTACGAATACCGATCCAGAGCAAGCAAACCGCCAGCGCCCCCTCAAACCAGAGCAGCGCATTAGGATACACCAGCGTGGCCCCCAACGAAGGAGCTGACCACAGACCGACCAACAACAACCAGATGAGTAGCGGCGTCAGTAGCCATTCCGCTCCATGGTCAAAAAAATCAACTGCGCTATTTCCTGTACCTACTTGAGGGGATGATTCCATATAAAATACTACTCCATGCTGATTATAGCAGAAAGCTGCATATCGAGTTAAGAAGCGCGAATTCAGCCTGTCTGAAAATATTTGCGCCAGTTACTCTGAAATTGATACCAATAATCCCCGTTTATCGGTATAATTGCAGCGGATAGTTTAATCAAGGTAAGGTGCTGTTTATGCCTATTACTTCCACTGCAACCAATCAACATCTGGCGCGGATACTCGCAGACCAGAAACTGCTGCCGTTAGATATGATCGACCGGCTGGTGACGCGCGCCCGTAGTGCCCAGTTATGGCTGGGGCACATAGTTGTCGAAGAGCATTTCCTCTCTTATATGGAAGTCGCTAATGCCTACGCCAAAGAATTAGGCCTGAAATATGTCGACTTGCCATCAGTTATGCCAGAGACGCGTGCCTTGAAACGCATCCCTGCTGAAATGTGCCACGAACTTTTTGTTGTACCAATCGAGTTGCGCAATGGGAAGCTAATGATTGCCATGTCGAACCCGTTGGATGAGAATACCAAGCACTTATTAACCGCGCAGGCACATATGCCTGTGGGGGTGGTCGTGGCTCCGCTCGACGAGATTGAGGCCACTATCGATGCCTGGTATACCCTGGCCCAGTTTGATGCTGACGAAGAAGCACCTGGCGTCGTGAGAACAGGCATGAATTACGCCAGCATACAGCTTGATGATTTACCTGCACCTGCTAAGGCAAGTAGGAATTTTGATGATGAAGATGATACTCTGCTCCTCGATGATCTGCTGATGAAAATGATGGAGGAACACGCCAGCGACCTGCACCTGGCCGTTGGCTCCCCGCCCATCATCCGTGTTGATGGCGATTTGCAGCCCATGAAGTACCCGGTGCTGACGCCCACCAGCATCCAACGCATGGTGTATGCCATCCTCACCGACGTGCAGATAACCGAATTCGAGCGCTCATGGGAATTAGACATGGCCTATAGTGTGGCGCGCGTCTCCCGTTTCCGCGTGAATGTGCATAAGCAGCGCGGATCCATCGGTGCAGTGCTCCGAACTATCTCGCTGGATATGCCGACACTCGCCGCGCTGAATATGCCCAGTGTCGTGCGAGAATTGACTAACCGACCACGCGGTCTGGTGCTGGTGACTGGCCCGACCGGATCAGGCAAATCCACCACCCTGGCGGCAATGGTCGATGAAATCAACACTACCCGGCGCACCCATATTGTCACGGTAGAGGACCCGATTGAATTCCTGCATAACAACAAAATGAGCGTCATCACCCAGCGCGAAGTGGGGATGGACACCCAGGACTTCACCGTGGCACTGCGGCATGTGTTGCGGCAGGATCCCGATGTCATCCTCATCGGAGAGATGCGCGACCTGGAGACAATCTCCGCCGCTCTCACCGCTGCAGAGACCGGACACCTGGTCTTCGCCACACTGCATACCACCAGCGCCAGCCAGACAATCGACCGCATCATCGACGTCTTCCCGCCGCACCAGCAGGAACAGGTGCGCAACCAGCTCTCCAATGTGATCGAAGGCATCATCACCCAGACGCTGCTACCGCGCGCAGATGGCAAGGGGCGCGTGGCGGCACAGGAGATCATGCTGGGAATATCCGCCATCCGCAACCTTATCCGGGAGAACAAAGTTCACCAGATGACCAGTGTGCTGCAATCGAATGCCAAATATGGTATGCAGACCCTGGACAGCTCGCTGCGTGACCTGCTGAAACGTCGCACCATCACACTGGAGGAAGCGATCATGAAAGCCTCGAACCCCGAAGACTTCAAAGCGCTGGTGGCCATGTAACAGAAAAAAACTTTGAGATAAATAAAAGGATTATCCCATGTATTTCTGGAATTACTAAATATTAGCGCAAAATTGTGAGCGCAAATCTAAATTGCAAGGAGATCGTCATGAAACGGATTCTAATTTTTTTCGCAACACTCGGCATGTTATTGCTGGTGTCGGGATGTGTCAAGGTGAAATCGCACGTAACCTTGAAAGCAGACGGTTCGGGAGACGTTGCATATACCTTTGCTATGACTAAAGAAGTCATGGATATGATGAAGTCTAACCCCGGAAGTCAGCTCGACCCGTTCGAGAAACTGCGCAAAGAATTCACCGCCGAAGGATTCACTGTTACCGACCTGAAGGAAAAAGATGAACTCGGGATTGTTGCTAAAAAACACGCTAAGAATACCGACGAACTGATAAAAGCATTGAACTCCAAAGCGGTGGATAGTTCGGAAGAGATCAGCAAGGAATCAAACGGGGTATTCGGCAAAGTCGGTAACTCGCTCAAGGTGGAAAAGGGCTTCTTTGCCACCACATACAAGCTAAATGCCAATGTCGATATGACCAATGGCAAAGATAGCGCCTCTTCGGACGAAAGCAGTAAAATGGCAAATTCGATGATCGATTTTTCCTTTGTGCTGACCTTGCCGACAAAGCCCGCAAAACATAATGCGCCAACCGTGACTGATAATGGCCGTACCCTGGAGTGGCCGATAAAAATTGGCGAGAATAATAATCTGCAAGCGGAGATGGTCGCCCCGAACATCATGAATATCGGCATCGTGGGCGGATTAGGAATTCTGGTACTTTTGGGCCTGATATTTGGGCTAATTAAGAAGAATACGCCGAAACCCGTCTACGAAAATTCCCCTGACGTCAGTGCGCCAGCACCTGGAGCAGGTGAACCTGCGAACACAGAAGCCGCTGTAGCTGCTGCACCGGAAGTACCCGATACTTCGCCTTTCACCTCTTCGACTAATGATGATCAAGAGAAGCCGAAAGAATAACAACAGCAAAAAATGATCTCGCTGGGATTTAAATCCCAGCGAGATCGAGGTTTAGAGTGCTCAAGCCCACACCGGCTCCCGTCGATTTCAGTATCCCGCCACTTTATCCACTTGATTCACCAATGCCTCACCGACTAAAAACCGACGCAGGTTCTCCAGGAAGAGTTCGGCGGCATCAATATCGTATCCGGGATATGACCCGGCGACATGTGGGGTGATCAGGACATTGGGAATTGTCCACAGTGGGTGCCCTGCCGGCAGTGGCTCGGGATCAGTAACGTCGAGCGCCGCCCCACCCAACCTACCCGCGGCAAGAGCAGTCACCAATGCCTCGGTATCTATCAATAGCCCACGCCCGATGTTCAGCAGGATTGCACTGGGTTTCATCACCGCGAGTTCGGCAACGCCGATGATCCGGCGTGTGCGTGCCGTGAGCGGAAGGGTGAGCATCACCACATCACACTGCGGCAGAAATTCGTGGAGACACTCGGTGGTGTAGATTTCGTCAAAAGGTGCCAGTGGTTCATTGTGGACACGCAATCCCAGCACACGCATGTTAAACGCCTTGCCGATCTCCGCCGCACGGCGTCCGATAGCGCCGGTACCCATAATGCCCAACGTCTTGCCCGCCAGGATTTCAATACCACCGATCCGGCTCCACCGCTGCTCCTGTTGCTGGCGATATGCACGGGGGAGCTGGCGGTAGAGCGAGAGCAGCATAGCAAAGAGATGCTCGGATATCGTTTCGCCATGGATACGTGCATTGGTCAGCAGCGCCCGGTGTGCGATACCCTCCGGTGTCAGCAACCCCTCTACCCCTGCATAGCTGGTCTGAATCCATAGCAGTTGCCCGGCGAGCGCCCACCAGGTGACGGGCATCCGCCCGTAGAGAATATGCATCTGCGCGATAAGCTCCGGTTGCTCGGTAAGTTGCTGGCTGGTATAAAAGTGCAACGCCGGCGATAGCGCCTGCGCTTGTGCCTCATATCCCGCTGGCAGCGGATTCATCAGTGCGATATTGTATTGCATAGTAACGCCCTACCCTTCCCAGCGACCGCCTGTGGTATTGAGGAAGTTCTGCAGCATCAGCATACCGCTATCGGTGAGGATGGACTCCGGGTGGAATTGTACGCCTTCGATGGTGAACTCGCGATGCCGCACTCCCATGATCTCCCCTTCTTCGGTCCAGGCAGAACGCTCCAGGCAATCCGGCATGGTGGCCGGGTCGATGAGCAGCGAATGGTAGCGGATGGCAGCGAAAGGATTGGGGAGACCGGCGAAGATACCGCGTCCATCATGCCATATCGGCGATGTCTTCCCATGCATCAGTCGCTCTGCACGCACGATCACCCCACCAAATACCTGCCCGATACTCTGATGCCCGAGGCATACGCCCAGAATCGGGATTTTACCGGCAAAAGCCGCGATGGCCGCGCAGGATATCCCCGCCTTGCTCGGGTCGCACGGCCCCGGCGAAATCACCAGGCGTTCCGGCTGCAATGCCGCCAGTTCGTCTACCGTCCGCTGGTCGTTCCGGTACACCTCTGGCACCATACCCAGCTGCCCGAAATATTGCACCAGATTGTAGGTGAAAGAATCGTAATTATCTATCAGGACGAGCATTGTACTACCTCTTTTATACGCGCAAAAACAGTTTATTCTTATGCAACACCCAGAGGATGATCCACCAGCAGAAGATGAAGGCGATACTATAACTCCACGCGCCCCAGAATACCCCGCGCCCCATGCACAGGCTGTTTAGTACATAGTCCTTCACCGAGACCAGGTAGCCATCACCCAGATTCAGCTTGAAACCGCTGTAGTTAAACCGTCCGAAGAGATTAGTGAAGCCACTCCCCTCCAATATCCACACCTTGGTGAAGATCGGCAGGAAGTAGGCGACAATGGCATTGGAGCCGAATACTATCAGCGGATATGCCCACCAGCGCCAACGGAAGCCATCCAGTATCAGCGTAAACAGCGCCAGCGCCACCGTCCCCGTACCCGCCGCCAGCGTGATATAGGCGGGCGAGAAGAGTATCTTGCTGTAGGGTACGCTGTGGCTCATCACCACGCTCATGACTATGAGTAAGAACCCGAAGAGCAACAACAATGCTGTAGTCAGCCAGTAATTCTTCTCACTTTTACGTTTGAAGAGAAAGTCCCCGATCAGCGTTCCCAGTAATGCCAGCATACCCGCGGGGAGCATCAGCGCGAAACCACCGAAGGGGATTGTCCTGCCTTCGCGTGCCCCCTGGCTCAACGAGCTGATCATATACTGCATGAAATTATGGTCTTCGGCCAGCACCCCTGCCCCTACGCCGGGGATGGGGTAGTACAGGAAGCACCACCAGTAACCGAGGAGTAATGCGACTGTAAAAAGTGCCCGCCACGGAGTCGGCAGGATATAAAATACCGTTGCCACCAGGTATGCCATGGCGATAACTTCCAGAATCCCCTGCCCGGTATAGACCATTTTATTTTCACTCAAGGTGATAATTACGCCTAACGCCGCCAGCAACAGCACACGTTGCAGCATCCGCAGTGCAAATAATGCCCAGTGCTTACCGCTTTTTTTGAAGGAAGCAATAGCGAAAGGGGTGGCGACGCCCATACAGAAGAGAAACCACGGGAAAACCATGTCGCAAAAGGTGATCATCTGCCCCCACTCGGCATGGCCCAGCTGCGGGTTGCGGATCACCTCCACTTCGATGTTATTCACTAGCAGCATCAGTGCAATGGTGAGACCACGGAAGGCATCCAAAGCTTGCAGACGCACCTTCGGCTCGGACTTCACTGGTTCTTTATCTATAATCTGCTCCGGTACTTCTGCTGCTGCTATACTCGACATGAAAATCCTCGTGCTATTTACTACTCCTGCGTGTTCCTATTTTACACTATTTGCCTTCACGAGGAAAACAACGCTATATTTGTCGTATTTGCGCATATTCTTATCCCTTACTTTTGCTGTATCATATGAAAAATGAAATCGTGATGAAGAGCGCTTTATCACTGGGGGATAATAAACTTATTTTGCATTCGGGGCAACGGCGTAGGTCTACCTAACCCCCCAGCCCCCTTCCCGGCGCGGGAAGGGGGAGAATGATCGTTTTTCAATAGATAATCATTGAATGGGCACCCCTTCCCTCCGCAGGGAAGGGGCTGGGGGTTAGGTAGACTAGTGGGCGAAATGCCCGTCGAACTTTTTCGATGGAGGAAATACAATGAAATGGTTATCAATAATCTGTCTCTTCACATTGGCGCTTGCCACACAGGCAATTCCGCTGACGCTATATGTCGCCCCGGGCGGTTTTGATAACGCTCCCG
>JBBQQW010000031.1:0-17930 GCA_038215455.1 Armatimonadota bacterium
GAAAGATATGATTGCGGTGCTGGCGAAGCTAAATGTGAAGGCCAGCTTCTTCATTGTCGGCAAGAAGGCAGAGGCTTCCCCGGAATTGGTGAAGGCGCAGTTCGATGCCGGGCATTGTATTGCCAACCATACCTACAATCATCCGCAGACGGGGGTACGCCTCCCGGATATGACGCCGGAACAGCTTGATGTGGAACTGGGCAAGCAGTCAGAGCTGATTCAGCGCATCACCGGGCAGCGCCCGCGCTTCTTCCGCCCACCGGGCGAAGTGTCCGCCCCGAAGGTAGTTAATGCGGCGAAGAAACTGGGGATGATGGTAGTGTTCAACAAGCTGAATCCAGGCGATTGGAAGTACGATGGCAAAACGGGAGCCGAGGAAGAAGCGGCGGTGAAGTCCATCGAGGATATCATACTGGCTGATGGTGCCGTAAAACCTGGCACCGTAATCCTGATGCACGACGGCATCCCCGCCACGCGCGAGGCGCTGCCCAAAATCGTAGCCACCCTGCGCGAACGCGGCTACGAATTTGTCACGCTGGATCAGATGTTCCCGGCGGGGCAGTGAAATCTTTGTTGATAGTGTTGAGAACGCATAGGGGCGCACGCGCACTATATTTGCAATTGTGCTACGAGCCGAAGGCACTATCTATGCATTATTGTGTTTACCATGGTATTCATGACTGACAAGAAGAGATAGATGCCGAATATTATCATAGCTAGAAAAATGCAACCGGCGTTCATTTTTTCCTGGCTCGTTTTAGGTCTACTAGAATTTCGTTGAGATTGTTGGACGTTTGGGAGTCTGGTAAATGGTACGGGGATAGCTTGTCCACACATGCTATCTGCATGAGTAGGTTTTGTCAGATATCCCCGTGCCCAATTGCATTCTGGACATACTGCATAGTGATAACCTTTACTGCTTTTTACATCACAATCGCATTTGCAATAGTGACACACTGGGTGTAATGAAGTGGTGCGCGAGCAGTCAACGCACTTGGAATAGAACCCATAACGCCCCTTCAGAATAGTTGCATAATGACTTCCACAATGTCTGCAGGTAGCATTGATGGTGTTTCCCCTGTTTTCCACCGTTGTATCGGTCACAGGAATCGGATTCTTCTCTTTTATTGCGAACGGAGAGGACACATGCGTCGCAAACAGGAGTTTATCGATACGATCAATTTCTGTCGAAGTCAGTCCACCACCATTGTTTACGCATTGTGCTTGTTGCTGGGCAATTATTGTTTTGATGCGATCAGGCACCTGGTCTGCTTTACATACGCGATGCCTGAATCCGGCAGGGATTCCTCCGATATCGGCATCATCTGAATATGAAACGATATACTGCGTCCTAATATTCCGCTGATGATTTTCCAATATATTGTTTTGATGCTTGCCCAGTAGATTGACCAGGAATTTGCCTTGTCGTTCAGCTTGTTTTATCGGGGAGGGAATGGGGACATTTTCACCGTGAAATACTCGATACCAGTCCCCGTGTTCGTTCACTTTAATTGCCGTAGTACAACTTTTAGATTCAATTATAACCAAGCCGTTACTGTGCAGGATAAGGAAATCAGGTTGGGCCACATCAGTTCCTACTTTTAGCCGCAAACCATTATAAACATAAATGGCCGAGTCATTCTCGAAATGCCGACGAAGATAGAAGGCCAGCTGTTCTTCTGTTCTATAACCAGCTTCATCCTTCCGATCGGCAATTTTTATCTTTTCGAGTTCTTTTCGTATCATTTCCCTTGCCTTAGTTTGACTTATTCGCCAAACCCCCTCGACTTCCTGCTATTTGCAGATTATACTATAATATCATGATGAAAGAACTCCTCTATAATCTGCTATGGAATAATTGGGTGATTAAGCGGGTGGTGATTCCCTACGGGTGTATATATCTATTGTTTTCTCTATTTGCCCTATTTTGTGCCGATTGGCTGATCTTTAATCCGCACAAGGTGGATTATTCTCCATCATTCCCGGTGATAATGCTGCATACTGCCGATGGGGCGCAGATCGCGGCGACGTATTTGCCGGCTGATAATGCGAAATATACTGTTATCTTCAGCCATGGTAATGGCGGGGACCTGGAATCAGATTATAGCTATTTGCAGGGGTTGCAGAGTATGGGCCTCAATGCTTTTGGCTATGATTATCATGGGTATGGCATGTCCACTGGCAAGCCGAGTGAGCGGAACTGCTATGCAGATATCGACGCGGCCTATAAATATGTGACCGATGTATTGAAAGTGCCACCTGGCAGAGTGATCATCTACGGCCAATCTCTCGGCGGTGGGCCATCGGTAGACCTGGCGGCGCGGAAACCAGTGGCGGGGCTGATCCTGCAGAGCACCTACACCTCGATATTTGTGGTGAAAACCCGCGTAAGGGTGCTGCCCTTTGATGAGTTCAACAATCTGGCCAAAATCAACAAGGTGCATTGCCCGCTGTTGATCATGCATGGACGCGACGACCAGATGATCGCCTTCAATAACAGTGAGCGGCTCTACCAGCGAGCGAATGCCCCCAAAACGCGACTCTGGGTAGATGGTGCCAATCACAACGATTTAGTTGAGGTAGCGGGCGACCAGTACACCGCAGCGATGAAGGAATTTGTGGCGAGTCTGCCGTGAGGAAATTTGTGGCGGATTCTCATTAGCTGACGGCGAAGCAAAATATCGGAGGAGGGTAGCTATAACCTTAACCCGGCCAAGCCGGAACCAAGCACAATAAGCGCTGATACGGTTGATTACCATTCAATCGGAATAATATCGTAGCCCCGGATGAAATCCGGGGTTCGCTTTTCGAATTCATGGCATTAACTGGTAAACCTCTACCCCGGATTTCATCCGGGGCTATGATATTAATCTGAAATAATGGTCTGGAAACGTATCAGGTCGTTATTTCTACTTAAAGTGTAATATTCTATACAAGTTGTTCAGAATATTACTGGTAAGAGATCAAAACAGATTTGCCTGGGGCAAAAGCCGCCCCAGGCAAAAAGCAGTTTCCGCGTCGCGCTACAGATATTCCAGCATCTTGTCCGCGCTCTCGATGTCGGTGTTGGCGGGGACTTTGATGCCGGCGGGTACCTTCAGGCGGGGGAAGATGGTGATGCAGTCGTCCAGCTCTACTCCGCCACGGATCACCACCTCATCGCCGATGGCCACGAAACGGCGTAGTATGATGGGCGCTTTTTCGCTGGATTGCAGCTCCACCATGGTGCCGGTGAGGGTGTCCTCGATGACGCTGTAGGGGCCAATCATAGAGCCGGCACCGATAGAAGAACGCACGATAGTGGCGTTCTCGAAGATTTCGCAGTCATCATCGATATTGGCATCGCTGATAGTGGCACCGGGGAAAACGCGGACATATTTGCCGATGCGCACCGGTGCCTTGATATTCACCAGCCCCTTCTCGATCTTTTCGCCTAATGTCAGGTGGGTGATAGGGTCGGTCATCTCCAGTGATTCACGCTCGATGTTATAAAGCTCGCTACCCAGTGACATGCGCGGCATCAGCTCGGACATCGAGGGGAAGCGCCCGTGCAGCACGTCATTCATCGTCTCCAGATAGCTGGGGATATTGCCCAGGTCGCCCATTTTGCCGATCTCATAGCAATAGATGGGATAGCCGTGTTTGGCCAGCCAGGGGAGCAGGTCGCCACCGATGTCATAGCGGTGTTTGCGCATGGCGATCACTTCCGGGTGCGTGCTTATTTTGCGCAGTTCCGAGGAGTTGATCAGGTAGAAACCGGCATTGGTCGCCAGAGGCGGCAGTTCAATTTTGTCATTAATCGGCACTGCGTAGAGGGCGCAGATCTCCTCCATCGTCGGCTTTTCGATGAAGCCCAGTACACGGTTCTGCTCGTCACGGTCGATAAGTCCATAGCGATTGGCGATCGCCTCTGCCGGCTGCCGTGCTGCCGCTATGGTAACGATAGCGCCGGTGCGGTGATGCTCTGCCAGCATGGCGGGCAGGTCGATGTCCAGCACCGAGTCGGTGGGGAAGACGAAAGCAGTATTGGTGATATCAAAATATTCCATGTTGGTGAGAATAGCATCGGCGGAGCCAGTATTCTCGTGGTCATAGCGCACCGGCGAATAGCGCACCCGCACCCCCAGGGCGTCGCCATACCCCACCATACTTTTGATCTGGTAACGGTTTTCCTTCCCTTTCGTCACCATGATGAAATCCTCGACCCCCTGCTGCTGCAAAATTGCAATAAGCCAGTCGAGTACGCGCCGACCGAGTAATCTCACTGCAGCTTTGGCGCGAAGATATCCTTTAGCCTTCAAAGTCAATGGGCGGAAACGCATACCATGACCTGCGGCTAGTCCGAGACCGGTAACATGATCCATAAGAAATTCCTCCAATGATGAATTGCCGCTTTAGCTGTGTATATTATAGCAGACAAAAAGGCAAATGTTGATACGACGGTGTAATGAAGGCGACAAATAATGACAGATTGGCCGTATAATGTGGAATAAATACGTAAGAACAATCCCAGGAGTGAACATGTCATCATTTATGAAAAGTAATCAGCGCTGTGCCGAGATCCTGATGAAGCAGGGACTGCTTCACGACAACATGCTTGATTCATTGAATCAACGAGCAAATACGATGCAGGAGTGGATCGGGCAGGTAGCTGTTGATTTCAACATTATCTCGGATATTGAATTAGCGCGCGCACTGGCAAAAGAATTGCATATCGAATTAGTAAAGTTGAAGGATGAGTATCCGGAGAAACGGGCTTTGGCCACGCTATCTCGCGAAATGTGCCGAATCAACCTGCTGTTACCGCTTAAGATTGAGGGCGAATCAATCACTATCGCCTGTGCCAACCCGCTGGATTCCGAGTTGCTGGCGACGCTACCTGGGATCACCGGGTATCATTTGATGACGGTTATCGCTCCGATGCAGGAGCTGGCGGCCAGAATAGAAGAATGGTACACGAATATGGAGGTTGGGGAGATTAAGGATAAGCCAGCAGAAGTGGTGTATTTCGATTCTAGCGAAATAATGGATGAGCCGGATGATGGTACCTACGGAGTATCGTTGGATGACCTGTTGTGCCAGCTGGTGGAATTCAAAGCATCGGACTTGCACCTTACCGCCGCTTCACAACCGATTATGCGGGTGCATGGAGAACTGGTGCGGATGCCCTATCCAGTTCTGCGGCCACAGCACATTTTGGATATCATGTACGCGATAATCACGGATAACCAGATGACTGAGTATGAACGGCATCATGAGTTGGACTTCGCCTACAGTATCCCCGGTGTCTCCCGCTTTCGGGTGAATGTATACCGGCAGCGCGGATCAGTCGGCGCGGTATTTCGTGTTATCCCCACCGATATCCCCACATTAGAGAAACTAAAAATGCCGGAAGTAGTGCGCGAGCTGACTAACCGTCCCCGCGGGCTGGTACTGGTCACCGGGCCTACCGGATCCGGTAAATCTACTACCCTGGCGGCGATGATTAATGAGATTAACACCACGCGGGCAGTGCATATTATGACTATGGAGGATCCGATAGAATTTCTGCACAGCCACAAAATGGGCGAGGTGAACCAACGGGAGATAGGCTCGGATACTGAAAGTTTCGGTCAGGCGTTGAAGCACGCATTACGGCAGGATCCGGACGTGATCCTGATCGGCGAGATGCGCGATCTGGAGACGATTTCAGCGGCGGTGACGGCGGCAGAGACCGGCCACCTGGTCTTTGGCACGCTGCACACTACCAGCGCTTCGCAGACGATTGACCGCATAATTGACGTCTTCCCTCCGCATCAGCAGGAGCAGGTGCGCAGCCAGCTGGCAATTGTGCTGGAAGGTATCCTCACCCAGACGTTATTACCAAATATCGATGGCAAGGGGAGGAGTTGCGCACAAGAGATTTTAATCGGCACCCCGGCGGTGCGTAACCTGATCCGCGAGGGGAAGGCGCACCAGATAAGCAGTGTGATGCAGGCGGGCGCGAAGTATGGGATGCAGACGTTGGATTCCGCACTGCTAGCATTGGTGAAGGCGCAGAAAGTATCGTTGGAAGAAGCCTTGCTCAAAGCCTCAAACATCGAGGACTTCCGTTCGTTAATGGCTATGCAGAGTTGATGGCTTTGTGCACAGAGTCACAGCATTCCCGCAATAAATGGAAAAAGATGGTATGATATCCCCTCCATTGTATTGGAAATGATGATAGACAGCGGAGGGGCATATGCCGACATATATGAATCGTAACCTGCAATGTGCAGATATCCTGAAAAGACGCGGATTAGTGAGTGACGATATTTATGACGCCTTGCTAAAGCGTTCGGAGATAATGCAAGAGTGGATAGGTCAGGTTGCCGTCAATGATAGAATTGTATCCGGTTTGGAGATGGCAACTGCGCTGGCTAGTGAGTTACGCTTGCAGTTTGTCGACCTGGCAGGCGAACAACCTGATGAGATGGCATTAGTTACTATCCATAGAGATGTCTGCCAGAAGAATTCATTGCTGCCGCTAAAAATTAACGATGACACGCTGGTAATCGCCTGTACTAATCCCACCGATACTGAGCTATTAGAAGCTCTAGCGGAGATTACTTGTTTCAAAGTGATACCGGTGGTCGTATCACTTAGTGGTATTCAGGGCATAATTGAGAAGTGCTATGATAGTATCAGTTTTGATCTGCAAACTGAGGCACAGCAGAATGTCTGTTATTCACATTCTTTGTCCAACATTCATAAGCCGGATGATGGCAGCTACAGCGTCGCGCTAGATGAGATGTTGATAGAGGTGGTGAAGCGGGATGCCTCTGATTTACATCTGGTCGCGGCATCCCATCCGTTAATGCGGGTAAATGGCAAACTGGAACGCATGCATAATCCGATGCTGAAACCGCAGCATATCAAGGATCTGATCTACACAGTTATCACGGAAGAGCAATTGTTGGAATTCCGGCAGCATCACGAGCTGGATTTCGCCTATACCGTGCCCGGAGTTTCGCGTTTCCGCGTGAATGTATATAAGCAGAATAGCACGGTATGTGCTGTTTTCCGGGTGATTCCCAGCAATATCCCCACACTGGATAAATTGAAAATGCCCGAAATCGTGCGGGAACTCACTACTCGTCCACGCGGATTAGTGTTAGTCACCGGACCGACGGGGTCAGGCAAGTCAACCACACTGGCGGCGATGATCGACGAGATAAACAGTACCCGCCAAGTGCATATTACGACATTGGAAGACCCGATTGAATTCCTGCACAATCATAAGGTCGGAGAAGTGACGCAGCGGGAGATAGGCACTGATACGGAGAGTTTTGCCAGTGGGCTGATGCATCTATTACGCCAAGATCCTGATGTCATATTTATCGGTGAGATGCGCGACCAGAACACGATTGCTGCTGCTGTTACTGCAGCGGAGACCGGCCATCTTGTTTTTGCGACATTGCACACCAATAGTGCAGCGCAGTCTATTGATCGTATTATCGATACCTTTCCTCCACACCAGCAAGGGCAGGTGCGCAACCAGCTGGCGATCTTTCTGGAAGGTATAATAACCCAGACGTTAGTGCCGAATATGGATGGGAAAGGGCGTAGCTGTGCGCAGGAGATACTGATCGCCACTCCGGCAGTGCGTAACTTGATCCGAGAGAGTAAGGTACATCAGCTCGCCAGTGTGATCCAGGCAGGTGCGCAATATGGCATGCAGACACTGGATCAGGCGCTGATATCACTGGTGAAGTCGAAGAAAGTATCGCTTGAAGAAGCGCTACTGAAAGCGTCGAATGCTGATGAATTCCGCTCGCTGCTGTCTATGCAGAGTTGATTAGTCTCCCCCTAGCTTGAATACACTATCGAAGTAATTTGAATAAAATGCTATAAGCATGAAGAGCACGATAGGCACAATAATGGCGTAGAAGAGCAGCTGCAGCTTCATCGGCAACGTCTTTACTTGCGCCTCCAGCTCAACCTCCATATAGCTGGCAATACTCAATAACGACTGTCCCATGCTCCCACTCATTTCGCCAGCTTTTAGCAGGCCGATCATCTCGGGAGGGAATACTTCCAATTGGGCCAGGATATCAGTTAGCTGTTCACCTGCCTGCAGACGCTTCTCCGCTTCCTTGGCGCGGAAAAAGAGCACCGGGTCATCAGAAGCGTGCGCCGCTGAAATCACCGCTTCACCCGGGTTAATACCTGCCTCAAACATAGCGCTAAGGACGCGGGCGAAGCGGATACGTTGCATGTAGCGGATGATAGGGCCAATCATGGGAGTGCGAACCGCAAATAACTGCACAATACGCGCCCCACCTCGCGTCTGGGCGAATGATTTCCACAGCTCGCGAAAAACCAGGAATCCTGCAACTACGAACATAAATTGCCGGGCGGCATCGCCTAATGCATCCATTGCCTGGCCTAATCCATTTGCACCAGCAACACTTGCAACGATAAAGCCCACCAGCACGGCTACCCAGGCGGTGGCTTTCAGTTGCCAGGTAGCAGAGTTCACGCGCGAGCGCAGGTCATGCTCCAGGTCTAGCGTGTCAGCGATCTGGCGCATGATTTCTGGCAACGCGCCGGTCAATTCGGCAGCTTTCACCAGCGCTATCTCCCACTCGGTGAAGATGTTCGTGTGGACAGCCATACATTCCGACAGTGTTTTGCCAGTTTTGATTTCACCTGCTATGGTGCGCGCCATCACCTTCAGCGAGATAGCGACGTTCTTCTCCATATAGTTCATCGCCAGCGTAATGGGAACGCCGGCATGGAGGAGGCTCTGCAGTTGGCGGTAGTACTGCGACTTCTGCCGGAGGGTTATGGGGAAAATTGGTATTTTGAATTTTGGCAGCGCGAAGGATTTACCTTCAGTTTTCGGTAATGACAGCGTAGCCTGTAGTGGATTTACCTTCCCCTTCTCCTGTAGCACACGGGTGGGGGTGACGGCGGCAGGGGTTACCGTCATGGATTGACGGCATTTGTAACACTCCGCCTTCTTTTCGCTATTCATCTCCCCGCAGTGCGGGCATACTTTCATCCGTGCTGGCATAATATCCCTCGGTTTTATTGTACCATATTTCATTCCGTTGAGACGTAGTGGAGCACGAAATGTGGGAAAAATGATAAGATACAGGGGAAGGAGTCTGATACAATGCAACAACCTGTACATCGCGCCCTCATTCTCGCTGCCGGCCGGGGAAACCGGCTGATGCCGCTGACGGCCAACTGCCCCAAGCCGATGGTGGCGCTGGACGGCAAGCCAATGCTGGAGCGGATATTGCTAGCCATGCGTAGCGCCGGGATTGACGAGGCGACTATCGTACACGGGTACCTGGGCGAGGTGATTGAGAGTTACTTCGGCACCGGGGAACGGGTGGGGATGCGGATAAATTACCGTGCGCAGGTGGAGCTGACGGGCACCGCTGGGGCGATGCTGCTGGCGGAGCAGAGTTGCGGGGCGGAGCCGTTCCTGCTGCATTGGGGGGATATCCTGGTCGACCCGCGCAACTACCGCGAGATACTCGGTATTTATAACGACGCGGAAGTGAAGCCGGGGTGTGTGCTGGGGATGAATTACGTGGAAGACCCGTATGCCGGCGGGGCGGTGTATCTGGAGGGTGACCGGGTGGCGGCGGTGGCGGAGAAGCCGGCGAAAGGTACGGCGGGCACGCACTGGAATATCGGGGGCGTGATTCTGTTTGACGCGGTAATATGGCAGTACCTGCAGCGGACACAGGCACCGGAGAGTGGGGAATATTATATCACAGCGGCGATTGACCTGATGGCGCGGGAGAAAGCGCACGCGGTATTGCCATATGAACTGGTAGGAGAGCGCATCCATCTGACTGACCCGGCCAGCGTGGAAGCATTACAAGATGACCCTCGACTGGCGAAGTGGGAAGGGTAGAGGTCGTAAGGATACGACCCCCTTTTCGTGCTTTTCGTGCCTTTCGTGGTTAAATCCCCTCCACCGCCGTCCATTGGCGCGACACTGCTGAGGTGCTCATGGCGTCGAGGACGGCGTTGACTTTCGCGCCCTCGGTGAAGTCTGGGGAGGCCGGTTTATCATTGACGATGGCGTCGATGAAGTCGTAGATATGGTTGGTGAAGCTGTGCTCGTAGCCGATGATATGCCCGGGCGGCCACCAGGCCTGCAGGTAGGGGTGGATAGACTCGGTGGCGAGGATGGTGCGGAAGCCCTGGACGTGGGGAGGGTCTTCACGGTTGTAGTATTCCAGCTCATTCATGCGCTCGAAGCTGAAGCGGATGGCACCTTTGTCCCCGGCGATCTCAAAGCCCAGGTCATTCTTGTGCCCGGCGGAGAAGCGCGTGGCCTCGAAGGTGCCGATGGCACCGTTGGCAAAGCGTGCCAGCGAGATAACCGCGTCATCCACCGTTACCGGCCCACGCCCATCACCCGCCGCGGCGGAGAGGCCGCCGGTGGTCTGTGCCTGGCGCGGGCGTTCCTTGACGAAGGTCTCCATAGCCGAGGATACTTCCTTGATGTCACCGGCGAGCCAGAGCGCCAGGTCGATGATGTGTGCATTTAGATCGCCATGGGAGCCGGAGCCGGCGATATCCTTGTCCAACCGCCATACCAGCGGGAAATCGGGGTCGATGATCCAGTCCTGCAGATACACCGCGCGCCAGTGGAAGATGCGCCCGATGCGCCCTTCGTCGATGAGCTGCTTGGCCAGCGAGACAGCCGGGCAATTGCGGTAGTTGAAGTTGACGGTGTGTTTCACCCCGGCTTTCACCGCCGCCTGCGCCATCTCGCGCGCGTCGGCGGTGTTCATGGCCAGCGGTTTCTCGCAGAATACGTGTTTGCCTGCGGCCAGCGCGCCCAGCACCAGCTCGCGGTGCATGTCGTTGGTGGCGGCGATGTCCACGATATCGATGTCCGGTCGGTTCACCGCCGTGTGCCAGTCAGTCTCAATCTCCTGCCAGCCCATCTCATCGGCGGCGGCTTGCAGTGCGTCTTTCGTGCGTCCCACCAGCAATTTCATCACGGGAGTGGCCGCCGGGTTCATCATACGCGCCACCTGGCGATAGGCGTTGCTGTGCGCTTTGCCCATAAATTTGTAGCCGATCATGGCCACGTTTAGTGTTGGTTTCATGGGTTGATACCTCCTACAAGTTTTGTTCCAATCCGCTAGCCGAACAGATATATATATCACCACGGAGTGGTGGCGGAATATAGCCCGGTGCGTGAGCGCCGGGTATGAATCACCTTCAATATTTCCACCCTGAAAGGGTGGTGGATAGTTGATTCCATCACCCCTTCGGGGTGAAAAACCTATTTTGACGTCAGTCCCAGGGCTTACGCCCTGGGCTATATTCCGTCACCGCTTCGCGGTGGTTAGTTGAGAGCTTAAGTTGAATTCGTCGGTGCCTGGTGGGACAATTATATCACCGTTTTCCTCGCGTGTGGTAGTGGTGATTAGTGTGGTGGGCAGGCGCAGGCGGTAGCCGTGGGGTGGGGCGGTGCCGGCGAGGGTGAGGGAGATGCCGTCCTCGGTGGGGAGGTAGGTCAGCGTGAGCTTGCCGTAATGGGTGGGCAGGTCGGAAATTGTCATGCCGGCGGGGTCGGTGAACCATTCCTCGGGCACCCCGGCGAAGAGCACCAGCGCGCCATTTTCTTCATATACCAGGCAGTCGCGCAGCAACAGGAAGAATTCGGCGATGCTGGAGTTTTCATCAACAGCGGCATACCAGCTTTGCATGGAAGGGCGCTCCAACATGGTATGCAATGTTCCGTATCCGGCTGCGCGGTCACCGGCGTGTAGATTCCGGCGGTGGTGCGATATAGCGGGGGTTTCTGGGGATACGCCCGCTGATACCAGGCGGTTGTTAGCCTCGTCAGCCAGCTCTACTTGCCCGGATTGCTGCAGTACCTTGATGATAGTTGCATCGGTGTGGGTGGCCAGCCCCATGTCGATATGGGCGGCGATGGCGGTGAAGCTCTCGCCCCAGCGTGGGTCAGGCAACTCTAACTTCACCAGCCCGGCCAGAGCATTCCAGTACATATTAACCGCCGAGAAGATGAGGCGCACCGGGTAGTGGGTGTAGGTGGCCAACGGCGGTAACGGCTGTTGCTGACCGCTGATGCGAAGCCCCGGCTGCACCGGGCAGATGAATTCCACCGTATGTTCGGCACCGGGAGGCAACTGGTAGCTGAAGCGCAACGCTCCGCTGCAGTCGTTGTCACCCGATAAAACGTGGGTCAGCTCGGGCATCACCCCCTGGAGCGCATATTCGCCGATGAAATCCCCCGCGCAGACGCCCGCCCGTTCCGGTTTGGCGACGCTGATAAGCGCCAGCCGCCCGTCGACCAGCAGCGACATGCCGTCTGCGTTGACCTCCAGTTCAGGCACGTCACCCCCGGCAGGCCCGAGAGCGCGCAAGGCAAGGTAGAGCGAAACGGTGCTGGTATTACTGCTGTCATTCGTCAATGTGATGCGCGATACGGTGAAGTGCGCGTTACCAGCATCCACGCCGATCATGGTGGCGCAAAGTTCGGTCTTCACCTGAATTGCCCCAGCAGTCCAGCTGGCCCAGGGGATGAGCGTCCCCCCCGCGCCCAGCCCATAGGCCACGGGTACGTCATCCATGGTGGGGGCGTAGAGGCGCTCTTCATCACGATCATACACCCAGCAATAGATGCCATAGGAGGCGAAGCCAGGCGAGAAGACGCCCTCCGGCTCGACGACAGTCTTCAAACCATCGAGGGAGTCAGCGATGCCGATGGGGATATGAATTTCCCCACGGGGATCCAGGTCGGTATTGGTGGTGGTCATTGATTGTTTCCTATCAATTTTTTTGTCTAAACCTTGATTCGCATGATTAGAGGATTATTGCCGAGCTGTTTGTCTACACTGTTGGATAGCCTCGGCTCCAATTCCAGAATTACATTTGATGAATGATACATCGTATAGTGGGGTTAGGCAATGGGGGTGTTCCAATTACGAATTACGAATTACGAATTACGAATTACGTGGGGATGCCAATGCGGAGATTGGCGTTCCCGGGGGGACGGCTTGTTTATGACCTTATTGCTGACACCGGGCAGGCGGTCTGGTATAATAGCCGATAGTTAAGTCGATAATCACTAGTGGAGATGGAAACAAAGCATCCAATTTGAAAATATGACTCCAGAAAAAATTCAATCTTTCCTTATATTCTTCCCAATATTGTTGATCTCAATCGCCATCCATGAGTTTGCACACTGTTGGGTGACTGACCGGCTGGGCGATGATACCCCACGTCGGGAGGGCAGAGTCACCCTTAACCCGCTGGCGCACCTGGATCCGATAGGGACGATCATGATCGTGGTCTCCTCGTACTTCGGCATCGGCTTCGGCTGGGGCAAGGCCTCGCCATTCAACCCCGACAACTTTCGTAACCCGGCACGCGACCGGATGTTAACGGCTATTGCCGGGCCGATATCCAATGTACTTCAAAGCATCGCCTGGGCCTCAATAATTCTTTTGCTAATCCCATTTGTAAATGAAGGGTGGTTTGACTTTGCCCAATCATTATGTGTAATGGGAGTGAGAATAAATATTTCCCTGGCGATCTTCAATCTGTTGCCAGTATATCCACTTGATGGTCACCATATATTAAGCTGGCTGGCCCCGCCTTCCTGGCGTCCAGTCATAGATAACCCAATCTGGGGGTTCGTGTTCCTGTTCATCGTCTTTAATCGTGTTGCCGATGGGGTAATAATTCCGGTGATGAGAGCTGCAGGAAATGCGGTGATGTTTATGGTGTTGGGATTTATACAATGAATATGCATAATGAACCTATTGTGGCCATAGACGGCCCGGCAGGCTCCGGCAAAAGCACGGTGGCGGCGCTGGCCGCGCGGGTGGCCGGGCTACAGTTTATCAGTAGCGGCGCTATGTACCGTGCGGTGGCGCTGCAGGCGCTGCGGGGTGGGGTGGGGCTGGCGAACCGCGAGGCGATTATCGCGTTGGCGGCCGCGCTGGATATCTCCTTCACCACCGACGCAGACGGAACCATACGCACTTTCATCGGTAGTGAAGACGTGACGGAGGCATTGCGTGCCCCGGCGGTAGGGCAGATTTCCTCGGTTATCGCCGCTATTGCGCAGGTGCGTGAACATCTGGTGGATAAACAGCGCCAATATGGAATAAATGGTGGTATAGTAATGGAGGGGCGTGATATCCAGACAGTGGTATTCCCCGACGCTGAAGTGAAGATATACCTGGAAGCCTCCGCCGAGGAGCGTGCGCGACGCCGTTGGAAGGAACTGCGTGCGAAAGGTGTGGCGACCGGCTATACAGAAGTATTACATGAGGTGATTGAGCGTGACCGGCAGGATTCCGAGCGCGACGCCTCGCCAATGCGCGCTGCAACAGATGCGGTGAAACTGAACACGGATGGTCGTACTATTGACCAAGTTGTAGCAGATATAGTACAACTTATCCGGGATAAGAGATCAATGCTCGCTGAAAATCGCGAAATGAGGGATTAATGGACCTGGGCGCAGCTACTGATCCGGGTCTTGTTCGTCCCGGCAATGAAGATGGATTTTACGCCTCGCGCAAGCTGGGCGTGTTCGCCGTTGCTGATGGTATGGGCGGGCATGAAGATGGCGAACTCGCAAGTAAAATCACCTTGAAAGCCATCGAATCAAATGCCGAGAAGCTGGCCGCGGCCTCCCCGATAGAATTACCCACTTTTCTGCATGAGACACTGCAGGCAGCCAATACCGAGATAATCGCCCAGGCGGATACTGCAGACGTCCAGCATCGCATGGGTGCCACCGTTGTCCTGGCTAGCATCTGCGGCGACCGCCTCTATTTCGCGCATATTGGCGACAGCCGGCTCTACCTGTTGCGTGGCGATGCCTTCAGCCAGCTCACCCGCGACCACTCGCTGGTGCAGTCGCTGGTGGATAAGGGTGAGATAACCCCCGATGAAGCCGCCATCCATCCGCTCCGCCATCAGATTACCCGTGTGGTGGGCGGCGATGACCAGGTGTCCCCGGAGATCGCCAGCCAAGCGCTGGAGCCGGGTGACCGCATCCTGCTGTGTACGGACGGTCTGAGCGGAGCGGTGGACCAGGAAGAGATAAAGCAGATATTGAGCAAACGCATCTCCTCACAACAGAAAGCAGATGCGCTGGTGAAAGCGGCGTTGGCCGCAGGCGGACCGGATAACATCACCGTGGTAGTGGTAGGTTATCAGCACCCGCGCCCCATCGCCCAAAAATCTGACCCAGGCAAACAAGTTCATTCGTTGTCAAAGCTGCAATCGGGCATGATAACAGTGATGGTGTTGCTCCTGATGTTTGCTGGCTATGTATATATGGCACGGCAGAACCCGCGTTATATTATTCAGCCTGATGGCGGTGTACCGCAGCGACTGGCACTTTATAAGAGCTGGCCCATGCTCCCATTTTTGGCGCGAGAAAAGATGGTGGTGGCACCGGGGATGGACGCGATCCTTTTTGATGACGCCAAGGACACACAGAACCTGAAGAAGGCAAAAAAAGGGGTGGCGGAACAGATTATCGGTGATGCCATGTTGCAGAAGATCGCCGAAGATACTTCACTGAAGCTGGCGCTGGATACCAAAAAAGCACTGAATAATGGTGACCCTGTCGCTGCACGTGTCATCCTCAAGCGCATGAGTGACATCGGGGTCAATAAAGATATGATACGCGATCTGGAACAGGAAGTGAGCCAGGCGGAACAGAACAAGGCACTCGCACCGAAATGAAAGAAAAACGGGGCCATGAAGACCCCGTTAACTTTGAACATTGAACGTTGAACGCTACGGAATAATCTTATTCAGTGGATATTCGATGATATCCTGCGCTCCAGCGGCCTTCAGTTGTGGGATGATCTCACGCACCAGCTTCTCTTCCATTATCGTCTCAATCGCCGTCCATTTGCCGTCGGCCAGTTTCGACACCGTCGGGCCTTTCATGGAGGGGAGCAGGCTGACGATGTGGCTCACCGACTCTTCGGGGACATTCATCTTCAGTCCCACGCGGCCATCAGCACGTAACGCGCCCTGCAGCAGCATGGCAATCTGCTCAATTTTGCGGCGTTTCCACGGGTCTTCCCAGGCGGCTTTGTTGGCTACCAGTACCGTAATGGATTCGATAACGGTGTCCATGATACGCAGGTTGTTGGCCACCAGCGAGCTGCCAGTCTCGGTGACGTCGACGATTGCGTCGACGAGGGTCGGCACTTTCGCCTCGGTCGCGCCCCAGGAGAACTCCACGTGGGCGTTAACGCCGTTTTGAGCCAGATATTTCTTCGTGGTGTTCACCAGCTCGGTGGCGATGCGCTTGCCTTCCAGGTCTTTTACCGTGTGCATGTCGCTGTCGTTCGGCACCGCTACCACCCAGCGTACCGGGCGTGCTTCTGCCTTGGCATATACCAGTTGCGCCACTTCCACCACATCGGCATCATTCTCCGCCACCCAGTCGCGCCCGGTGAGGCCGCAGTCCATCACGCCATCTTGTATATAGCGGGCGATTTCCTGTGCGCGGATGAGCACGGCGCTCAATTCCGGGTCGTCCATGCGGGGGAAATACGAACGTGAAGAGGTGGAAATCTTCCACCCGGCGCGCGCGAACAGCTTATAGGTTGATTCCTGCAAACTGCCTTTCGGCAGGGCAATCTTCAATTGCGGGGTTTCGCTCATCATAGGCCTCCAGGGCATTATCATAGCACCGGCATTATGCCGACAGCAGTAAATTATAACCGCCGGGCGGGATGTGGGTCAAATTGCCAGGGAGTTGAGGTGATTGTAAAACTACCTATAATTCATATCTGCGGCATTGCCCTGAAAGGACATGTGATGCCAGGAGTATCGTTTTTAGCGCCCGTCCTTTTCGCCCAGCCGTGAACGACTGGGCTAGTGGGCTCTGCCGATCGTCCTTCGGACGGGAACGCTTGCCCTTAACCGTCCCGCCCGAAGGGCGATTGGCCGAAGGCCCTCCAGCCTGGTCGTTCACGGCCAGGTGAGGGAGGACGGCTTGTCACTAAAAACGATACTCCTGCATTTGATGCTAGCCACGGGCAACGCATGCCCTTTTAGGGCGGCCAGCCTCAAAGAAGAGGATCTTTGTAGAGCATCGCCCCAGGATCGAAATAAAGGCGGATATGCAATTACCTCCAATAGTCAATAAGAAGATAGACGAAGAGCGATAATAATCTGTTGCCACCTATTGCCACTCAGTGCTATAGTTATGGTAATTCTAGTGCTGTTGTCAGCAATAAAGAGGATGATTTTGAAAACTGTTCATTATTCTGTTGATCGTGAGATCCCCCTGACGCATGAGGCTGATGTAATAGTCGTCGGCGGCGGCCCCGGTGGGCTGGGTGCTGCGGTGATGGCCGCACGTGCGGGGGCGAAGGTGCTGCTGATCGAGCGCTATGGCTACCTGGGTGGGATGGCTAGCGTGGGCGAGATTAATCCGTTCATGCCGAATCATGCCGATGGCTACTGCCTGGATCGCCCGGTATATATGGAGTGGGTGCGGCAGATTCATAGCTATCTACCGGATGAAATTCGCGAATCGGTGAGTGAGAGTGCCGAGATATCCTCGGGGCCGTCACGTATCCTTTCTAAAGACCTGGCCATGCTGGCTACCGAAGACCTGTGTCTGGCGGCGGGTGTGGAGTTGCTTTTTCATCACACGTTGGCGGATGTTATTGTGAAGGATCGGAAGATCGATTCATTGGTACTGCATTCTAAATCCGGCTACACCGCGGCAAAGGCGAAATGCTATGTTGACTGCACCGGCGATGCTGACCTGGCCGCACGTGCCGGGTGTGAGATCGAGATGGGTGGGCCGACTGGGCATTGCCAGCCGATGACGCTGTGCTTCAAACTCTCGAGAGTCGACAAGAACCAGATACCTGAATTCAAAGTGATTCATAACCTCTATAAAGCGGCGC
>JBBQQW010000032.1:0-17907 GCA_038215455.1 Armatimonadota bacterium
AAGCCTGCCTGGATGAGGGCGTGAAGCCGATCATTGGTATCGAGGCATATGTTTGCGACCATGACCGGCACGAGAAGCGCGACGGCAAGGCACACACCGGGCATATGATCCTGCTGGCGCGCAATTTGCAGGGCTACCGCAACTTACTCAAGCTCGCCAGCGAGGCCAGCCTGGACGGCTTCTATTATCGCCCCCGCGTTGATCATGAGCTGCTGGGCAAATACCGCGAGGGGATCATCGCGCTCTCCGCCTGTATCGGCGGCGAGATCGCCAAACTAGTGCGCGTGGGGGATATGGAGCAGGCGAAGAAGATCTGTCGCATGTACCAGGAGTTCTACGGCGCAGACGGCTTCTATCTGGAGTTGCAGGATCACAACACCCCGGATAAGCTGATTTATCCTGATCAACCTATAGTGAATGCGAAGTTGCGTGAGCTTGGGCGTGAGCTGGGTATACCGCTGGTGGCCACGAACGACACGCACTTTATGCGCAAAGACGATTACGACGCGCATGAGGTGCTGGTGTGTATCGGTATGCAGACGACGGTAGAGGAGTACCGCGCCAAGGGGAAGGGCTACTCTACCGAGCATTACATGAAGAATGCGGCAGAGATGTACGCCACCTTCCCGGAGGATCATGAGGCACTGGCGAACACCGTGCGCATCGCGGAACTGTGCAACCTGGAGCTGGAGCTGGACAACCCGCAACTGCCGCAGTATGACGTGCCTGCGGGCGAGACCTGGGACAGCCACCTGCGTAAGCTGTGTGAGATACGGCTGGCGGAGGTATACCAGCACGACGAAGCCGCACGCGCGGTGGCGAGCGAACGGCTGAACTACGAACTTGGCATCATCGCCAACAAAGGTCTCTCCGCATACTTCCTCATCGTGAAGGACTTCCTCGACTGGTCGCGTGAGCAGGGGATTCTGGTGGGCATCCGCGGCTCCGGAGCCGGCGCTATTGTCGCCTACCTCACCGGCATCAGCACACTCGATCCGATAGTCTACGGGCTGTGGTTCGAGCGTTTCCTTTCGCTGGATCGCGCGTCCATGCCGGATATTGACTGCGACTTTGAGGATCGACGGCGCGGTGAAGTCATCGACTATGTGGTGAACAAATACGGCGCGGACAAAGTGGCGCAGGTGGCGACCTTCGGCACCCTGCAACCGAAGCTGGCGGTGCGCGACGCCGCGCGCGCCATGGGCATTCCGCTCTCCACCGCCGACCGCGTCTCCAAGGCCATCGGTGGGGCAAAGACTATCGAGGCGGCTATCGAAGACAGCACGCAGATGAAAGAGCTGTGCCAGGCGGATGCCACCGTCAAGCGGTTGCTTGACATGGCGGCGAAGCTGCAGGGGCTGACGCGCCACGTGGGCACGCACGCCTGCGCGCTGGTGATCAGCAAGGACAGACTGGACGAGACCGCCCCGCTGCAGCGCTCGCCGGGGGACAACAGCGGCGTGCAGACGCAGTGGGAATACCCGATGGCGGAGGCTGCCGGGCTGGTGAAGATGGACTTCCTGGGCCTGCGTACCCTCACTGTGCTCAAGGACGCGTTGATCTTCGTCGAGAAATACCACGGCGTCAGCCTGAATCTGGCGACCCTCCCGCTGGAGGATGCCAAGGCCTACGAACTGTGCGCGCGCGGCAACACCGCCGGGGTCTTCCAGCTGGAGTCCGAGGGGATGCGCAATGCGCTGCGCCAGTTGCGCCCCGACCGTATCACCGACGTCATCGCCATGGTGGCGCTCTACCGTCCTGGCCCGATGGCGGAGATCCCCAAATTCTGCGCGGGCAAGCATGATCCATCGACGATCACCTACCTGCATCCCTCACTGGAGCCGATCCTGCGCGAGACCTACGGCGTGCTGGTCTACCAGGAGCAGGTGATGGCTATCGGGCGTGACATAGCGGGCCTGAGTGTATCCGACGCCAACGACCTGCTGACGGCGTTGCGTAAGAAGAAGCTCGATAAGATGGCGAAGTTGGAGCCATATTTCCTGGAGGGCGTGAAGAAGACTTCGCAGTTCAACAACGACCAGGCGAATCAATTGTGGGATCGCCTGAAGGAGTTCGCCAAGTACGCCTTCAACAAGGCGCACTCCGCCTGCTACGCCATCGTCGCCTACCAGACGGCCTATCTGAAGGCGAATTATCCGGTGGAGTTCATGACGGCGCTGCTCACCAGCGTCAGCGACTCGCACGATAAGATCAGCCTGTACAAGGAAGAGTGCCGCAAGCTGAACATCGCGGTGTTGCCACCGGATGTCAATCGCAGCTTTGAAGGCTTTACCATCGAGGATGGACAGATCCGCTTTGGCATGAGCGCCATCAAAGGGGTGGGGGCGGGCGCGGTGGATGCTATCGTGAAATCGCGTGCGGCGGATGGCGATTTCGCCGACCTCTTCGACTTCTGCGCACGGGTGGAGTCGGGCCAGTGCAACCGGCTGGCGCTGGAAGCGCTGGTGAAATGCGGCGCTTTCGACAATTTGCCCGGCAACCGCGCGCAAAAGCTGGCGGTGCTGGATAACGCCATGGAGATGGGGCAATCCTCCGCACGCGACAAAGCGGTGGGGCAGGTGAACCTCTTCGGCGATATCGCTACCGAAGCGCAGCAGATGATCCCGGAGTTGCCCAACCTGGATGAGTACCCCACCCGGCAACTGAACGACATGGAGCGCGAGTACCTGGGCTTGTATATCTCCAACCACCCGCTCAACGAGCACGCCGCCGTGCTGGGGGAGTTCCGCACCGCCTCGGTGGAAGAGCTGACGGAATCCAGTACCGGAGGCGACGAGATCATCGGGGGGATGCTCACGCAGGTGAAGCCGTATGTCACCAAAAAGGGCGACACCATGGGCTTTCTGGTGTTGGATGACCTCACCGGTACCATGGAGGTGACGGCCTTCTCCGATGTCTACCAGAAGTATCTGCCTTACCTGCAGCAGGACAGCATTGTGCTCATCAAGGGCACGGTAGAGTATGGGCAGCAGATGCCCACGCGGGCGCAGGTGAATACCGACGAGGATGACGAAAACCAGACGGCGGAGAAGCAGATACCTAAGATGCTGGCCATCAGCTTCTCCCCGGTGGATGACCGGGATGCTATCGAGGAGATGCGCCACGCGTCGGCACGTCGTCGTGGTGGCCCCAATGGCAACTACCGTAATGGCAACGGCAACAACCAGCCTGCCGCGGTGAATCCAACATATTATCAGCGCCCCGAGCGTTCCACGCCCCCGGCGAATGTAGCAACGGAGGTTATCATGGAAAACCCGACAGATAATGGCGCGTCAGCCACATACCAGCTCTATGTGAGCGCGGAGTTCGTGAAGTCAGATGGCTTCGAATCGTTCTCCAACCTGCTGCGCAGTTGTCCCGGCACCACCCCGGTGGAGATCGCCCTGCGCACTCCCACCGGCGTCCGTCGCTGGCGCCTGGGAAATATCAGCATCAACCCAACGCAGTTTGCCCCCTATATCAAGATGCTGGACGGGGTGAGTCTGGAGGGGTGAGGACGCCCGTGGCATGGGCGTCCCGCCCCTGCCACGTGAGCTACCGATCTTTCTTCCCCGGCAGCAGCATATTGAGCAGTGTGCTGAAGAGCGCCATTACCAGCGATAATCCCAGCGCCCAATATACGCTATCGACGTAGAAGTAGGGCGAGAGCGGGCCATCAGGCGTTTTGCAGAGGTAATATATCGCCCAGGTGTATAACCCCAGCGAGAGGATGAAGCCAAACAGGCCCAGGGTGAGCATATTTATCGGCAATACGATGATCTTCAACAGCCAGGAGAGTAACCCCACAACGAAGTTGACCAGGCCGAGGAGTGGTGCGATCCAGATGGCATTATACCATAATGGAACATGAACCCCCTGCTGCAACGCCGCCGCCGCTGCCATCAGCGCCAGCGTAGAGATGAACCAATGCCAGAATAATCTCTTCATATTTTCCTCCCCTATTGTGGTATTATACTACAACAATGTGCTATTTTGGTCACACAAACGCAACAAGGTACAGAAAATCATGAGTGTGCCTATAAAGCGTTACCTACCCGCAGGTCTTTAGCCAGGTCATGCAATTCAGAGATATCTGTGGTGTCGTTAAGTGGCGCTACATAGGGACGCAAGGTTGCCATGAGGAGGAAGAGACGATGGGGCGCTCCGGGAAGTGACATAAAACCATATTTGGAATACCAGCGGATCACACCTTCATTTAGCGGATCAACTAAGACTGCATAAGCTCCGATAATCTGTGATAGGTGATAAGCCGTTTGCAATGCGTGCATCAATAGATGAGTACCCAGTTCATGTCCCTGTGCCTGCAAATCGACAGCCAACCTGCCCAACAGGATGACAGGTATGCGGGTTAGGCGGATGTTTTTTGCTTGTAATTCGTCTGGCAGCAGCGCACTCATCGCCAGGGTGTAATATCCATTGATTCGTGTTGGTGTATCAGCAGAAGTCGCAACCCAAGTTACGCCCAGGCCGCGTTCAAAGTATTTGCGCGCATGAGCATGAAGAAACTGGTCGAGTGTCGGTTCTCCACAGGTAAACAATTCCCGTTGATGTAGTCGTGGATCAAGGCGTTCAATCAGCATTGAATTCGCTCCGGGTGAAGCGTCTCATTGCCTGGGCTAGCTCCGGGCTGGCAGTGGGCGGGTTCTCTAAAATAGCCAGCATCGAATCCCAATCTTCTGGCGAGAGCCTGATTTGCTCTTCGGCGAGGAGCTCGTCTTGCGCGACTTGCAGTGCCGTGCTCACCAGGTAATCCGTCACGCTTAAACCGAGACGATTGGCAGCCCGCTCTAACAGGCGTTTATGCTCCGGCGCAATACGGCAGGAAAGGCGATCAGTTTTTACCAGCAAAGTGCTCATTTGAATATCCTCATGACTATTATACCACGGTGTACGTCAAATGACACCCGTTGGGAGTGGAAAATGGTCATATATTCACCACAATCCCCTCATGCTGTAGCAGTTTTCGTTTCCACGTCAGCCCGCCGCCGAAGCCGGTTAAACTGCCGTTTTGGCCGATGACGCGGTGGCAGGGGATGATGATGGGGATGGTGTTGCGGCCCAGCGCCTGGCCGACGGCGCGGGCGGCATGGGGCTGGCCGATTTTTGCGGCCAGTTCGCCATAGCTAAGCGTCGTGCCGAAGGGGATTTCACGGCAGGCGAGGAGCACGCGGCTGGTGAAGTCGGGGGCTATCGATAAGTCCACCGGCAGTTCCAGCGGGATCGGTTGCCCGGCCAGATAGTCACGCATGGCGCTGGCATACGGTTCCACCAATGGTATGCCAGCGGGGCCATCGAAATATATATTGCTAACCACCCCGGTTGGGCCGATAATGAAACTCAGCCGTCCCCAGGGTGTTTGCATTGCCATCATAGGGTAGTCTCTTCTTCCGGTGGTGGGCCATAATGCCCGGCTTCGATGAGCGCCATTAACCCGAGCAAACCGCCCCAGGTATAGTAGGGGTCGCTGCTGGTCACGTCACAGCCCGCGCCGGTGTCCGCATTGTAGTTCTCATGCACGTGGTTATTGGCATGCCATTCCTGCAGCAGCAACGCCTGCGAGCGGGCGGATAATTCCGCCACCGCGTCGGTTTGCCCGGCTTCCTTCAGACCCAGGTAGACGAGGAAGTTGAGCGGTGCCCAGACGCGCCCGCGCCAGTAGCGTTGATCGGCATAGGCTGGATCATTGCGGGCGATAGCGGGCAGCATGTACTCCCCGGCGAACTCCTGCGGATTCAGCAGGTGTTCCTTCACCATACGCTCTGCCTGTCGTTTCGAGGGCACCCCGGCGAGCAACGGGTAGAAGTTAGTTGGAGACAGGCGGGTGCTGGACTGATGATTGTCCGTGCGGCGGTTGAGGAAGATGCCGGTCTTCTCGTCCCACAGCTCTGCCAGCAGCACGCGGAACTCATTGGCCACCGTATGCAGCTCGCTGGCCTCCAGGTCGCGCCCCAGTTCCTGGGCGATGTCGGCCAATGCCAGCGTATCGGCGATGAAAAGGCTGTTCAGCCCCACGTCTTCCAGTCCCATCAGGTGGGTGTCGGTGTCGAAGGGCATGTCGTCATACATGGGGGAGTTATCCAGCCCGGACTCCAGCACCGCCCCCAGCAGGGTATTGGGCTGGGAGGATTCCATATCCGCTCCCACTACCGGCTCGAAGGGGTGCGAACCCCACGCCAGCAGGCCATGCGGGGAGACGCGGCGGTGTTGCAGCCACCACTTGTGCCAGGTGATCAGGTCATCCAGCGTCTCTTCCAGCAGCCATTTGTCGCCGTAATGCCGGTAGATATCGCGGATGGTGATACCACCTACGGGTGGTTGCGAGCGGTCGCGCGACTTACGGCCATTGGCCTGGCTGTTGTTGGGCACAAAGCCCAGGTCGCGGATCTCGCGCGTGATCTCTATCGCATTCGCGTAGGCGAGTTCTTTGTTGTCCAACCCGGCGATATAGGCATTGAAGTAGGTATCCCAGCAGAAGAGCACATACCCGCCGCGCTTGACGTTCCACGGACGGCATACGGGGGTGATAGCGCGGTTTTGCAGGGGATCGTAGACGGTATTCCAGGCGATGCAGTTGCGCAACACAGCAGCAGTCTCCGCCAGATCGTCGTATTTTTCCATCGCTGCCACTGCCTGCGTGCGGGCACGGGCGACGATAGAGCGCACCTCATAGAGATCACGCGCCTTGCCAGTGCTGATGCCGATGGGTTTATCCAGCGGTAGCGCCAGGTAGGGTGTCTGCACGGCGATATATGGATCGCGCACGGAGGCGCGGGTGGCGTAGACAAAGATAGGGAAGCGCGGGCACTCGCCCACCAGCTTGTTGCCCACACTGTATAGCCGTCCGGGACGATTCCAGAGCAGGCCCGACTCTACAATGAGCAGCGGGGCCTTACGGTGGTGGGAGTGCGGTGTGACGGATATCACCACGTCATGGCCAGTGGTGGCGCTTTCCACGGTGAACTCTATCCCCTGCCAGGTGATATTCAGCTCAGTGTAGGAGCCATCGTAGGTATGCAACCCCGGGCGCACTACTTCATCACCTTTACCATGGCGACCCACCAGGGCTTCTTTCAGATATGCACCGGTGGCGAAGTTCTTCACGCCCAGATTGACCGCAAATCCCATCGGCAATAATACATGCGAGAGGACGCTACGGGTGTTCCAGGTGTTCCATCCTTTGCATAATTCACGTTGGAGGTTTTCATATTCTCGCACAGACATTACCCCTTAATGAGCAGAATCGCGGTGCTTGTTCAAACAGTTATAATTTTATTCGCCGTTAGTGCCGAATTCCCTTTGTCGGTGTCATAAATAAATGGGATGTTTTTGGGAGTTAGCTATCAAATCGCAGTTAGAGGTATAATACTATCATGAATAATCTAGAATTGCAGGATGATTCCGTTAAATCCAAGAGCAAAGCTGACTTGATCGCATGGATACTGGCGCTGGTAATACTGCTGCTGATGCTGGTGCTGGTGAGTAGCACTGTTATGAGGATGTCACCGACATTTGACGAGCAGAATCATGTCACACGCGGTATTGCTATCCTGCGCACGGGCGACTACCGCCTGAGTCTGCATCATCCCCCGCTGGCGAATATGCTCGAGGCCTTGCCCGTCGCCTGGCGGAGCGAGACGAATTTCACCACCGATATGCCCTCCTGGCAGGATTATGGTATTTGGAACGCCTCCCATACCACTATCTGGGAACGCTCCAAGGATGGTGTGCAACTCATCCAGCTGGCGCGGTTTCCGGTGCTGCTCTTCACACTGGTGCTGGGTCTTGTAATCTTCCTCTGGGCAAAAGCGCTGTTCGGGCCATATGGCGGCGTGCTGGCGCTGGCTTTCTACGCGCTGGATCCGAATATGCTCGCACACAGCGGGCTAGCTACCACCGATATGGCGGCGGCATGTACTATCCCGCTGGCGGTGTACTGGATGCGTGGGTACTTCCTCGCGCCCACGCGGTGGCGGTTGCTGCTGGCTGGGTGTGGCATCGGTCTGGCACTGGTGGCGAAATTCTCCGCGCTCATCCTGCTGCCCATCGGGGTGCTGTTCTTCGTGATATTTGCCTTGTGGGCACCACGCTTCACGGCGGCACTGCCGGTGAGCTGGAGCAGTTTCGCACTGCCAAAGCGCCTGGGCAACATGCTGGGCGTGGGCGTGGCCATGCTGCTGGTGTCCGCAGTGGTAGTGTGGGGCGTGTATGGCTTCAAGGTGGAGCGACTGGGGAGCAAACCCGGGCAGCCGGCACCGGCCAAACTATCAATGAAGAACCAGATTCCGGTACCGGCGCTGCAGTATTTCCGTGGCTTGAAGCAGGTGAAACACGACACTGAAGCGCATCCGACGTATCTGCTGGGGCAGTCCAAGCCCAGCGGAAGCTGGTGGTATTACTTCCCGGTGGCCATCGTCACCAAGACGCCACTGCCGGAGCTGCTGGCCATCCTCGGCATACTGCTGCTACTGGCAGTACCGGCATGGCGTGCGCGGCTGGGGTTGCCGGGGCACGAGATACTCTTTCTGCTGCTCCCGGCGGCGATATTTTTGCTCTCGGCGATGAATGCCGGGATGAACCTGGGGCTGCGGCATATTCTGCCGGTGTATCCATTCCTGCTCATCCTCGTCGGTGGCTATGTGAAGTTGCCCTGGCGTGGCAAGGCGTTGCCGGTGGTGGCGGGTCTGGCGCTGTTGTTGCAGGTGGCCTCTATCTACCGGGCGCAGCCGGATTACCTCAGCTATTTCAATGTCCTGGGCGGTGGCCCGGCGCAGGGGTATAAGGTGCTGGTGGACAGCAACTACGACTGGGGGCAGGATCTGGGCGAGCTGGCTAAGTGGCGGTCAACGCACAACCAAGATCCGCTGCAGTTCTGCTATTTCGGCACCACACCGCCCGAGGCATACGGGATTCGTTACACGCCGGTGAAAGCGCTGGGGGTATTCAACGATGCTCCGCAGGTAGACCTGACGCAACCCGGCTACTTCGCTATCAGCGTCACTAATCTGCAGGCGGGGAAAGTATATGGAGGAATGGACTATTCCTTCCTGAAGGATGTGCAGCCGATAGCACGCGCGGGGCGGACGATATTTATCTATCAGTTGCCGATAGTACCACGTTAAGGGTAATATTGCTCTACGGCCAATGCCGAACTCAAAATGAATGGTGATAATGCGATGTTAAAATTATCTGCGAAAGCTGATTACGCCATCCGGGCGATGATTGACCTGGCGATGAATCCGGGGATGCAGAGTACTTTGGCGGCGATTGCTGATCGACAGGGGATACCGCGCAAGCATTTGCCGACGGTATTCCAGTCGTTGATACAGGCTGGGCTGGTGGATATCGTCACTGAAAATGGTGGTGGGGTGGAGTTGGCGCTCGCGCCTGATGCTATCTCGCTCCGCCGAATTATTGAGGTAGTTGATGGTGCGCAGGAGTTATATTTCTGCGAGATCCACGACAATGACTGTGCTGCACGCGTGGCCTGCCGTCTGCGCGATGTCCTCACCAATGCTAATGACCTGGTGTTGCAGACGCTGGGTAGCATCTCACTGGGTGATTTGATCCCCAATGATTGTGTGCTGCCAGAATGAATAAGGACGGAACCAGCCGTGCCGAGATTAACATCGGCGATACGGTAGAAATAATATTGAAAGCGGACCAGTCCAGCGGCAAGATGACGCGTGGCGTGGTAGGCCGTATCCTCACCAAGTCGCTCAACCACCCGCGCGGCATCAAAGTGATGCTCACCGACGGGCAGGTGGGGCGTGTGTGTATGGTGGTATCTATGCCACGGATGAGGTAAGGATGTATGTTTAGCGATAATGCCCTGATTCTTTTCCAGGGTGATAGTATCAGTAGAGAAATGCGCGCCGGTGTATCGTCCCGCTGCCGGACATGAATTGATAGCGCGAGCGTGGATGCGGCATTGGCAGGGAAATTTTCGCAAATATCTTGACAACAACGCAGGGGTAGGATACCTTATGTTGTAACTGCGATACTGTGATGGATGCGAGACGGTTACACCGGATGGCATCTTTTTTTTGTGTAAAAACGGAGGGGGTAGACGTGGGCAGCACCGTGATAGTGGGCACCCAGTGGGGTGATGAAGGTAAAGGGCGCGTGGTGGATGTTTATGCCGCCAATGCGCTGGTGGTGCGCTTCCAGGGCGGGGATAACGCGGGACATACGGTGAAGATCGGCGAGCAGTCATTTGCGCTGCACCTGATCCCCTCCGGCATCGTCCGCGAGCGTCCGTGCGTGCTGGGCAACGGGATGGTGATTAACCCCAAATCGTTATTGAAAGAGATAACCGATTTGGAGGCTAAAGGGATCAACGTGCGTCCGCATATCTTCATCAGCGAAGATGCGCACTTGATCATGCCGTATCACCTGGCGCTGGATGCTGCGAGTGAACGCGCCATGGGCAAAGGCAAAATCGGTACCACCCTGAAGGGTATCGGGCCTGCCTATACGGATAAATTCAGCCGCGTCCACGGCCTGCGCATGGGCGACCTGCGCAATGCCGAATATTTCCGCAATCGCCTGGAGAGCATCGTCGCCGACAAGAACGACGTGCTGACCAAGCTGTATAACTGGGAGACCACCTTCTCTGCAGCGGATATCTTCGATGAATACATGAAGTATTACGAAGAGATCAAGACGATGATCTGCGACACTGCCGAGATGGTCTGGCAAGCGATACAGCGCGACGAAGAGGTGCTCTTTGAGGGTGCCAACGCCACCATGCTCGATATCGACCATGGCACCTACCCGTATGTCACCTGCTCTACCCCGACATCCGGTGGGGCGGCGGTAGGGTCAGGCGTGGGGCCGTCATATCTGGGCAATGTCATCGGCGTGGTGAAGGCCTACACCAGCCGCGTTGGTGAGGGGCCATTCCCCACTGAGCTGAATAACGAAGTGGGCGAGCGCATCCGCGAACTGGGGCATGAGTATGGCACCACCACCGGACGTGCGCGCCGCTGTGGCTGGCTGGATATCTGCGTGCTGCGCAAGGCCGTGCGTGCGAACGGGCTGGCCTATATGGCCCTCACTCACCTTGATGTGATGGGTGAATTCGACGAGATTCCGCTCTGTGTGGCCTATGATATCGATGGCAAACGGGTGGAGACCTTCCCCAGCTCGCTGTGGGAAGTGGAGCGTGCCGTACCCATCTATGAGATCATGCCCGGCTGGAAGAAACCGCTGGATGATTGCCGCTCATATGCTGACCTGCCGAAAGAAGCGAAGGCCTACCTGGATCGGATAGTGGAACTTACCGGTGTACCACTCTGTATGGTCACCGTCGGTGGTGAGCGTGACCAGACGATAATCTTGCGCGACGCAGCAGAGATGTAAGAATAATGACGCCCGGATGGCGCTGCTATCCGGGCGTTTTCGTATGGGTAAGGAATTTCCTAAATAAAGAACTAATCGTTGCAGGAATTGTCTGGAACAGAAGAGAAATATCTATAATGCCCGCTAAGGTGTATCCTGGCGGATATTTTTGAATGGTAGGCTGAAACGCTATGAAAATACAGATACCGCTCATCGCGGTGGCAGTTATCCTTGTAGGGTGGTTAGTGTGGGTTACCGCACATCCTAATTCTACTAGAGAAGTAGAAGCACCGATCAATTGGGATAACGTACACGACGATCCTGCCAACACCCTTACCATGAGCTGGCTGGGCGTACCCAGTTACTCCAGTGGCAAGCCCGGTTCGGATCGGCAGAAGTTCATCGAGAACTATTTCAACGTCAAGTTAAACCCGATTTTTCTTGATGATAACGCCTACCAACGCAAGAAACCGCTGATGTTCGCCGGTGGCGATATCCCGGATGTCTGCTGGGAGAATGACCCTAATGCGTTGCAGCGTGACGTCTACCACGGCTTTTTCATGGAGATACCTCACGAAGTTATCCTGAAATACGCTCCTACTTACTCAAAATACCTCAGTGAACAAGCGCCGGTGGCGTGGCTGTACTCCAGTGTGAACGGCAAAAACTACGGCATCCCCACTATGAATCTGGAATTAACCTATCCATTCCCGGGAGTATGGCGTATGGATTGGCTGAAGAATGTGGGTATCACCAAGGTACCGGAGACGATAGAAGAATACCATGAAGCGCTCTACCGCCTTCGAAATAATGATCCAGATGGCAACGGTATCAAGGACACCTACGGTATGTCAGGCGACATCCAATCCTGGTGGTGGACCTCCTTCGGCGATGTCTTCGGCGCATATGGTGTTATGCCCTTCGACTGGCAGCTAGGCAGCGACGACAAGGTCGTCTGGGGTGGAGTACGCCCCGAGGCGAAACAGGTAGTAGAGTTGCTGCGCCAGTGGAAGACAGAGGATCTGATTGATCCACAGTTCACCACAGATAAAAATGGCCCGCCGAATAAAGACATTGAGCGGAAATTCGTCGATGGCCAGCTAGGATATATCTACTACTATGGTAAATTCGCAAATATGGACCCGGCCATCCCGAATAACTTCCGTGGTACGGTACTGAAGCGCAATCCCAATGCGGAACTGGCGGTAGGCAAATTCCCCGTGGGCCCGACGGGCAAGAGCGGTGGGCGCGTCTGGGGTGCGGGCGGTAATATTCTCGCCTTCGGCCCCAGCGTGCGCAAGAATCCGGCGATCGTCATCCGCGTATTGAAGATGCTGGAGGACTATACTGTGGTTGAAGGACTCAGCACAGAAGCTTCCTCGGGGAAACAATTCCAGCAGTGGGACTATAAGAATCCGGCAATTGGCAAGAAAAGCGGGACTAAGATGCTGCCGCCCTATGATGACCAGAATGTCGCCAAGCAGGAGGTTATCGGTGGTTTCTTCGTCATGAGCGCTTCTACTCCCGCGCTGAAGGATGCGTCAACCCCGGACGATGAGCTGACATTCCGCAATACATATCAATTGCGTGAGCAGGGGATTCCTGACTTGCTCGGTAAGCCCGACGTTATCATGTCGGCAGCGGATTTTCTCTCGGACTTGCGCGTGAAGCAACAGAAATATTATGCGGAGATGATCTCGGGTACAGAACCGATGAGCAAATTCGATGAGTGGGTCGCTTACTTCAATGAACATGGTGGAGCAAAAATGACCGCTGACGCGGAAAAGATGCAACAGCAAAAGGTAGAAATATATAAGAAAGTTGGAGTACCGGAGAAATTCTGGAAATAATCTTCGCGTCTTCTGTTCCATGATACGCGATAGGGTGGATAAACTAACATGACAACCGATGTGGCAACAGTAAAGAAGTCGGCACTGGCAGAATCAATACGAAAAAACCGTACTTTGATTTTTATGTCGCTGCCATTCATCTTCTTTTTTATCCTATTCCATTACATTCCGATGTATGGGATTATCATTGCCTTCAAGCAATTTAGCTTAAAATTGGGGATCCTCGATAGCCCCTGGTGCGGCTGGGACAACTTTTCACGCCTGTTTGGCGGGGTAGATTTCCTCAAATGGCAGAATGGCATACCATCAGGTGTATTGGTGAACACCTTATGGATCAGTATACTGCGTCTCACCCTGGGGTTCTTCGCCCCAATTGTGCTGGCACTGTTGCTCAATGAGATTCGCATCTCCTGGTTCAAACGGTCTATCCAGACGCTCACTTACCTGCCATTTTTCCTTTCCTGGGTTATCTTGGGCGGTATCTTCCTGATGGTCTTCAGCGAGTCACCCAATGGCCCGTTGAATAGTATCATTATATCTCTCACTCATTGGGCACCGGTAAAATTCCTCACTAATGGCGACCTGTTCATCACCACCATTATCACCACCGGCATCTGGCATGGCGCTGGCTACGGTGCGGTGATCTACCTGGCAGCCCTCTCGGGGATCGACCCCACGCTCTATGAGGCGGCGATGGTGGATGGCGCCAGCCGCTGGAAACAGGTGGTTCACATCACTCTTCCCTGCCTGGCACCGACGATTATCACGCTCCTCATCTTAAGCGCGGGTGGTATCCTCAATGCCGGCTTTGACCAGATCTATAATATGTATAACCCGATGGTTATTGATAAAGCGGAAATCATCGACACCTATGTGTTGAAACGAATGATGGCGCTGGACTTTGGGTTGGCTACTGCAGCGGGCCTCTTTAAAGCTGTGGTGGGCATGGCCATGATCGTGCTAGTAAATTCCATCGCCAAAAAGATGACCGATGGCGAACAGGGAGTGTGGTAATCATGTCATACAAGCTTTCATTCGGTGAGAAGTTTTTCAATGTCTTTAACGTAGTGATGCTGGCATTTGTGGCGATTCTCGCCCTGTATCCCTTCATGTACACGTTATCCATGTCGATCAGCTCGCAGGCGGAGGCCAGCTCGGGCGGATTGCACTTTTTGCCGCGCGTGATGCAGATAACCAAAATCGGCAGTAAAGAAGACATCAAAGATAACGATATACATAAAAAGACGACGGAAGATTACCAGAAATCGTTGCTTCTTTATGCTAAGTTACAGGAAAAATATCAGAAGGATACGGCAGAATTCGCGATAAAAGGCCCTAATGAGATGTCCAAGCCACAGGCTCCGGAGATGCCGAAAGAGCACCACCCGAAGCATCTCGTTATGGGTAGTACTCGAATTCATTATCACCCGGAAGTGATCTCCTTCATGTCATACGTGATGGTGTTTAAAAATCCAAATATGCTAATCGGCTATACGAATACGCTCTTCCGCACCGTCGTCGGCACTATCCTGGTATTGCTGATGACGTGTATCGCAGCATATCCGTTGTCGCGCAAGTCGATGCCCTTCCGCAAGCAGCTGGTCTTTTTCCTGCTCTTCACCATGCTCTTCGGCGGTGGCCTTATCCCGACGTTCCTGCTCATCAAGGCGCTGGGGCTATATAACAACATCTGGGTGTATATCATCCCCGGCTTGCTGGGGGCCTTCAATATCATCATCGTGAAGAACTTCTTCCAGTCCATCCCGGACAGCTACGCCGAATCCGCGCAGCTTGACGGTGCCAGCGACTGGACGATCCTTTTTCGCATTTACATGCCGCTCTCCAAGCCGGTGCTGGCCACGGTGGCGCTGTGGACGGCGGTGGGGCACTGGAACTCATGGTTCGATGCCATGATCTTTATTAATGATAACACCAAGCAGGTGTTGCAGACATTCCTGCAGCGTATTGTTATCGAAGGCAGCACCGACCTTATCGAAAAAGGTATGGTGAATCCTGACCTGACGCAATACACTAGCGACACAGTGAAAGCGGCGACGGTAATCGTCACCATCCTGCCCATCCTGCTGGTCTACCCCTTCGTGCAGAAGTACTTCGTCAAGGGTATCATGCTCGGTGGTATTAAAGAGTAGCAGGAAACGTAAGAAGTGTATCGTGGTATTGGCAGTTCTCCATGCCACGATATTTTTTGCCGTGCTATTCAATGGAACTTTCTTCCCCATCCACAGTCAAATATAGTATCCAACCTTTCCAGGGACAGGTAGAAAATGAACAAATGTGTAAGACTCCTCCTGCTTATCTCCGTATTGGGCGTTATGCTGCTCTCTGTGGCTGCCCAGGAGGCGGAGAAGAACCTGAAGATCGAGGCCACGCCGAACGGGTGGACTATCTCGGCCATTAATGTTGACGCGTCCGAGTTACTTACCTCGCTGGCGGCAGAGGCGCATATGCAGATGATTGTGGATGACACGGTGCGTCGGCAGATCACTATCCGCATCATCGACCGTTCGGCGCTGGATATCCTGAAGATCATCGCCAACGTCTACGGGTTCTCCTCTGCCGAGATTAACGGTGTGCAACTGGTCTCCGAGGGAGTGCCGCGCTCCCCGGCCTCGTATTTGCTCTCCGACATCACCTCCATCTCCACCAGATTCGTCACGCCGAGTTCCGCGCGTTCGTTGCTGCCGTCGTTCCTGCAGAGCCAGGTGGCGGTGAACAGCAACCGCAACGCGCTGGTGCTTTCCGGACCGAAGTCCATCCTCGACAAAGTGCGGCAGGATGTAGAGATGTTTGACCAGCCCACCAAGCAGGTGATGCTGGATGTGAACGTAGTAGAATTCACCGATATGGATACTGACAAATTCACCTCGATGCTGAGCAACTCCAACGCCAAAATTGGGCTGACTACGGACTCGCTCACCGGGCAACTGACGTTGTCGGCATTGGCGGACCTGCCCACGGATTTCAACATCCAGTTGAATGCGCTGGTGAATAACCGCAAAGCGCGGGTGCGTGCCAATCCGCGCATCGCCACTATCACCGGGCAGTATGCCAATATCTTCATCGGTCAGCAGCAGTATCTCATCGGTGCCAGCCCCATCTCGGCGGGGGTATCGCTCTCCGTCACCCCGTTCACGGGCGGCGATGGCGACATCATCCTCGATATGAGTGAAGAGATCAGCACTTTGAGCGCGCCGGAGGGGAACTCCAACGTGCCCACCAAGACCCAACGCACGGCGAAGAGCAATATCCGCGTGCGCGACGGGCAGACGATCATCATCGGCGGATTGAGCCAGGATGAAGTGCGTACCGTACGCCGTTCCATCCCCATTTTGGGTGACTTGCCGTTGTTGGGCAACTTCTTCCGCTCTAAGACTACCGAGCATACCAAGGTAGACCTGGCGATCTTCATCACGGCGCGGATATTAACCTCCACCGGGCACCTGCCGGGCGAGAATCTGCAGGCGTTGCTGCCCGCCAACACCAATCTGAAGATGGGTATAGCTCAATGAAGCTGTGGGTTTATCTCACATTTTTGCCGTTGCTGTTTTGTCTCGTCGCTGCACCCGGATGGGCACAAGATGATGACGAGGAGGGCTTCACCAGCACACCACCCTCGAGTGCGCTGGCGGAACGCCAGACGCAGCTAACTGATGTGACGGTGGAAAAAACCGCCAGTGTGCTACGTATCCGCATGACCCTGGATGGCCCGGCACAGCAACAGAAAAAATCGAGCTTGCTGAATGAGAACACGCGCATCTCGTTCACCCTGAAAAATACCATTTATACGGTGCTGGGATACATTGGTATTGATACCTTCCCGGTGAGTCATCTGGAGTTATCTACCGATCCCGGCGACGCGAAGGCTACCTTAGTCACGCTGGTATCCTACACCAATGTGATGCTAACCTCCTTTGGAGGTCAGGATTACAGTCAGAACGCGTGGGGTGATGCCCCCCGGGTGATGATAATCAGCAACTCCCCGACCGAGATCCTCATCCAGGTGGCGCTGGATCGTACTACTAAGGTGAAGGAATTCACGCGTGCGCCGGCACATGCGGAGGTTACCGGCACGCGCGATGCGTTGAGATTGAAATGCGTAAACTCCAGTTTGGGCACCGTGCTGCAGCAGCTCTCCGAGAAGATCAGCACGCCTATCTACCTGAACATCGAGAAAGAACCGAATATCAGCGTGAATCTGGAGCGGGTCACCGCGGTGCAGGCGCTGCAGGCTATCGCACTCGGGTACGGGCTGAACGTAGAGGACTCAGGGCAGGCATATTTTGTCACTACGGTAGTGGCGAAGAACGCCTCTTCCTACGCACACGCCAACCAGCGTACCATTCCGTTGCGCTATCTGCTGCCCAATGATTGCCTGCTGTTGTTGCCGACGCCGGCATATCCGGCGCTACAGGTGAATGATGATGGCAAATCACTCTCGGCCTTTGGTGCGCCCGCGTTGCTGGACAAAATCACCCGTGATATAGCGGTGCTGGATCAGCCGGCTTACCATATCAACCTGCAGGTGACGGCGATATCCTGCGAGGAAAATAAAGAGACGGTGCAGCAGATCGAGCAGTTGCTCTTTGATGGGCATACAAATATCGAATACCCCAGCCCCGGGGTCTCGGTGAGCGCCGGTAAAACGAACGCAGATGAGATAATCGCATCGTTGACG
>JBBQQW010000033.1:0-17005 GCA_038215455.1 Armatimonadota bacterium
AATCATGCGAATCAAGTAATACAAATATGATTGGCCCTCCCAGTGAGTACGTCACCCTCTCTGTGCCCGCTGCATTAAAAAATGACTAGCGACTACCGACTAGTGACTTCTCTTTGCAGGCTTTTCTCCCACTGACGCAGAATATCAACTATAATAACCAGTATTAACTGCGCAGGAAGGTGTTGTCGGATGAGTAAAGTTATCAAGATTCGCTCGATGGAGTTCCATGTGGCGCGGCGGGCGCGGGATCGGTATGCTTTTGATGCGGCGCTGTTTTCGCTCCGTGGGAACGTTATCTTCGCTAACTTCCACGCGGCGCGGGTGTTTGCGCAGCGGATGAATGCACAACGCGACTTGGCGCGCTTCCCGGAGCAGGCGGTGAAGGCGGCGCAGCTGAATGCTTTGGGCCTGATCGACGAGATCATGCATTTTATGATCGGGCAGTACCTGGCCACGGTGCGCCCCGGCGCGATGGGGCAAGCGGTGCAGCAGCTGGGCACGAGGTATGGCGCGGAGGCGCTGGACACCACGTTGCTGCGCTTTGCCGAGGAGTTCCCCCCGTTGGCGGTGTACCGCGCGGAGCAGAGCGCCGAGGAGTACCTGACGGGGAGCAGCGAGGGGATACCCAACCGCGAGATCTTGCTGGAGGAGCTGCTACTGCTCTGGCTGGAGAACGATAACCCGGCGATGAAGCAGTTTCGCGAGTTGTTTGACAGTGCGGAGCTGGAGAAAAAGACCAGCTACCGCGATATACTGACGGGTCTGGAACAGTTTTTCGAGGGTGAGCCGACGATGGGGCGGGAGAATGCCTCGTTGATAGCACTGCTGCAGCGGCCTTCGCGCGTGTCACCGCACAGCCTCACCGGGCAATTGGAATATATGCTGGGGCAGTGGGCACCGCTGCTCACCGACAGCCGCTACCTCTTCCGCATCCTCAATAGCCTGGATTTCGTCAAGGAAGAGGAGAAGCCGATCTTCCTCGGCCCCGGACCGGCGCAGGTGTATGACTTCCGTGGGCAGTACCCGGAGACCGAGCAGTTCAGCATGGACCGCGACTGGATGCCCAATCTGGTGCTGCTGGCGAAGAACACCTACGTGTGGCTCGACCAGCTCTCGCGCAAGTACAGCCGTGCGATCACCAAACTTGATGAGATCCCCGATGAAGAGCTGGACGATATGGCGCGGCGCGGCTTCACCGGGCTGTGGCTCATCGGGCTATGGGAGCGCAGCCAGGCCTCGCAGCGGATCAAGCAGATGATGGGCAACTCCGACGCCGTCGCCTCGGCATATTCATTATATGACTACGCCTGCGCGGCCGATCTGGGCGGCGATGTGGCGCTGGAAGGGCTGCGTAGCCGCGCCTGGCAGCGCGGTATCCGCCTGGCCAGCGACATGGTGCCCAACCACGTGGGCATCGACTCGCGCTGGGTGATCGAGCACCCTGACTGGTTTGTCTCGGTGAAGGAAAGCCCCTTCCCCAGCTACACCTTCGATGGGCCGAACCTGAGCAGTGATGAGCGGGTGGGCATCTACCTGGAAGACCACTACTACACCTGCCAGGACGCGGCGGTAGTATTCAAGCGGGTGGATATGTGGACGGGCGACACACGCTACATCTACCACGGCAACGACGGCACCAGTATGCCGTGGAACGACACCGCACAGCTGGACTACCTGAACCCGGAGGTGCGCGAGGCGGTGATACAGACGATACTGCACGTGGCGCGCAACTTCCCCATCATCCGCTTTGACGCCGCTATGACGCTGGCGAAAAAGCATATTCAGCGGCTGTGGTTCCCGGAGCCGGGCAACGGTGGAGCGATACCCTCGCGCGCAGAGCACAGCATGACGCGCGATAAATTCGATGCGGCGATACCCACAGAGTTCTGGCGTGATGTGGTGGATCGCGTGGCGGCAGAGGCCCCGGATACGCTGCTATTGGCGGAGGCATTCTGGCTGATGGAGGGGTATTTCGTGCGCACGCTGGGGATGCACCGCGTCTACAACAGCGCCTTTATGAACATGATGCGTGACGAAGACAACGCCAAATATCGCAGCGTCATCAAAAATACTATCGAGTTTGACCCGGAGATACTTAAGCGCTACGTCAACTTTATGAACAACCCCGACGAACGCACCGCCATCGAGCAGTTCGGCGACGGGGACAAGTACTTCGGCATCTGCACCATGCTGAGCACACTGCCAGGCTTGCCGATGTTCGGCCATGGGCAGGTGGAGGGGTTCTCGGAGAAGTACGGCATGGAGTACCGCCGCGCCTGCTGGAACGAGGAGCCGAAGGAGTGGCTTATCCAGCGCCATGTACGCGAGATATTCCCGCTGCTGCACCGCCGGCACATCTTCGCCGAAGACCGCAACTTCCTGCTCTACGACTGCTTCACCCCCGACGGCAGCGTCAACGAGGACGTCTTCGCCTTCAGCAATCGCGCCGGCAACGAGAGTGGGCTGGTGCTCTATCACAACAGATATGCCACCGCACGCGGGTGGATACGCACCTCTGCGGCCTTCACGGTGAAGCACGCAGACGGCAGCAAATCGCTGCAGCAGCGCACACTGGCCGAGGGGCTGGCCCTGGAGCCGGGGGCGGACAACTACACCATCTTCGCCGATGCCATCACCGGGCAGGAGTTCATCCGCCGCAACAATGAGCTGCACGAGCGCGGCCTGTATGTGGAGCTGGAGGCGTATAAGACGCACGTCTTCCTCGACTTCCGGCAGGTGACCGACGACGAGCAGCACCGCTATGGCTACCTGCATGACTACCTGAATGGCCGCGGTGTGCCCAGTATCGAGAACGCGCTGCTGGAGGTTATCCTGCAGTCCGTGCTCCAGCCATACCAGGCACTGCTCAACCCGGCCACCATCGCCGCCTTCCACACCGCACGAGCACTGCCCGACAACGCGGAATTGGTGGCGGAGCTTACCGGCAAAATGGCGGCGTTGCGCACCGCGGTACGCGAGTTTGCCGACAAAGAAACGGTAGCAGTAGATTCCGCCATAGATGATGGTGCACTCTTCACCGCCGCACTGGCGCTGCCGGATCCCGAGCTGGATGACGCCGCCACCAGCGCCACACTCTATGGCTGGCTGATAGTACACGACCTGGCACGCGAGCTGACCGCCGTGGAGATCGCCGGCGAAAGCCGCAGCCTGCTCGACGAGTGGCAACTAGGGCGCATCCTGCGCAGCACGCTGCTGGCGACCGGCCTCAGCGAGGACGCCGCCACCCGCGCCATGACTGCCATCGAGCTGCTCACCGAGCACCAGAGGTGGTACGCCCAGCCCCTCGCCGGGCAGGTCAGTGGCCAGCAACTCCTCGCCAGCATGTTCCGCGAGGAAGCCATCCAGCGCGCCCTGCAGGTCAACCGCTACCAGGAGATCCTCTACTTCAACAAAGAAGCCTACCAGCGCCTGCTAAGCTGGATGCTGCTCACCGCAACGATAAAACTCCGTGCGGAAAAAGCACCAGCAGAGCAAATAACGCGCCTGCAAACCTTGCAAACCACCCTGCGCCAAGCCGCAGAACAGGCCGAATACCAGGTGGGCACCCTCTTGGATATGGTGGTGGTATAGGGTCGGGGAGTATCGTTTTTAGCGACAAACTGTCCTTACGTGCCTGGCCGTGAACGACCAGGCTGGAAGGCCTACGGCCAATCGCCCATTCGGGCGGGACGGGTAAGGGTAAGCGTTCCCGTCCGAAGGACGATCTGCGTAGCCCGCTAGCCCAGTCGTTCACGGCTGGGCGAACAGGACGGGTGCTAAAAACGATACTCCTGGTATAGGGCCGGGGGTTTTGCTATTGCCTCGTTAGGGAGAAATAACGACCTGATACGGTTCAAGGCTATTTATTCAGGTTAATATCATAGCCCCGGATGAAATCCGGGGTAGGGGTATATCGTTTGTGGTCATGCTTCGATGAGGATCTTTGGGTTCCTGAACGGAACCAATAACAATATTCCCCATCCCATCCCATCTTCACATACAATCGTAACTATTTTATGTCGTATATCTCATACAAATACCACGATTTTACCCCATCTTCAGAAGTCAGCCACCCAGCAAAGCTCATAATCAGTCACGAATTACACGAAAAAAATAATATCAATATTTCTTCAGAATATCCTTTACAAATATTTCGGTAACATGTATAGTATCGACATCAATGAAATACGAATAGATAGATATCCATTAAGTTGTACCTAAAGAAATCAATAACAAAGCGAGCATCCTTATTCGGGGGATGAAACCCTGGTGTGGCATCTATGGCATTAGCCTTGGTCGGCCTACCCCCAGCCCACTTTCCTCGCAGAGAAGGGGCTGGGGGTAGGTCAAACCAATCGGCAAAGCGTCCGCAAAATCTGTTTTTGTGCGTGAAAGGACATAGAAATTATGAAAGATACTCGTATACTTGGATTGTGGCTGCTCTTTTTTGCGGTTAGCTCAATCACCTTCGCTACAACAGATATCTCGGCAGTACCGGACGGGTATGGTAAAAATAGCATCACACAATCTTTAGCTTTAGCCGAACCAGAAGGGATGATGGCATATCGTTTGGCATCAATGAATGCAGCCTTCGATATGGTCGATAAAGCCATGAAGATTGCTGTAGAGAACAACGAAGATGCAACTTGTTCACTCTCTAACAAGAGCAAAAGTAGGCGGATGTATGAGATTTCGTGGGCATTTGTTGTACGTCTATACCTACAAACGTCAGACTTAGAAGTAAAGAAACGGATTATTGAGAAATGGGATGCGCATCTTAGTGATAAAGCTGCTCCCATATACATTATGCGAAAGCATATGTTCTCATTACGTTATTGGGGGGGACACGACTTCATCACCCCCAAACTGAAAGAGTTGTTTCTGCAGACAAAAGATATGGAAGAACTTTGCGCTGGTTTTATGATTTTTGACCAGTATGGTGAGAAAGAAGATATACCAACTTTAAAGGAAAAGCTTGGCGCAATTAGTGCAACAGATTTCAATAACGATATTAAGAAGTTAGCTTTTGTTCAATATGCAATTAAGGATTCCATATTGAATATTGAAAGAGGGCCAGTCGGCTCTCCAGCTCGTACAGCAATTGGTCCTGCTGAGATTAGCAGTCCAGAGCGAGAAACCAATTTTATCCCGGGACTACCTAAATTGTAGCTGCTCCCCCTTCAAGCCTAACTTTGCGGGGTACGTTGCTACCATTGTAGCGTATCCCTCAACCTTATGCTGTAAATACACTATGCCCAACGAGCCAATATTAATATCAAAATCACCCCTTTTTCGTGCTTTTCGTGTCTTTCGTGGTTAAACACCCATCACATCCCCACTCCCCCGCCACCGCCGCCAGATCCTCCGGCTTGTCGACATCAAATCCCAGCTCCGCGTAATGGCTGATAATAGCGCGAGCGGGGGCACCAAGGATGCGCGAGGCCACTCCCTCCAGCTTGGCGAGATCGGCGGTACCACCGAGAAAGCGCGCCAGCGTGCCCCAGCCGAGTATCCCGGCGAGCTTCAGCGGGGCTTTGCGGGCGTTGTAAACATCCTCAATCAACTGCTGCTTGTCCTCGAAAAAATTTGCCCCGGCAAAGACGGCGTTGCCGCCAGTGAACACCCCATCACGGATTTTGACATAGGTACGTTTCGCCCCCGGAAAGCGTGCCTCGCAATCAGCACGGGGGATGATGGGGTAGGTGAAGTCGGCCCCGGTGGCCAGGCTCTGCTGCAGATAGCTGCTGAGCGCCGCCGTGGTGATGAGCGGGATGTCGGCGGTGACAAAGAGCAGGTGCGTCACCTCCGCGCCCGCCAGCGCCTCCGCCCCGCGCGCCATGTTCACCATCAACGACTCGCCAGCGTCCACCAGCTGCGGCGCATATTGCCCCAACGCCGCGCGCGCCCCCGCCGGCACCACCGCCACCGTGGCGCATACCTCCGGCGTCCCCGCCAGCGCCTCAAGGATATACTCGATAATAAACCGCCCGCCCAGCGGCAACAGCGCGCGGTAGGCGCACAGATGTGCCAGCGACTTCGGCACCGGCCCGCCCGCCAGCACAATAGCGCCAATACGTGGAGTGGTAGTATTCATAGGTGTATTTTACGGGTTTTGGCGGGAAAGGGGAACAGGTATGTTACCAAGGCGAATATTGACGTCATGACATATTTGGCTGAACTTGAATTAGGGTTGTTCGCCACGGCGTTCACCAGTCAGCATGTGCCACAGTACCGGACCGCAAGCAGCATCATTGGGGAAGTGTCCTTCTTTACCTTTTGCGAATAGTTCGTCTAATCTGCTGATAACCTGCCAGGTAGAAATGCCCATCGCATTTGCAATCCCTGTATCATGCATCAATGCTTTCCCCTTATAATCAGGTGTTATCCAACTGGAATTCACATCTACTGGTTCACAACTTGCCGAATCTGCGAGGTCATTCATGGCTATAGAGTAATAGTTATTGGACAACTGACAACAAGCAACAATCTGTGTATCTCTATCGTTAGATTGCAGCATCTCCAGGAGTATGGAATTTGGCAAATTAATCGTACTTGGAGAGCCATATTTCCATTTTACCTCACGAGTAGCATATTTATTTGCCAGTGCATCACTTGCTTGCCGTGGATAGTTGCCATTAATAGACAACAGGTATGTTGAATCAGGTATAGCTTCCAGCAAGGAACGATCCGTTGTCTTCGTTAGTATATCCCATAGTGGGCTATTAAAAAAATCTAATTTAACATTCAGGTATTGCTGTAACTGGCCGACGTTTTTCGCATTGATAATCGGTTTCGCTGCGTGTATTTGCTCAATATAGAGTGCTGAGTCAGTTCTAGCTTTACTGTCAGGGTCACCTAAACCGCGTAGTAAAATGGGGAATGCGTCCTCCGCAGAAAGCCGGGGTAGAAGCATATCTTTGGGTGTACCCGGCATCTGCCCCAAACACCTTTCGGATACCAGAAAAGGAATCATCTGATGAATGTAGGGAGTTCCGTGAGTCTAGGCCAGGTCAAATGCGCGCGCGCTATCGTTCTGGATGAGCCAGTAGAAAGCTGTATAAGAGATGTTGTGATTTTGTGATGACAGGTTGTCTATCATCTTCTGCTCCTGCATCACAGGCAAGTTATTAACCCACGCGCCAATGACAACTAATCCGATGATCAATAGTACGACCATCATGCGTTTAATAACAATGAATGCTCTGGTTCTCGACACAAATAACAGTCTAACTACAGATGCAATGACGAGCATCAATACAAGTACCAGCAGTATTCCTATACCTGAAAACATGATAACCCTCCTCTGGTTTTTATTGCACGACAATATTGCAGCTATTGTACCATATTTCAGGCGTTTCATTGTATCTATTGTACACAAAGTATCAGCATAAGAAAGTAACTGCATAACCTCTCGAAGTCATATCTGGGGCGTTGCCCTGCCTATTACCCACAAACGCTACCCCGGGCGTTGCCCGAGGCTAAAATATTTATTCAGGATATAGGTGTATTACCCTATTAGCACGTATTTTATATTATGAGCAAATAGGGTTATAGGCAATAAAAGAGAAATAATAACATAGCCTCGGGCAACGCCCGGGGTAGGCTGGAATAAACCGGACGTGAATAATGACAAATTGAAACAAGCACCCTGCGTGCAAAGGTTCTTCTATGGTACAATACCCTCGGAGATGCCAATGGTACTTACTGCTATTTTGATAATTATGATGCTGGCGGTGGCGGGGCTGGCGGTGCGCGAGATCGGGTTGTTCTTTAAGGACGATGGGGAGTTCCGTACGCGGCGGTTGACGCTGCGACTGCTCACGGCGGTGTTATTGCTGATATTGCTCGCCTCGGTGCTGGCGGCGTTGCGCGTGCTGGCCTTCTACCTGGAGAACCCGGTGATAGATCCGGCGATATTCCTCGCCTTCTGGGGGTGCATCGGTTTGCTTGCTGGGGGGATAGTCATGCTGGTCATCGCCGATCTGAATCTGATCAGCGTCGAGACGGAGCGGCATACTAACAAATACTGGCGTGAGATCGCCGATACTATCGCCCAGCATAAGCACGAGGGGAAAGAGGAAAAGCACGATGGCGATAAATGATACTGACCGCAAGTACCTGCGCCGTGCGCTGGCGTTGGCGGCGCGTGCGCAGGGCCACACCGCCCCCAACCCGATGGTGGGCGCGGTGATCGTGCGCGACGGCGTGGTGGTGGGCGAGGGGTATCACCACAAAGCGGGCGAGCCACACGCCGAGGTGCTGGCGTTGCGTGCTGCGGGGAGCAAGGCGCACGGGGCGACGATATACGTCTCGCTGGAGCCGTGTTCGCACTATGGCAAGACGCCGCCCTGCTGTGCCGCGCTGCCCCCGGCGGGGATCACCCGGGTGGTCTTCTGCTCGCTCGACCCCAACCCCAAGGTCGCTGGGCGCGGGGCGGATTACCTTTTTGAGGCCGGGCTGACGGTGGAGCACGGCGCATTTAAGCAAGAGGAGGCGCTCCTCAACGAGGCCTGGCGGCACTGGATGCTGAAATACCGCCCCTTCGTCACCATCAAACTTGCCAGCACCCTCGACGGGCGCATCGCCACACGCACCGGGGAGTCGAAGTGGATCACCGGCACCGCCGCACGCCGCGACGTACACCGCCTGCGTGCCACCCAGGATGCCATCCTCACCACCGCCAGCACAGTGCTGGCGGACGACTGCGAGCTTACCGCCCGCCTGCCGCACGCGCAGCAGCCACGCCGGGTGATACTCGATACCCACCTGCGCACCTGCCCCACAGCGCGCGTATACGCACCGGCAGAGCGCCCGCCGCTGCTCTTCACCGCCGAGGAGGATGAGGCCCGCCTCGCGCCCTTCCGCGCCGTGGGGGTAGAGATAGTGCAGGTGCCCACCGACGGCGACGCCCTCTGCCTGCACTCCGTCATGGACGCCCTCGGCGCACGCGACATCCTCGCATTGATGACCGAATGTGGCAGCACCCTCGCCGCCGCCCTCATCCGTCACGGCCTGGCGCACAAACTCCGCCTCTACCAGGCCCCCAAACTAATCGGCAGCGACGGCCTGCCCGTGCTAGGCGGTCTGGGAGTCGCAGGTATGGACGAGGTGCTAACGCTAACAGATATGCGCGTAAAGATGATCGGTGGTGATATGCGGGTGGAGGGGTATTTGTAGAGGGTGGTTATGAGCGTAAAAGTGGTTGAGGGTGATTTACTTGCGCAGCAGGTGGAGGTAATCGTCAATGCGTGGAATCGCAACTTCATCCCCTGGTGGCTCTTGTTGCCGCAGGGGGTGTCGGGGACGATCAAACGTCATGGTGGGTTGACGCCATTCTGCGAGGTCGCTCGTCATGGTACGTTGAAACTAGGGGAAGCCGTGTTGACAGGTGCCGGCAGGCTCCCGTACAAGGGGATTATCCATGTTGCCGGCATAAATATGCTCTGGCGCGCTACCGAGTATTCAATTCGCGAGTCGGCACGAAATGCAATGCAGATCGTCGAACAGCAGGGGTTCAAATCGGTAGCTTTTCCAATAATCGGAGCAGGCTCCGGTAGCTTCAATACGCAACAAGCGCTGGATATTCTTTGTGACGAGCTGTCACATATAGCAACCACTGCTGAAGTGGTGGTTGTGCGGTATCATGCTTAACGTGGGCAAAGCCCATGTTAGTAGGCATTCTCAAACTGCAACGCGCATCAGTCACCCCAGGGCCTTCTGCCCCCCAGCCTTCTTCGTAGCCTTCGGTGCTTTTTTGAAGGTCGCGTCAACCTGTCGAATCGGTGGCATTTCCACTTTCTTGCCGGCCAGCAGTTCGGCCACGGTCAGCAGTTGCAGGCGCGGATACTTTTTGCCCCACATGTCAGACTCGTGGAAGCCCGCCGTCACCGCCTCAGTCTTCATGGGTGCCGTCGGCTCCTGCATGGAAATCAGAACGCCGATAGCGGCCTTCTCCCGCTCCAGAACGCCTTTCAGGTCGCGGACGTGGGCCGCCCCGGCATGCCCGGCCTTTACTGACAATATCACGCTTTCAAAGACTCCCAGCTTATCGCCCTGGAATACGATCCGCCCGTCAATGCCCATGTCCGCGCCTTTCTTCTGCTCAACCGGGCGCGCTCCTACGAGGCCCAGTGCCCACCATTGGAACTGATACGGGTCAGACTCCGCCAGCCGCGCCGCGTCCGGCACGCTCACTGGCTCCCCGATCACCTCAAAGGCGGCCGCCTCCCCGAAAGTATCCTTCAATCGCTCCTTCATCAGCGTGATTGCCAGGTGCGTTATGTCTATGCCGATCCACCGGCGGCCCAGCTTCTGCGCGGTTGCGATGGTGGTTCCGCAACCGCAGAACGGGTCAAGTACCACGTCGCCGGGGTTGCTGCTCGCCGCGATGATCCGCTCAAGTAGGGCTTCGGGCTTCTGGGTAGGGTAGCCGAGTCGTTCTTTCGCAGCAGGATTCAGGGCTTGAATGTCAATCCACCAGTCGTTCGGCAACACCCCCTTGTCGAGATAGTAACGATATTCCTTGCCGGCTTTGATGTTGCGTTGGTACTTCCGCCCTTCTTCATCGGCCACAACGCTTTCGTGCATCGTGCTCGGGTCGCGGGGCAGGGCCACATTATCATAGTAAAAGGACACGCTCGACGTTTTTCCGTAGCGCAGAATTACATCATGCTTTCTGGGGAAGGAGTTAGTTGATCTGCCCCCGGTGTCGTAGCACCAGATGATTTCATTCAAGTAGTTCCCATTCCCAAAAACCGCATCCATGAGTAGTTTCAGGTAGTGGCTCGCCGTAGGATCACAGTGCAGGTAAATACTCGCCGTCGGCTTCATTACGCGGCGCAGTTCCACCAGGCGTGGGGCCATCATCACCAGATAGGCCAGCAGGTCACACGGCCCGAGGAACGTGCGGAAAGCCTGCATCGCGTCCGCCACTTTCCCGCCACCGATTACAAGTTCCGCAAAGACGGATTCGCTTTCCCCCGTCCACGTCCAGGTGTCCGAGAACGCCCGAATCTGACTGGCGGCACGGCTCCCGTCCTTCTCCGCAAACAGGACGTTGTAATTTGTATTGCTGTTGAAGGGCGGATCCAGGTATACCAGGTCAACAGATTCATTTTTTACATACCGCCGAAGGATGTCCAGATTGTCGCCATAATATAGAATGTTCTTCATGATTTTCCGTCATCTCTCCTTTTTTCGATATGCCGTCACCACTTCTAACGTCGCCGTGAACAATTCCTCACGCGCCCTCTGCCACTTGATTTAATCGCTGATAGTTTACTTCCCTACCAGCATTGAAATTCCTTCTTTCTATGTAAGATATAGGATATTTATAACATTATCAAACAGACCAGAATTAACAACAACAGGCAGCCCCCAAGCCACAACCACCGCCCCCGCCATCTCCCATAAATGACAGGAAAACCCCCGATTGAAGCCTGCGTCAAGATTAAGATTGAACTAGAGTTGAGTCATAGTGGTAGCCTCGCGTTTGCCGCAGCTTGTTGCCATTAAATACCGGCTAGCCCCTGCACTTCCTGCAGCAACGGTATCACCTGGCTCACTCGGTTGCGGGGGGTGATGAAGTAGAAACCACTCACTTGTGGGGCGAATTGTTGCAGTAGCTCCAGCGAGATTTCTATGCCGGTCTGGCGTTGGTCGGCTATTGCGGCGTGGGTGGCCATGCGGGCGCGGATTTCGTCTGGTATCACCATGCCGGGGACTTCGTGGTGGAGGAACTCAGCATTGCGTGCGCTGCTCAGCGGCATCACGCCGACGTATATCGGGATGGTGATGCCCGCCTCGGCCAGTGCGGTATACATCAGCTCCAGCCGCTCCTGCGAGAAGACCGGCTGCGTGAGCGCGAAGGTGGCTCCGGCCTCGATCTTGCGCTGCAGCTTGCTGATTTGCCCGGCGATGGTGCGCACGTTGGGGTTGAAGGCTACTCCTATGGCGAAGGAGGTGTGTACCCCATCAGGCAGCCCATGCCCGGCGTTGAAGTCATCCACCAGCTTCGTCAGCCCCACGCTGGTTACGTCGAAGACCCCGCTGGTGTCCGCCCCCTCATACATGCGGATGGGGTCGCCGGTGACGCAGAGCAGGGCGCGGATGCCCAATACGTGGGCACCCAGTACGGTGGACTGCAGCGCCAGCCGGTTGCGGTCGCGGCCAGTGAGGTGCGGGATGAGCGGAATATTCACCTCACGTGCGAGCATTCCCGTCACCGTGAGGGTATCCACGCGCAGCGACGCCAGCGGGTTATCCGCCAGGGTAATGCCGGTGGCCCCGGCCAGCTCCAGTTCATGCGCCGCCTGCAGCACCGGGGCGATATCTGGCGTCATCGGCGGATCCAGCTCCACCAGCAGCGGGAATTTGCCGAAGGATGCCGCCGGTTTTTCGGCAGCGGTGGGTGGCGCAGTCTCTTTTACGGTGACAGTTGCCGGGGAGAGCTGCGGAGCCTTTAACTCCGGCAGTGCCTGGGCGATAGCGCGGATGACCTCCGGGGTGGTGCCACAGCACCCGCCAATGAGGCGCACCCCCAGGGTGATAAGCTCACGCACGCGGCTGATGAGGTAGCTGGTATCGGCCAGGTAGAGCAGGCGTCCCTCCACCTGCTCGGGGAAGCCGGCGTTGATGTAGGCGCTGAGCAGCCCGCCCTCACTCGCCATGCTGGTGATAGCAGCGATGATCGCCGGTGCCCCCTGGCCGCAATTGGCCCCGACGACATCCGCCCCGGCAGCACGGCAACGGCGCAGTACCTCCACGGTGCTGATCCCACTGGCGAGTTTGCCCCCGGTGCGGAAGGCGAGTTGTGCCACTATCGGGATGGCTGTGAGGGTACGCGCAGTAGCTATAGCGCGGCAGAGCATCTCAATATCGGTGAAGGTCTCGAAGATGAGCAGATCGATATCGCCATCGAGGAGGGCGGTTATCTGTTCGGCAAAGAAGGCGGTCTGCTCCACCGGGGCGATAGGCTCGCCCTCTACCAGCGGTAGGGGGCCGACGGAACCGGCGACGTAATTGCTCGCCCCTGCAGCGTCACGCGCCAGGCGAACTCCTGCGATGATAATCTCGTGTAGTATGTCGTCAACACCATGCCGTGCGAGGGTGGGGCGGTTGGCGCTGAAGGTGTTGGTCTCGATGACGCGGCTGCCGGCGGCGATATACTCGCTATGCAGCGTGTGTACCAGCTCCGGGTGCGTCAGGTTCAGTTGCTCGAAGCCGCCTTCTACGGGTGCGCCGCACGCGTAGAGCGCCGTGCCCATGGCACCATCGCCCAGCAACACGCCGCGGCGTAGTTCCTCCAGAAATTGTTCGCCACGTGTCATGGTACCTGCACCCCTTTGTCGCGCAGTTCATCCGCCTTGCGCTCGGAGCAGCTCTCGCAACGGTATTGTGGATTTTCGTCGCCGGTGCGGTCATAGTTCTCCGCCTTCACCAGCCGGTAGCCGCGGCCACTGGCCCCGCAGTCCACACAGCACATGCCGTCTTTAACCGACCAGATGGGGTCATCCAGCTTGTGCGTGGTGAAGATGAAGCGGTCTACCCAGAAGAAGATAAGCCCGCCGATGATGTTGGCCACCGCCGACCCGATCCAGTCTTCCACGGTGCCGAACGGGTTAGACGAATGCTTGAACCAGGCGATAACCGGTGCCAGGATCGGGGTGGATAACTGCCAGCGCACCAAATATAGTAGATAACGTCGAATCATGGATTATTACCTTCAGCTAAAGTTGAAGGACCGGCCAGTGGCGTGCCACATGCTCTGAAGGAGAGCAGCGGTCAGCAGACGCCGGGTTGAAAAGCCCACTACCCATAATATACGGGCAGTGGCGAAGCGTGTCAATCATAAGCCACCCGGTAGGCAGGTATCTTCTTGGTATCAGCGTGTATTGAGTTTAAGTTCCGGCTTGGCCCATTAGGGTATTTTTCAGGATATTGCCTGATTATCTTGTCCGTTGACCCTGTACATTGTATAGTAAACACGCAACTAGCATAATGGGAGAATGATTGATGGCAACTTTTATTCTGAAGCGAGGCTGCAAAGACGCTGGAGCTTATTGAGAAGAGTCGGTCAAATTTAAATACCAGGGAGAAAAACTATGTTGAAAACTCAAGTGGGAATAATCATGGGCAGCGATTCTGATCTGCCTATTATGAAAGCTGCGGCAATGGTGCTGGATGAGCTGGGGGTGGGGTATGAGATGCATATCATGAGTGCCCACCGCACGCCGGATGACGTGGCGGAGTTCGCACGTGAAGCACCGAAACGTGGCATGACCGTCTTTATCGCCGGTGCTGGCGGAGCCGCACATCTGGCGGGGGTTCTCGCTGCGTACACCGTTCTCCCCGTCATCGGCGTTCCCATATCGTCATCCAACGCCTCGCTGGGTGGGCTGGATGCGCTGCTGGCGATGGTGCAGATGCCCGCAGGTATCCCGGTGGCCACGGTAGCCATCAACGGTGCGCGCAACGCCGGCATCCTCGCCGCCCAGATCATCGGCACCAGCGACGCAGCACTCACCGAGAGATTAGTAGAGATGCGCACCAATATGGCGGAAGGTGTCCGCGCGAAAGACCAGAAACTGCAGTTGAATAGCTAGATCAGAATGAGGATTAGAAGATGAGATTTGGAGCTGCATATTATCCCGAGCATTGGCCACGTGAGCGGTGGGAGACCGATGCGCGCATGATGCAGGAGGCGGGTTTCAACATGGTGCGCATGGGCGAGTTCGCCTGGACGCTATTTGAGCCACGCCTGGGTGAGTTCGACTTCGCCTGGCTGGATGAATCCATCGCGCTGCTGGGAGCACATGGCATAGATACCTTGCTGGGCACCCCCACCGCGACACCGCCGGGCTGGCTGATGATGCAGGACCCGGAAGTGCGTCCGGTGACGCAGCATGGGCTGGTGGTGGATTTCGGTGGACGCCGGCATTATTGCCCCACCAATGCCAAGTTCCGCGAGCATACCGCCCGCATAGTACGTGCCATGGGCGAGCACTATGCGAATAACCCGCATGTGGTTACCTGGCAGATAGATAATGAACTTGGTTGCCACCAGGGCAGCTGCCACTGCCCCAGCTGCCGTGCGGAGTTCCAGCGCTGGCTGCAGGCGCAGTATGGCACGCTGGAGGCGATAAATGAGGCCTGGGGTACGGTGTTCTGGAGTGAGACATTCACCGATTGGAGCGAGATACCCACCCCGATGGCCAATACCACCCAGCATAACCCGAGCCTGGTGCTGGCGTGGAACCGTTTCTTCTCCGATGTCTGGACGGATTACTACACCTTCCAGGCGAATATCCTGCGCGAGTGTGGCGTGAAGGTGCCTATCACCACTAATCTGATGGGGCTATTCCCGGATATCGACTATAACTCGCATGCAAAGGCGCTGGACTTCGTCACCTGGGACAATTACCCGGTATTCTCGCCGAATGGGCATTATACCCCGGCGCTGGCGGCTGACTATATGCGTTGTGTAGGCGGGGGCAAACCCTACTGGGTGGTGGAGCAGCAGAGTGGCGTGGGCGGCTGGGAGAAGATATTTGGCCGCACTGCGCCGGGATATATGCGCGTGATGGCCTACCAGGCCCTCGCCCACGGGGGCGAGGGAATCCTCTTCTTCCGCTGGCGTAGTTGCCGCTTTGGGGTAGAGCAGTACTGGCACGGCATCCTGCAGCAGGACGGCCGCCCGAACTGGCGCTACCATGAAGTATGTGGCATGGGCAAAGAGCTGGCCGCATTGCCTGCTGATCTCTTCACTGCGACTACTAAAGCGGATGTCGCACTGCTCTATTCGTCGGATCAATTATGGGCACACAGGGTTCAACCGCATACTGAAGGCTTTGACTATAACCGCGAATTCCACCCGATCTATACCGCACTGCGCGACGCCGGTATCGATACCGATACCGTAAACGAGGAGTCTGATTTCACCGGCTATCGTGTCTTAATCGCGCCAGCGTGGCAACTGTTGCCCGCCGATACCGCCGAACGGGTGATCGATTTTGTCCGGGGTGGGGGGATTCTGGTCTGCACCTTCCGCAGCGGGGTGAAGGACTGGGACAACGTGATATTCAGCGACCCGCTGCCCGGCCCGCTGCGCCAGGTGCTGGGTATCACCATCGATGATTACGATGCGCTGGGATCAAAGGATGCCAGCGTCAGCCTGCAACTCACCGGTGCTGCGCCGATGGTGGGTGCACTGCATGGTACGCTGTGGGCGGATGTGATAACTGCGGAAGATGCGGAGGCCGCGGCAGTCTTCACCGGAGGCTGGTATGCAGGCAAGCCGGCGATTACCGTTAATCATTTCGGCAATGGGGAGGCGTGGTACATCGGCACGCACCTGGATGCAGAATTCTGGAAACCTTTCGTCAGCTACTTGCAGGCATCAGCGGAGATACCGCATATTCCAGCAACATCTGCAGGGGTAGAGATCGCGCATCGTCATGGCGAGCGAAAGTACACCTTCGTGATAAATATGAGTGTTACTGCCGGATGGATCGACATGGATTACTGCGCTACCGACCTGCTTACCGGGGAAGAACTGAAGCTGGGGATCGTCGATATTCCGGGTTACGGGGTGATGATTCTGGCGTAACTTTCAGCAGGAAAATAACGCGCAATGAAGACGTAGTATCAGGGGTGCTCGCTGATGCTACGTCTTTTCGCGGCACCGTCCAATCGCTAACTTTGTTTGATATTTAAGACAAATATGGTGAAAATGAGAAAAATTAAACATTTGTTTTTACAGTTGAATGCTTTGAAGAATATTCTCTGGTATAATTTGGTGTTTGATCATCTCCTTATCATGAGGTAGATGGATTTCGTACTGAATGGTAACTGGCGTTATGGACTTTATAATCGAAGACTTTTCACCGCACGCAAAAGAAGCTAGCGCTAGAGAAAGTTATGACTCGCCAACTGTGAAGCGCGATTGTTCGGCTCGTGAAGATATCCTTCATCTGGACTTGTTTAACTCAGCTCCCGATGGCTATCT
>JBBQQW010000034.1:0-16993 GCA_038215455.1 Armatimonadota bacterium
TGGGCGCGGTCGCCTAGCTTTACCCCGGCGCGCGCCCCGATGTTGAGCATCACGTTGCCGTCTGCCATTACCGAGGTCACCAGCCCCTGCAGTTGCATGCGGGAGATGATCGCTCCGGCGGCACGCTCCACGGCCGATTCCCCAGCGTCGCCCGTGACAAGCGCCCTGCAGTCCCAAGTGTATGAAGTTTCATGGTACCGGTTCATAAATCTCCAGCTTCAGATTACCGCCACATAAGTAAAACTACACCTATACAACAACCTGACGCGCAAAATAGACTATAAGATGATAGACACTGGGAAATTTATTGTCATCCCCAGCAATAATATCACCAATAGTATCACCATCCGATTGATCCACTATGTACACCTCCACCTCATGGAGTGTCATTACCACTTCGCAGGTACCATTCCACATCCCGATTCGCGTAAAATCTTTGCCTATACACGATATAGACAGATATGAAATACCTATTTCAATATCCTGATCTGGAATTGATATATGTGAACATTTGTCAAAGAGGTCGCGCACCCCCTCTGGCATACCTCCGATCTGCGTAGGCACTGAACTGCATGGAAAGCACTTCAGTAAACTTCCATCACTCATCAGCCTAAACGCTTCTTGTCTAGCATCTGCTATAGACATACGTTCCACTGTTCTCCGAGCCTCGACAATAGGTGCAAGAGATCGTTTCGTAGCACCAATGATCGCACGCATCGCTAGTATAATAATTAGAGTAAATGCTACCGAAAGTACTGATCCAATAACTAACAATCTGACCATAACGAGTCCGGTGAGTCCATATGCAATGATGAAGGCCAGAGCGACCCCACTCCAAATCACTGCTTTATATCTACGCAACTCGTCCACGAAGTTATACCTACTCATTGACTGCACCAACTACTGAGCGTACCATTCTCTGCATTGTAAGCTATATCGCGAAACATATTGCTGACAGCACGGAGAACAAGCATCTTCGGGTTGACAACATTTACCGCGAAAGACTCGAGTTCCCTGAGGCTCTTGTGCGCAAGCATGTGTTCCGTGAGTGCCTTTCTGTAGCTCGGGTTACTAATGACAGATTCACCTATGTACTTAATAAGACGTACATTGAACTTCGAGCTGTTCAAAATGGCAGATAGTCCACCTGTAGGAAATAGGGTAGCTCCACCTGGATGGCCAAACAGAGGTTGCTAGTGGTGAGCGATAGCCTTTCCTCCGTTTTCCAGAATTTCTTTCTTAAGGGCATTTGTCACTGTTCGAGCAGCCTGTCTAACGCTCTGCCTACCAACATCTTTCGCAGCGGCCTTGAGTGCGCCGGAACCACCCATCAATACGACTTCCACACCCATTTCTGTCATTTCACCTCCTCGATAAAAACCGCTGTCATGATCAACTACATCATTAACACCAATGCCTTCACGTAAAAGATCTGTCAATCCAAAAGTTAATGAGTCACCAAATCCCGCACTAAAATTGGCAGCCTTATCTAACCAGTCACATCCCTCCGGATCAACCCCACCAACCGCATCCCCACCGCAGTACGCATACAGGTTAATTCCCCCCGCAACCCCAATGGGATCCCGCGTCAGCCACCTGCCCGCAACTGGATCATAGTACCGATGCCCGCAGAGAATCAGCCCAGTCTCGTGGTCGGTGTAGTAGCCGAACTGGGCGCGGTAGCCACTGGGGTCTGTGGGGTCACCGCCGCTGAGGAGGTTGCCCCAGGCGTCGTATTGGTCATTGGAGAGCACCTGCCCACTGGCGTCCAGGCGCGTGGCGGCGTTGCCTTGGGGGTCGAAGAGGTACCACACCTCCGAATTGGTCTGCAAATTCGTGCGGTTGAGCAGACCGGTGGGGCCCCAGGTGTATGTAGTTTTCAAGGTGCCGGATTCGTCTAGCTCGGCCAGCAACTGCCCACCGGCGTAGAGGAAGTATGTGCGGACACCATCCACTTCCTTCCATGCACGCAGCCCGTCGCTGCGATAGCCTGCGGACAGTTTGCCCGCGTTCTGCGTCAGCCTGTTTTGTGAATCATAGCTTAAACTATCGCCTTTGTAAATAGTCGGGTTGCCTTTATCCTTGCTCTGTGAGTTTGTTCTTCCTTACCTCGCAGGGATAAAGACTTCTCTGAAACACGAGGACATTTAACTATCAAAGATGGTTCAACTTTTTGCTTCACGGACTACCAGCGTCTTAATCTCCCACGGTCGCCAACTGCCTGCTGGTGCTTTCTCTGCTCCCTGCTCCAGGAATGACTCTTCCTCATGCAGAGCGCCCGACGCTACGACCAGCTGCTCCTGCACCGTGACATCAATGGGGTTGAAGGTACGGATTACCAGCCCGGCGTGGTCATATGCTGGCTTCAAACAGGTGGCCAGCACCTCGTGCGGCTCTTGCGCGAAGAGGCCGTATTGTGCGGGGAAGTCGCCACTGGTATGTGTAGGGGCGTTGCCGATTAACGACAAATTCGCGGCAAACCCCTGCTGGCACGCCTTGCTCATCCAATCGGAAGTTACCGGTAGTAGTGACAGTGAGTAGCTGAGGTCGAATGCCCCCCGGTCTGATACCGGAGCAGGATAGCTGGCACAGCGAATGGCGGCAACCGAGAGCGCACCGTCCTGCATTCGGCAGGCGTAACGACCGGTATTGGTGATGAGCAACACCCGTGCAGTATCCCGCACGCCACAGCAATATTGCATCAGCGACTCATCACCCTCCGCCAGCTCCACGGTAAAATCATACGGCCCATCGGCGAAGGCGAATTGCATGCGCAGGTACTGCTCTACCTCCTGCCAGTCACCGCTGAGGGTTACCTGAACAGCAGCTGCGCCAGGCTCCAGCAGGAACTGCTGGCGGAAGTTACTGGCACCCCAGGTGTAGTCAAAGGTGACCGCCACCCGGCCACCATTTAACTCTTCTACGGTATGCTGCACTGGTCGTAGCAACGTCTCTTCCCCGGTGAAACCAGTACGCCAGGCGCGCAACTCTACCCCGTAGTCGATAGGATAGCTACCGGTATGCACAATGCGCAATGCTCCTAATGGTTCAGCTCCAGCGCTGATATCCAGAGTGGAATCAGCGAGATTCCGCACACTCTTAATGCCACCTGCCGCGAAGTCGAACTCGACAGCCAGACGGTCTGTGATGAAGAGCGCATCCGTATGCGTCACTACCGGCGCACTACGTTCGCGTAGTTGTAAGAAGAAGGATTTGTACCCAAAGCCCGGCACATCGGTGGCCCGGAAGCGGATATCGGCCACGTGCAGCGGTTGCAGCTGGGCGTAGCGCTGCAGCAGCACCGGCACACTGTTGCCCTGCATGTCGACGGCGACAAGTTCGACACTGTCTGCCCTGAAGGCGCTGCAGTCGATGGCATGGGTGTCCGCCAACGGTGCCCCAAGTGGTGCCACCACGCGCAACTCCTCCGGGAGGAGCACGTGCGCCGTTACCATATCCGAGCGAGTATGGCCCAGCGGATTGAATACCACCACCGGCAACCCCGGCCCACCCGGCACACGTGCCGCAAGCTGCCCGGCGTACCGTGTCAGGGCTTCCCGTGCAAGTAAATCCACCTGCTGTAGCTGATGTTCTACTACCTCGCGCACCGGATCGGTGCCGCAGCCGGCGAGAGAGTCATGGAACTGATAATATAGCAGCGTCTGCCAGGCGGTATCCAACGTGTGGGCATCCACCGGTATACCGTGCGCCCGGGCGATACCCATCACCGCCTCTGCTTGCAACAGACGATTCTCGCAAAGCCGATTGAGCGACTTCACCCGCGCCCAGGTGGTTAATGCGCCCATGAACTCCGCGGGCATCGCGCCGGTGACTACTGGCAGTAAATTGAGATCAATGCCCTCCAGCGCCGCCGCAAAAAAACCAGCTGGCGTACTATAGACGGGCGTCAACAACGGATGCGTCTCTGGTGTGCGATAGGAGTTGACTCCCCCGACATCCCCCACCCCCATCGGCCCCCACAGATGGTGTATGCCCACATCGGAAAAGGCATGGGCGATGAGCGAAATACCGTCCATGCCCGGCGGTACCGACGTCCCCTGCGAGAGCACGGGCAACCCCATGCCCTTATTGTTCGAACGGTAGGCCAACACCTCCGAGCCATCTTTGCTGCACCAATGATAGGGCAACAACGGACAATGCCCGCTCACCTCCCGCGGACGTTTATGCACAAAGTAGTTCATCCCCGCCTGCTTCAACATCTGTGGTAGCACCCCGGGATGCACCGTGAAGCCGTCGGGACTCCAGCCGACAGTTGCCAGACGACCAAAATGTTGCTGAAAGAAGCGCTGCCCCAGCAGGTATTGCCGTAGCCGCGCCTCCGGGCCGGGCAGCGCCGGATCCGCCTCGGTCCACTCGCCCCCTACCAGCTCCCACCGGCCCTCTTTCACCAACGCCTGCACACGCTGGAACAACTGTGGATCATGCTGCAATACCAGCGCATACGTTGCCGTCTGGCTCTGCGCGTAGGTCAATGTCTGGTCAGCCTCCAGCCGTTCCACATGCCCGCGGAAGGTGTCCAGCACCATCCCCAGGCTTTCCTCTGGCCCCCAGAACCACACCAGATCGATATGCGCCTGGGGGATGATATGGAGCGTCATCGGGCACGGAATATCGCCGGCACCCCCAGCACTCGCCGTACTTTCATTGATAAAATCAGGAGAAATCGGAGTCGTCATACTAATACCTCATCTTCGTGCTATCGGAACTCCCATACTGTAGACACTCACCCGCTTGAGCGTGGGACAGGCTTGCGCACTTTTGATCTGTACACGTATCTGATCGGTGATGACAGCGGGGAAGTTCAGGATGCGGCGCGCGCCGATGGTGGTGCCAATTGCCGTCTCCAGCCATTGCTGCCAGACACGTACCTCGATGCTGAAGGAGTCGATGCGCTGACCGAGAGCGATGTACTCCTCCAACCGGATAGCGTTGATACTCACCCGTTTGCCCAGGTTGATGGTGAGGGTGGCGGTGCGGGTATCGTCATCCACCGCCCAGTAGCTGTCCGTGGCGCCATCGACGATATTGGCGGCGGCATAGGTCGGGGCGTCACCGCGCACTTCGCTGGCGGTCACCACGCATCCGGCGGCCACATCATGGGCGTAACGTTCGTCCAACTGCTGGCGGAACTCCTGCAGCCGGGTGACATCCTCATCAGGGATGAGGCCACGCTTGTCCGGGGTGATATTCAGCAGCAGGCAGCAGCCACGGGCTACGCTGGCATCGTAGATGGCCAGTAACTCATCCAGCGGGTGTGGGCGCTCATTCTCATGGTAGAACCAGCCGGGACGCAGCGAGACATCCACCTCCGCCGGACGCCAAACTGTGCCGTCTGCCTCACCCCGGCCCAGCCGGCTGATGTCGTCTACCTTGCCCACATATATACCCTCGGGGTTTATCTTTGCCCAGCAGGTGGTAGGGGCATATCCTTGCTCGTTGCCCACCCAGCGGATATCCGGGCCGGCGTCGCTGAAGAGGATGGCGTCCGGCTGCTGTTCGCGCACCTTTGCCCATAGCTCCTCATAACCATAATAGGTCAGCGGGTCGATAGTGCGCTTCTCATTGGCCCCGCCGTAGAAGCCATCGCCACCGTTGGCACCATCAAACCAGAACTCAAAAAGCTCGCCATATTGCGTGAGTAGCTCCTCCAGTTGATTGCGATAGTACTCTACATAACCGGCACTGCCATATTCCGCGTGGTTGCGATCCCAGGGCGAAAGATATAGCCCGGCACGCAGATCGAATTCCGCACACGCATCAACAAACTCCCGCACCAGATCGCCCTGGCCATCTTTCCACGGGCAATTTTTCACGCTATGCTCGGTATATTTACTCGGCCAGAGGCAAAAGCCGTCGTGGTGCTTGGTGGTAAGGATAAGCCCCCTCATCCCCGCGTCACGCGCCGTCCGTGCCCACTGCCGTGGGTCACATTCCGCCGGATTAAAGATGCCGGGCCTTTCATCGCCAAACCCCCACTCCCGATCGGTGAAAGTATTAACGGTGAAGTGGACAAAACCATAAAATTCCAGCTCATGCCAGCGTAACTGGCGCACCGAAGGAACCGGTAAGTGTGGGGCAGGTGGTAGCATCAATGACTCCTATACTCGCAAACAGTGCAATCGTTCGCAAGTATAGGAGATAGGCGTGCGGGTGTCAAACAATCTGCTACGACAGTCGCCATGTGTTGTTGCTCAATGATTATGTCCTAGTTGTTGCTCTGTGATTATGTCCGCTTGGGTATACTGGGTTTACCGCTAATAGTATACCATGTTTGTTGCCAATGGTGGGTTTTGGTGTTTGGGTGGCGTCCTGCCACCCTCCAGATTCTCGCGTGGGCTGGCGATGTGTGCTTACGTCGTGCTGAAGTGTAACATTACGCTTCGATTACCTCCTGCAATTGCGCGACGACCTCCTCCAATGATTCGATGCGCTCCGAATATTGCCAGGCTTCTGAACGCTCATCCCAGTATTGCGCCATCTCCACCGAGACACCCTCCAGCAAGCCCTGCGCCTGCTTTAGCAGTACCGCCCAGCGTCGTGTTCCCACGACGGCGGGTATTGCCTGCTTGGGAGGCGTGGACGCGCTGCAGCGCGTGCGATAGGCCGCTTGCCGATCGGCATTTGTTGCATATTTACGATGAATAGACATGATATTCTCCTCTCGTCAACTGTAACGTTACAGTTGATAGCCTCAAGCTATGCGCGTTCCGCCGATACCCTTGCCGCGGGTATGCCGGATTCCGGCAGTCGAGCGAGCGCGCATCCTGCGCTTGCTCATCGAGAAAGTCGACCTGGACGGCGAGCTGGGGAAGATCGGCATCACCTTCCGCCCCGCCGGTATTGCGATTTTGAATGACGAGCTGGCCAGCGCAGAGAGCGCGGCCAGATAAGTTCGATGACATGATAAAATAAGGCGCAGTAAAAGATTACGCCGAGATCGCCCGCCTGGCACAAATTTCGCGGGCGCGGGTGACGCAGATCGGCTATCTACGCTTTCTCGCCCCGGAGATTCAGGCGCAGCTGGTCGGGTTGCCGATGCAACACGGGAAAGACCCGTTGAGCGAGAAGGATATCCGACGCATCGCGCTGATGCCGGAGTGGGCGGCGCAACGGCGAGTGTGGGAGAAGATGGCAAGGGAAGTCGGAAACTTGGTTTGACAGACTCTTACTTGATGCATGGATGGTCTTTACCATCTTCGCTCATTATGGTATAGTCAACGTGCTGGATGTTCCATCAGGTAAATCATTATGCACTCTGAGTATACTACATCGACAAACCGAGCAGCCGGGATTACTGAGGCGAACCGAGTTCACCTGATGCGTTTACACACCCAATTTCATGGGCCATTCACTGTTGAGGATGCCGTGGCGACGTTAGGGTTGGACGTTGTGCGCACACGGCGATTCCTCGCCTACCTGGCTTCCCGTGGCTGGCTTTCTCGCGTACAATCAGGAGTATATATCGTCGTCCCTCTGGATGCAACACGCCCCACTGAATGGCGGGAAGACCCTTGGCTCATTGCGACAAAGATTTTCTCTCCATGCTATATCGGCGGTTGGAGTGCCTGCGAGCATTGGGGGCTGACCGAGCAGATATTCCGTGAGATACAAGTCGTCACATCGCGCAAGGTGCGCACACGGCGTCCCGTAATCCAGGGAACCCAGTTTCAAGTCACTGTCCGTTCTGCAGCGCTACATTTTGGCACGCGAGCCGTTTGGAGACGAGATACGAAGGTCATGGTATCTGATCCCACGCGAACGATCGTTGATTTACTCGATGATCCTTCCCTTGGAGGTGGTATTCGGCATGTCGCTGAAATCGTGCAAGCTTACTTCAGCAGTGACATGCGAGATGACGACCTGTTACAAGGTTACATCGCCCGTATGGGAAACCGTACTATCTATAAGCGACTAGGATTCCTTATTGAAATACTTGGACTGGAGATTCCCGCATTGGTAGCGGTCTGTCAGCAGTTGATGAGCAGTGGTGACACGGTGATCGATCCGACCATGAAGAAGAAGGGGCGTTTACTCAAACGCTGGAATCTCTGGATTAATGCCCGCATACGTCGGAGCTCGCCCGCATGATCAATCGAGCCGACATCGAAGAACGTGTCCGTGAGTGGGGCCTACGTGAGGATATTGTCGAGAAAGACTATGTCCTCGGATGGATATTGGCAGGTATTGCTACGCATCCATTGACTCAACTCTCTTGGGTCTTTAAAGGTGGCACATGCCTGAAGAAATGTTTTTTTGAGACATATCGCTTCTCGGAAGATTTGGATTTTACCATTATCGGTGAATCGCCTGATACGACGACCTTACTGGTTATCTTTCGTGAAATTGCATTGTTGGTGTATGAGAGGTCCGGCATAGAGATTCCCCTTGATGAGTTGCGTTTTGACGCCTATACCAATCCACGTGGACATAGTTCGATTCAAGGAAAATTATCCTACCGGGGTCCTCTCCTTCCACGTGGAAGTCTTCCGCGTATCAAACTCGATCTCACCAACGATGAAATACTGGTTCAACCGCCTGTTCGTCTCTCAATCGCTCATTCGTATCCAGACGAACTCAGCGATGGCGGGAGAGTTTTAGCCTATTCACACGTCGAAATCTTTGCTGAAAAAATTCGGGCGCTCGCCGAACGGCTACGGCCACGCGATTTGTACGATGTCGTTAACCTGTTTCGGCATGCCGCAGGCCGACCACCTGCCGCCGATGTGTTAAACGTATTGACGGCGAAATGTGCCTTCAAAGGCATTGCAGTACCAACATTCGCTTCGCTCAATCGGGATGAAGGCCGTGACGAACTCGACGCTGACTGGGGAAATATGTTAGCCCATCAATTGCCAGCACTCCCGGCACCCGAGCATTTCTGGGCTGAACTCCCGGAACTCTTTTCTTGGCTTGATGGTACCAGTCTCCCCCGCGACATGCCCCACATTCCGGTGGCAACCAATGAAGATGCGTCATGGGTACCAGCACAGATGATCTCTACATGGGGTATGGGAGTGTCATTCGAATATATTCGCTTCGCCGCGATCAATCACCTCTGCATTAAGTTGGACTATCAGGGGAGTACAAACATCGTGGAGCCATACTCATTACGGCGAACGCATGAAGGGCATCTGTTGTTACATACCCTGCGCACTGATACGAGAGAGCTTCACTCTTACCAGGTTGACCGCATTACCGATGTGCAAATTACGAAGCAACAATTCACACCGGTATATGCGATTGAATTCGCCTTGACGTCACTGATTACCGCACCGGATTGACACGTCCATAAGATAAATTCTGGATATAACCAGCAATAACGCCTATGATTGTGCCGTCATCTATGTGCCACAACACCGCTTATATTTCTTTCCGCTACCACATGGGCACTGCTCGTTGCGTCCGACTTTTGGCATTATCCGCTCTGGGGCAGGTGTTGTCATATCTTCATTATACCTATTTCTGAATATCCTTTCCACATCATGACCTTCATAGCGATATTTCGTTCACGACAATCGCGACAGATTCCGCTATAATATATACTAATCGGCGTCGCTCGTGACTCGCACATACCAGGAACAATTATGATTCTTCTCCATGCCGGATACCGTAATAATCGCTTGTGGCTCTGGGGCGAACACCGGGGCGCGGCTCCCGTTGTGCGCCGGGGCCGACCGCGCCGAAATGCGGGTATGCTTTCCCCGTTTGATGCGGGGATGGCACTCGGCAATGCGCTGATAACGCTGGGGATGACGCCGGGCACCGCGGAGTCGGTGACCATCTGGCTGCCCACGGTGGCCGGTGCGCCGTGCCCCTCAAGCCCGCTCATTGCCGAACCGCCGACCGGCGACGCAACGCTTGCCCCGTGGCAGGTGACGGCGATGCCGCTGACGTGGGATATGCTGACGGCTTTACTTGGCGAGGCCGCGGGCACCACCGTGCTCGCTCCCGGCATCATCGCCGGTGATGATCTGCGCTACTGGGCTGCCGCGCTGCAATTTGCGGCCTCAATGGTGACGCGACAACAATACCTGCCCGGGATTGCCGAACTCGCTGGTGAATTTTACGCGCGGTGGGAGCCGGTCTTTGCCGGAGATGATGCCACGCAGTTGCGTTCCCTCGCCGGCGGAATGCCACCCGTGGCGCGTGCGCTGGGCGCTGCCGACGCTCCACCGGACACCCCCGCGACCGTTATGCTGGAAGCCTTCATCACCAGCGCGGTAGATGAATTGGCACGCCCGCCAGGGAAAGCGGGCAAGCCGACGAAATTCGCCAGCGTGCATGAGCAGTGGCTGGCGGCGCTCCGCGCACCGGATGGGCGTATCACGGGGGATCGCACGGAATTGGCGCGCTTCGCAACTGAGGTTCGGCGCTGGCGCGAGCCGTTGGCGCTCACACTGGCCGCGCCGTACCGGCTGCTCTTCCGCCTGGAAGAGCCGGAAGACGAGGCTGATCCCTGGCAAGTGCGCTACCTGGTGCAGCCGGTGGATGACCCCAGCCTGCTGGCACCCGCCGCAGATGTGTGGAAAGCGCGCAGCAAAAAAGCGGCGTTGTTGCATCGCGGCGACACCAGCCCGCGCGATTTCCTGCTCGCCGCGCTGGGCACCGCCGCCACGCTATCACCACAGATCGAAGCCAGTCTCCATGCTGCACAACCGGCCTCCTTCACTCTCGATACCAACGGCGCGTTCCAATTTCTGGCCGATACCGCCCCTTTGCTGGAGGGGATGGGCTACGGTGTGCTACTGCCCACCTGGTGGACGCGGCGCGGGGCGAAGCTGCGCCTGGCCGCCCGCGCGAAGATGACGGGGACGAAGAAAAAGGGATCCGCAAAAAGCAGCGGCATCTCGCTCGATGATATAGTGCAGTTCCACTGGGCAATAGCGGTAGGCGACGAAGAACTCACGATGGCGGAACTGCAGGCACTGGCGGCTATGAAATCCCCGCTGGTGAAGCTGCGTGGGCAGTGGGTGGAGCTAAACCAGGACGACCTGCAGCACGCGCTAAAACTGCTGGCCGACCCGAAGAGTGAGACGAGCGGACGGGAGCTGGCGCGCATGGCACTGGGCGCGGGTGCCGCCCCCGGGGGCTTGCCTATTGCTGGCGTGGAGGCCACCGGTGCGCTGGGCGAGATTATCGCGCAGTTAGATGGCCGCACGCCGTTCGCCGAATTGTCACCGCCCGAGGGATTGCACGGCACCCTGCGCCCGTACCAGGGACGTGGCTACTCCTGGCTGGCCTTCCTGCGCCGCTGGGGGCTGGGCGCGTGCCTGGCAGATGACATGGGGCTGGGCAAAACTGTACAAACACTGGCGCTGCTGGAACGTGACCGCGCGGAAGGCGTCACCCGCCCGGTACTGCTTATCTGCCCCACCTCGGTGGTGAATAACTGGCGCAAAGAAGCCGAACGCTTCACGCCCGGCGTGTCCGTGCTCATACATCACGGCACCGGACGCGCCCGGCAAGAGGCGTTCATCGCGGATGCCTGCCGGCACACGCTGGTGATCTCCAGCTACGCGTTGATGCATCGCGATCTGGCCGCGATCAAAGAGGTGCCGTGGGCGGGGATAATCCTCGACGAAGCGCAGCACATTAAAAATCCAGAGACCAAGGTGGCGAAAGCGGCACGCGCCATCTCGGCGGAATACCGTATCGCCCTCACCGGCACGCCGGTGGAGAACCACGTGGGCGAGCTGTGGTCAATCATGGAATTCCTCAACCCCGGCCTGCTGGGCACGGCCAAGGCGTTCCACACCAATTTCTTCCAGCCCATCCAGCTGGAAGGCGACGCGGACGCCGCCGTGCAACTAAAACGTCTCACCGGCCCCTTCATGCTGCGCCGCCTGAAGACCGACCGTAGTATCATCGCCGATCTGCCGGAGAAACAGGAGATGTCGGTCTACTGCCCGTTGACGAAAGAGCAAGCGTCGCTGTATCTGGCGGTGACGAAAGAGGCCGAAGAAGCGCTGGACGGCGCGGACGGCATCCAACGCAAGGGGCTGGTGCTGGCGACGCTGATGAAGCTGAAGCAGGTGTGCAACCACCCGGCGCAATTCCTGAGCGATGGTTCGGCGATCCCGGGGCGTTCCGGCAAACTGGGACGGCTGACTGAGATGCTGGAGGAGATATTGGCGATGGGCGAGCGCGCGCTCATCTTCACACAATTCACCGAGATGGGCGACCTGCTGCGGCAGCATCTGCAGGAGACCTTCGGGCAGGAGGTCCTCTTCCTGCATGGCGGGGTGACGAAGGCGAAACGCGATCTGATGGTGGAGCGCTTCCAGGGGGAAGAGCACGCGCCGTCTATCTTCCTGCTCTCGCTGAAGGCGGGTGGCACCGGGTTGAACCTCACCCGCGCCAACCACGTCTTCCACTTCGACCGCTGGTGGAATCCGGCGGTGGAAAACCAGGCGACCGACCGCGCCTTCCGCATCGGGCAGACGAAGAATGTGCAGGTGCACAAATTCATCTGCGCCGGCACGCTGGAGGAGAAGATCAGCGACATGATCGAACGCAAACGCGAACTGGCCGCCCAGGTGGTAGGCACAGGCGAAGGCTGGTTGACCGAGTTCTCCACCGCAGAACTAAAAGAACTGTTCGCCCTGCGCACAGACGCGGTGGCGGAATGAGAGTGATAAATGCCTGATTGGGAGATGAAAAACTGATGTTGTATCTATGGCGTTAGCCTTGGTCTACCTAACCCCCCAGCCCGCTTCCCGGCGCGGGAAGGGGGAGAATGATCGTTTTTCAATGAAGATCAATCGTTTGGACACCCCTTCCCTCGCAGGGAAGGGGCTGGGGGTTAGGTAAACCAATGGAGCAAAGCGTCTGCAAAATCTATTTTCGTTCGAAGGGGAATTTTAATGGGCTGGCGCGACTACGACAATTATCCTAAATCATCGCCGATCCGCAAAGAAGGCGGCATCAAGGCGAAAGGTGGCAGCAAACTGGGGGGCGAGCGCTGGTGGGCGAAACGCTGGATCGCCACACTGGAGAGTTTCAACCTCGGCGCGCGCCTATCCCGTGGGCGCTCCTATGCGCGCAGCGGGCAGGTGCTCTCCGTTGACATCGCCCCCGGTTTGGTAAACGCCAAGGTGCAGGGATCGCGTGCGAGGCCGTATAAAGTTACCCTCCAATTAGCGCCATTATCATCCGCGGCCTGGGAACGCGTCATCACCGAGCTTGCTGGGCGGGCCATATTCCTTGCTAAACTGCTGGCGGGTGAAATGCCCGCAGACATCGAAGAAGTCTTTAAAGCAGCAGGTACGCCGCTCTTCCCGACCACGTCGCGCGACCTGACGACCGACTGCTCCTGCCCGGACTGGTCGAACCCATGCAAGCACATCGCGGCAGTCTATTACCTGCTGGGAGAAGAATTCGACCGCGACCCCTTCCTCATCTTCGCCCTGCGCGGCTTGCCTCGCGAAGCGCTACTCGACCGCCTGCGCACGGTCGCCGGTACAATGGAATCGACTGCCCCTACCCGCGACATCACCCCGGAGCCGTTGTCCGCCGACCAGGCAACCTTCTGGACCGGCGCACCAATGCCTGAAAATTTTACCAGCGACATTCACCCATCCGCCGTCACCGCCCCGCTCCTCCGCCGACTGGGCGACCTCCCCTTCTGGCGCGGCACAGAACCAGTGCTGACGGCGCTCACCCCGGCATACACGGAGGCGGCCCAACGCGGGCTGGATTGCTACCTGCGCCTGTCAACACAAACCAAAGGGAGTGCGGATGAAGAGAGTTGAGAATATTAATGGTGAGTTTGCAGTCGGCTACTGCTAGCAGGTAACTGTTCAAATGCCGTCACCACAAGCCTCGTACCTGCCGTCTCAGCTCTATTGTCCATTCTTCCGGTGTCTTATTGTCTTGCATATTAGTCCTTTAATGATATGCAACATAAAGTATTAACCATTATTTGCTTGGTAATCTCATCTGCAGAAATGTGTCATTGCAGTAACCTTCAAGTTTCGGTAAAATACTACCGATATGAATATTACCACCGCTAACCACCTCATTGTTTCCTGGTACCCGGAGCACAAGGAAACAGCATTATGGGAACACGATCTCGAGCTAATGGTCACGCACGGATTCACGGGGGTTCGGCTTTTTGAATTCGCGTGGAGCAGTATGGAGCCCTCCGAAGGTTTCTTTGATTTCTCCTGGGCGAAGACGGCCTTGCAGCTGTGCCGGCAGCAGGGGCTGGCCGCAGTAATCTGCACGCCCAGCGCTGCGCTCCCACCATGGCTGACTATCGACTACCCGGAAACGACAGTGCATAATGTCCATGGCCTTCCCTCCCCCGTAGGTGGACGCCGCACCGCGTGTATGACTTCACCGGTTATGCGCACCTTCGCCAACCGCATCGCCCGGCGTATGTACGACGAGCTGTCCGGCGAAGCAGAACTGCTAGCCTGGCAGATCGATAACGAACTGGGCGCTGACGCGTGCCTGTGTCCGGCCTGCCACGCGGCTTTCCGGGAATCACTCCAGCAGCGCTTCGACACAGTTGAATCTTTTAACCAGGCCATCGGCAGCGCTTTCTGGAGCATGAAATTCTCAACGTGGGAGGAGGTACGCCTGCCCGATGTTCGATCCGGGAATCACCTGCCCGCCATGATCGCGCTGGCCCGCCGTTTCTGGTCCGATCAGACTGCCGCATTCCTGCGCGAGCAGGTGCAGACGCTCAAGCGCGCCGGGGCAACGGTGCCGATCACCACCAACGTCAACGCTGACTATCAACAGGTGGATCTGTGGCAATTGACGCGCGAGATCGATGTAGTCTCCTGGGATGCGTACGATGACGGTTACACGCTGGCCGGGCTTTCTTTCGCGCATAGTCTTGTTCGTTCTCTCAAGCCCGGTACACCATACTGGAGTATGGAGAACTGCGTCAATTCCGTCGGCATGATGATGGCCACACCGCCCGGCTTCAATATCGTTACCGCCGTCAACGCCCTGGCGCACGGCGAATCGGTACATGGCTTCTGGCGCTGGGAGAGTACTCCCAGCGGTCAGGAGCAGAACCACCTGGGCTTTATCGACTACACCGGCAAACCGCGCGCCAAACTGCGCGAAGTGCCGGAGATGGCCGCCGCTGCCGCGGCAATCAGCGCGCTGGAGCTGCCCCCGCTGCAGCCCCGCGTGGCGGTACTACATTCATGGGATAACTTCTGGGCGGTGGGTAAATACTTCGGGCATTACCTCAAGGAGATCGACCACGTGATGGCGGCGCTCCATTCACGGGGCATCCCGGTCGACGTCCGTCAAGGGCATGAAGACCTGTCGTCCTATGCGCTGGTGATCGCCCCCGGCTTCGTGCTATCGGATGATGACGTTCGGCAAAACCTGGAGAACTACGTTCAAAGTGGCGGTGTCCTCTTCGCCACCCGCATGGCATTCTCGAAAAATCTCATCAATAATTATCTGACAGTGGACCGTCCTGCGGTGCGGGTCTTCGGACTGCGCATACTCGAAAGCCAGAGTGATAGGGATGCGCATGACCTGTCCGTCTCCTGCTGGCGTGACCAAATCCCGACACGCTCCTGGAAACTGCACGGCGAGGGTGGACTGCCGGATACCTGCAGCGATGGCTGGTGGGAGGCGCTGGAACTTGCCGGTGCGACCCCACTGTATCACTGGAGCGAGGGTATCTGCGCCGGCCTGCCCGCCGCCGCCGAATATGCCTGCGGAGCCGGCCACACCTACTATCTGGGCACAATGATTGACCCGGCAGCGATGCGCGCCTTAATCACCCGCATCGCCGACCGTGCGGGAATCTACCACCTGGCCGTCCCGGCAGGCACCCAGGCGGTCAACCGTGGCACCCACTGGATTCTCACCAACCACACCGGCACAGCAATTGACTTCCCACTCCCCTTTGTCGCCAATCTCAAGGCGGGGAATGCCACCGCTATTGCAGATGGTGTCTGTTTGCCAGGATTCGGGTGGGGAGTGGTGGAGGTATAAGCACCAAAACTCCCCACCTCCAACACACTGAACTCAACCGCTGAAGAATTTTCTCCGGCGGTTTCCCATTTAGCTGCTCCCCACTGTTGTCCGCAGCCATTTTCTGCTGAGTTTTGCATTGAAGACGTATCGATTCACTGCACCACCATAATCTGGGCATCTATAATCGGAAAAATATGGCAAAAAATACCAATTGGCATATTGACAACCAGTGTTTTCGTAGAAAAATGATTAATAGATTGGAGGGGGATAAATGTTTTTCCTTTCTAAAGCTGTCGCGTATACCGTAATCGCAACGCCAATTGCCTTGGGGTTTTTGCTTCTCAGTGACTATATCCCAGATTTCTCGAATGGTGGCGAAAGTCCGCAATCGGCAGACTACGCTACCACCGAGAATCCGCCCGAGGACAATTACACACCAGCACCCCAATACACCACTACCGACACCACACCGTGGGCGTACACTACGGTTGCCGACAAAGCGAAACCCATTAATGTTCATCCATCCACCACCTACCGGTGGGATCGGACTATGGTAACCGAGAAAGGTGTAAGCACACCCGGAGCAGACGATACCGGGATCACACCCCAAAAGCGGCAACGCTGTCGTTGCTCTCTGCTCCAAATCTCATTGTCAGTCATCAGATCCGCCATAAAATGCGCGACGTTGATCCTGCTGGTTTTGCCCGGATTAACAAGCGCACTGCGCACCGGTGAAGGGAATATCTCATACGCACTTACGGCTCCATCGTTGATTAAGGTGTCCGGTCGCACCACCACCCATTCAATCGAGGAATCGTCAGAGCGAATTTGTGTGCGCAAGAAGGCTGATGGTTTATGACCCCGGAATTGAGCGTATACACCTCGGATTCCCCGCTCTATCAGCCGCTAATCGAGCGTGTGCGCCGCCAGGTAGGTGCCGGACGCCTCTATGTCGGTGACAGTAAGATGTCACCGCTGGCCATTCGTGCAGATATTGTGACGCATGGGGATAGCTATC
>JBBQQW010000035.1:0-16952 GCA_038215455.1 Armatimonadota bacterium
TAGTGGTGTCACAGGCATGGGGTTAAACAATATTATGGCAAAACGAACCATCAAGCTCTATGTATTTGCTGCGCTGATAATCACGGCGTTGGTCGCTGGTGCTTGCATCAGCGCGGCCAGCTTCGGCAAACCAGTCGCCGCAACAAAGGCGGATACCGCGAGCCATCATGCTGCGCTGCCGGTTACGGGCAATTCAGCGACTTCGACGGTAGTAGACGTGGTGACTGAGCCGCCCTTGACTGCCCAATCCGTGGAACCGCTGACAGGCCTGTCTGCAGATCTTATCATTGCCATGACGCGGGATAAGTTCGGCGAACGTTACGACGAAGCTGGACGGAAGAAAGGCGTTACGGTGACTGCCCGCAAGGGTATGCAGGAATACGCCTATTATGGCCAGGTTGCTGTTGCGGAGGAGATCGCGGGCTTGCGTGATAAGAAAACTCGGGAGACGACGGTGACGTTTGCGGGCCAGTTGCGCGAGATTCCGATAGTGTATTCCGAGGCTCTTTCTGCCCGGGGAGTAGGCACTATAGCGCTCGACTTTCGCTCGGAGGCAAGAGCCTGCGCGGAGGAAACGCTGCATACCGTGGTGAATGGCATAAGGGAGACTGCTCTCCGCGACACCCCACGTAGTTCGGATTTGGGCATGGTGGCTGCACTCGTCACACGATTGCATCGTTTGGCGCAGAAAGGGACGGACGTTGATCATCCATCGGGCGCCAAGGAACTAGGGAAGCTTGCAAAAGCCATTACCGAAGTGGGGCCTTTTCTCGGTAGGCTTCCCGAGAAAAGCGCAGTACCAGTTCGGGAGATGCTTAAGAGCCTCGTATCTGACCTTGAAGATGTTACGCAGTAGCCCAGATTTACGGGAGATTCGCTGGTTAATGTGGCGAGTGCACCGCCGGCGTTGTCACGCCGCATATCCCCATGATCATACGCGGGAAAGATATCTAGCAGGGACATGTGGATACCGGCCTGCATTACAATCATGACCTGATCCCCACACTGGCGGAACTGTTTGATAAGGTGGCCCTTTCCATACCCGCAGAAATCTGCTTGACTATTGCCAGTATCTGGAGCAAACTGAACGCGGTTGGGCAGTGGAGGAACTGCGGCGGCGGCATCCCCACGAAGGCTGAATTCCTGGTAAGATAGGCAAACGAAAGGTACGGACATGCAAACAACTCAACCGAACATTCTCGTTTTTTTCTCCGATCAGCAGCGTTGGGATACCGTGGGCTGTTACGGGCAACGGTTGCCAGTGACGCCTAACCTTGATGCGCTGGCGGCGGATGGCGTGCGCTTTGAGTATGCCTTCACTCCGCAGCCGGTCTGCGGGCCGGCACGTGCGTGTTTGCAGACCGGGCGCTACGCCACCGAAGTGGGAATGTACCGGAATGATGCAAAATTCCAGCCCAATGGTTCCACTGTACCCGAGTATCTCTCTGATGCCGGTTATGAAGTGGGCTACATCGGCAAATGGCATCTGGCGGGGACGCGCACCGCGCCAGTGCCGCCGGAGTTGCGCTTTGGCTATAAGGACTTCTGGCTGGCCGCGGATGCGCTGGAGCATACCTCGCATGGCTATGAAGGCGGATATATGTATGATGCCGATAATCAGCGCGTGGACTTCCCCGGTTACCGTGTGGACAGCGAGACTGACTTCGTCCTCGATTACCTGCGCACGCGCGATGGCAGCCGTCCCTGGTTCCTCTTCCTCTCCTACCTGGAGCCACATCACCAGAACGACCGGAACCATTACGAAGGGCCGGAAGGATCGAAAGAACGCTTCAAGGATTACGATGTGCCGGGCGACCTCGTCGGTACCGAAGGCGATTGGCGCGAAAACTACCCCGACTATCTGGGCCAGTGCAACTCGCTCGACCAGAATCTGGGGCGCATACAGCAGGAACTCACCCGGCTGGGCATGGCGGAGAACACCATCATTATCTACACCAGCGACCACGGCAGCCACTTCCGCACGCGCAACAGTGAATACAAACGCTCCTGTCAGGATAATTGCCTGCGCGTACCCATGATTATCCATGGCCCGGGATTCCGCGGCGGAAAAGTATGTGATGAACTGGTGAGTCTCATTGATATTCCCCCCACTATCCTGGCCGCTGCTGGTGTCGAAACACCCACGGTGATGCACGGACACCCGCTGCAAACACTTGTCGATGGTTCTGCTGTAGCTTGGCCAGAGGTGATCTTTTCGCAGATCAGCGAGGACCACACGGGGCGGGTGGTGCGCACAAAACTCTGGACATATGAGGTGAATGTCCCCAGAGTTGATACCGCGGGCTTCCTGAAGAATGAGTCACCCGGCAATGATGTATACTATGAGGCCTATCTGTACGACAACGAGGAAGATCCACACCAGCGCACGAATCTGGTGGCCGATCCAGCATATGCAAATATCAGGGCAGAACTCGCCATACTGCTAGTACAGCAGTTGCAGGAAGCAGGCGAGATGGTACCGAAGATATTACCAGCGCAAACAAAGGAACAATGATATGAATGAGAAACGACCTAATATCCTGTTGATCACCTCCGACCAGCAACACTGGTTTACGCTGGGGTGCCTGAACCCGGAGATTTCAACGCCGAACCTGGACCGTCTGGCCGCACAGGGCACACTTTTTACGCGTGCTTACTGCCCGAATCCAACCTGTACGCCCACACGTGCCTCGATCATCACCGGGCAGTATCCCAGCCAGCACGGCGCATGGACGCTGGGCACCAAGCTGTCCGAGGATGTTCACACCGTGGGCGAGGATTTTAATGCCGCTGGTTACTCCACGGCGCTGGTGGGCAAGGCGCATTTCCAGCCGCTGGCCGGCACCGAGGAATACCCCTCGCTGGAGGCTTATCCCATACTGCAGGATACCGAGTTCTGGCGGGGTTTCCACGGGCCATTCTACGGTTTTCAGCATATTGAACTGGCACGCAACCACACCGATGAAGCACACGTGGGGCAGCACTACGCGCTGTGGATGGAGGAGAAAGGCTGCACCAACTGGCGCGACTACTTCCGCCCGCCCACCGGCAAAAACCCAAACCAGCGCCGCACCTGGGAGATCCCCGAGGAATTCCACTACGATGCGTGGATCGCTGAACGTATCAATGCACTGATGACGGAATCGGTGGAAGAAGACAAGCCGTTCTTCATGTGGGCCAGCTTCTTCGATCCGCACCCCGACTACCTGGTGCCACGCCCGTGGGATACCATGTATGACCCGGCAGAACTCACCGTGCCAGCACTGGTGCCGGGTGAGCATGATAACAACCCGCCGCATTTTGGTATGACGCAAACGGAAAATCCGGACTTCTCACCCTGGATGGAAAGCGGACACGGACTGCATGGAATGCATTCACATCTATATGACCACGATGAGCTGGCCAAAAATATTGCCATCTACTACGCGATGGTGAGCCTGATGGACAAGTATATCGGCGTCATCTTGGATCGCCTAGATGAATTAGGAATAGCAGATAACACGATCGTTGTCTTCACCACCGATCACGGGCATTTCTTCGGTCAGCATGGCCTCATTGCCAAAGGGCCATTCCTCTACGAGGACATGGTTAAGGTGCCCTTTATCGTGCGTTATCCCGGCGAGGTACCCGCGGGCGAACGTTCGGACGCGCTGCAGACACTCGTCGATCTGGCCCCCACCTTTCTGACCATGGCGGACATCCCAGTGCCGTGCGCCATGACCGGCGTAGATGAAAGCTCTGTGTGGCGGGGCGAAGAAGCAGCAGCGCGCGACCATGTTATCGTCGAGCATCATCACGATCCGACTACCATACACATGAAATCCTATATCAATAAGCGCTACAAGTTGACCGTCTACTACAATCAGCCATATGGCGAACTTTTTGATCTGCAGGAAGACCCCGGCGAGCTGTACAACCGCTGGGACGATATCGACTATGAACGTATCAAGGCTGATCTGATGATGCGCTTCCTCTTCGCCGAGATGGGCAAAGAGCCGATGTGGATGCCGCGCATCTACGGAGCATAAAGAATGGGCACTACGCAGATAAATGCAATCGCGGAAAATCGTAATAGGGAGGTGTGCTGATGCCGGAGTTCGCGCAGGGAGGTACTTTACTTGCTACAACATGGCGCGTGCTGTTGGCCATTGGTGTGCCGCTGCTCTGGGCAATTGCCAGCGAAATGGTAGTCTCGCTGTTCCATCGCAAGAAGGATAAATGCTGATGCATGACGTCGGATTTATGGCCGGACTTGCTGCGCTGGGAGTAGTGGTAGGATATGCCTCCGGGCTTTTCGGAGTAGGGGGTGGGTTTATGCTCACCCCACTGCTTATCGCTCTTTTTCGCATAGATGCGGGTGTCGCCGTAGGCAGCGGGCTAGCGCAGATGATCGCCGTCGGTCTGACGACCGCACGTCGTCATGCCAGCAAAGGCTATGTCGATGGACGGTTGACCGGATTCATGGCCATCGGCACGGTGATCGGCACCACCATCGGCAAGTTTGTCCTTCAGCGCTTGAGCGGTATGGGCAAAATAACGCTTTGGGGGCACACCACCCCACTGGTCAATATTACCCTGAATGGCCTATTTATCATATTGTTAGTCAGCGTCGCGATCCGCTTCTTTTATGCGGATGGCGAAGAGGCAGCAGGCGCAAAAGATCACGCTCCCTTGCGCTGGCCCCTGCTGCTGCCGGTATCTTTGCCTACCAGCGGTATCATGCAGATATCGCTGGTCAGTCTGTCGCTAGGAGGGCTGCTCATCGGCATCATGTCCGGGTTGCTGGGTATCGGCGGCGGGGTGGTACTCGTCCCACTGCTGGTCTTCGGCTACGGTATTCCGTTGCGCACCGCCATCGGCACTAGCGGTTTGTTGGTCTTTGTTTCGGCGTTGGCCGGCACTATTCAATATGCCGCTACCGGGATGGTCGACCTCTGGATAGTGATCCCGTTGATGCTGGGAGCTACGCTGGGCGTGCAGGCTGGTGCGTGGCATTGTCATCGACTTAAAACAATGCACTTGCAACGTGCGTTCGCTATGCTGGTGCTGTTTGTTGCCGGAATTATTCTATTCAAGATATGGGGATGAGTTATTTGCGTACTACCAGACCATTTCATCTGATGATCAAACCTGCCGGGGCGCGCTGCAACCTGGCCTGCGAATATTGCTACTACCTGGAGAAGGAAAAGCTCTATCCGGGCGCGGAGATGCGCATGGATGCGGAGACGCTGGAGCGCATCACTGCCGCCTATCTGCAGGCACATCCAGGCGAGGAAGTGGTCTTTGGCTGGCAGGGCGGGGAACCGCTGCTGCTGGGGATCGATTTCTTCCGCCAGGCTATCGCGTTGCAGCAGCAGTACCTGCGCCCCGGCCAGCAGGTGCTGAATGCGCTGCAGACCAACGCCACGCTGGTGAATGATGAATGGGCCTCCTTTTTCCACGACAACAACTTCCTGGTGGGCGTGAGCATCGACGGCCCCGCCGACCTGCATGACCGGTATCGCGTAGACCGTGGCGGCAAACCGACACACGCGCGAGTGATGGCGGGTCTAGAGTGCCTGCAGCGCCACGGAGTTGAGGTAAATGCTCTGGTGACCGTCAACCGTACCAATGTGGAGCACCCGCTGCGCGTCTACCGCTTCCTGCGCGAGGCGGGGCTGGAGCATTTGCAGTTCATCCCTATTGTGGAACGCATGGCACGTGATAGTCGCAAGGTGACTCCGTGGACGGTACGCCCGGAGCCATTCGGCGATTTCCTCTGCGCCATCTTCGACGAATGGGCGCGCAACGATGTGGGGAGTATCTTCTCACAACTATTTGAGTGTACGCTGAATGTCTGGCTGGGCGGCCCACCCACCCTTTGCGTCTATTCTCCCACCTGCGGCTACGGGCTGGCTGTGGAGCATAACGGTGATCTATACGCCTGCGATCACTTCGTCTATCCCGAATACCGCCGGGGGAATGTGACCGTAGAAAATATGACAGAACTCGTGGAAGGGAAAGAGCAGCGGGCTTTCGGCCTGGCGAAGGCGGACATCTCCGCCTCCTGCCGGCAATGTCCGCAGTTACGCTTCTGCGGCGGCGACTGTCCCAAACACCGCCTGCGCAGCGCCGACGACGGCAAACCCATCAGCTATCTATGCCCCGGATACCAGCACTTCTTCGCGCATAGCGCCCCGGTACTGCAGGCGATGGCGAATGAGATCCGCCAGGGACGCCCCGCCACTAACGTCATGGAAGTTCTGCGACTGGGAAGAGAGTAGATTACCCCACCAGCCCCAGCCGCTCATACTGCTCCGCCGGTGCGTCACTATCATGCATCAAGCGGATCAAGTGAGCTACCATGCGTTCCTCCACCTCCGGGTCAGTCAGCGGATGCTCCTGCAGATAATCATTTTGTTGATCAAAGAGCAGCGTGCCGAAATTATGTGACTTCGAATAGGCATTTCGTGCCGGAATTTTCATCGTCCGGCAGCCTTTTGTCCAGGAGAACGGTTCGGCGAGTTCGATACTTTGCAACTCTTTTACCTGGAACATTGAGCGCATGTGCGTCGGCATCAACGTGTATTCAAATAGCGGCTCGTTTTCGGCGCTCACCGGTGCACGCATGTAGATATACCGGCCATCTATGACGTTGACGTGCCCACCGTGTATCCCCAATAGTCCGGCTTCGCGCACCGGAGTATCATGGGCGATAGTTTCGCGCAATGCCACTCCCTGCATATCGGCAGGTGTCGCTACCCCAAAGTAGTCTAACAGCGTCGGTGCCAGATCGATGGTTTGCACCAGGCTTTGCCGATGTTCCCCCTGCACGGCGCTGCGCGGATCCCAGATAAAGAGCGGTGTGTGGGCTACCTCATTGTAGAATGGCTGCACCATCTTCGCCCACCAGTCATGCTCGCCCAGCAGGAAGCCGTGATCGGTGTTGACGATGAGCATGGTATCATCCCACATGTTCAGCTCATCCATGGTATCCAGCAATTTCCCCAGGTAGGCATCGCACATGCTGTGCAGCGCCGCACTCTCATAGCGACAATGCTGCACCTGCTCGGGCGTCTCGGTAACTTGCCGATATGCCGGCCAGTCAAATACGGGGCCGGTATAATCATGCGGATACAGGTCTTTATATTCCTGCTGGCTGAAATACGGCTCATGCGGATCGAAGGTTTCGATAGTGAGGAACCAGTTGTCGCTGGCATGGTTTCGGCGCAGGAACTCCAACCCTAGCGTAAAAGTTTGCGCCTGCGGCATCTTCTCCTCGCTGTTGAAACACTCCCGGTTCACCCAATCCTGCTGCTTCCATTTCGGGTTGATATTCTCCGGGACAGCGATCTTTTCTACCACTCCTTTCCAGGAGTCACCTTCCTGCCCACGGACAAATTCATAGCTGCTATAGCGATTGTGGAAGGTAGCGCCGCCATCTTCCCAGTAATGGTAGTGGTCAGTCACTAGATGGGTGCAGACCCCGTTGTTTTTGAGCAATTCCGGCATGGAATCATCGAACGGCTCCATTGGCCCCCAGCTACGGTGCAGGAAGTTATAGCGCCCGGTGTGAATCTCCCGGCGGGCGGGCATACAGGGCATACTACCGACATAACTGTTATCAAATACCGCAGTACGCGCCGCCAACCGCTGAAAATTGGGCATATGCACCCAATCGCAGCCATAGGGCGGGAGCATCCGCCGGTTGAGTGAGTCGAACATGAGCATAATAGCTTTCATCGTTTATCCTCCAATTCTATCTAAAGTGTGCCACAAGTTGTATTCATCGTGCACACCGTGCTTCACCTATTGTTTCGTGCTGTCAATGCTTTGCGATGCGCCAGGATAGCATCTAAATCGGCATGGGTGCCAAACATCGGTGGGTTGTCCTCCGTGGCCGCATTGAGCATGGCCCAGGAAACCTCGCTGGCGATTGCAGAATCACGTGCACACGGGAAACCAAGGTTACGCCCGGCATCAAGGGAGTTGGCGAAGGTCTCACAGAGTATGTCTATCTTTTTGTCGCCATATGGGCCAAACTTGTTCACCGTCTCGGTAACGCCACGCAGTTCCAGCGCGACAGTGGCAAAGTCGTGCGTGAAGCGGGCGACGCCTTTAGTGCCGATACACTCGCAACCACAATGGTAAGACTTCCTATCCGCCAGTTGACCGTAGACGAAGCCCTGCGTGATCTGGAAAGCCACCCCATTCGCAAATGTGCCATGAGCACTAACCCACCAGGGAGCTGCTTCATAGCCCCACATGCGCACCCCTTGTGCGTGCCAGCGGTCGTATTCGCTGCCGGCATACCAGCGTGCCACATCCACATAATGCATGCCGCAGTCGTGGAAAGGTGGGCCTTCCGGCGCATGACCTTCGGTAGGCATCAGACCGGGTGTCTGATGGTTGATGCTGATGATGGCAAGGTCGCCGATCTCCCCCGAAGCGATGAATGCCAGCATCTCGTGGTGGTACCAGGCATTGCGGTTAAAGAGATTCTGCGCCACGAACAATCCGCTCGCTTCGATCTCATGCACCAGCGCCCATTCAGTCTCCATGTCGGCGGCCAGCGGTTTCTCCGCAATGACATGCTTGCCCGCTGCCAGCGCACGGCGGATGAGCGCCGGGCGATCATCCGCCAGAGTATAGATACCGATCACGTCTATCGCGGGGTCAGCGAAAATCTCATCGAGTCTATCTACATCGACTACCGTAACGCCGGGGTAAAGTTCTGTCGCCTGTGCCCGACTGGATGAACTGATGTCGCATATCGTCGTCAATTCCCAACGTGGGCTGGCTTGTAGTATGGTGGCATAATTGCGCCCCATACCACCAAACCCGATGATGGCGATACGGTATTGCCTACTCATAGTACATACTCCTTAACTTCCTGATGGTAGCTGTGCTACCTTATCATCTATAACTAAGAATACACTTTTTCACTTGTGCAGGCAATATATTGCAGCTAATTCAGTGCATTGGGCGTTGGATAACGCGCCGAATAGTCGAGCGCCTCATGGATATGCCCCACCCTGCCCGGTCCCGGCGGCGAGGATACCAGCCCCGCAGTAGATTAGCACCCTGAAGCGCTCATCCGTTATGCGCCTCCACGCGATGCACCTTCAGATTCGCATACTCCCCGATGAGCGGGGCCATCTGGCGGAAGCCTATTTTCCCACCGCCCAGTACGGGGCCATAGGTAATACCATCATCTTCCCAGTGAAAGATGGGTAATTCGTTGATAGTAAAGTCTATCACCGGGCCAGCTTTGATGAGCTGGATGTGGTAGGGCGGTGTAGCGTCCGCCACATCGGGGATGGGGTCGGCCCCCTGCGCCACCAGATGGAAACCATAGCTCTTACGCAGGTTGCAGGTATGAAACGCGCGCTCCGATAGGTTCTTGCGCCGGAAGTAGGAGACATGCAGTGCGTCGATGTCACCGTGATGGTACTGGTTGTAGATGCCGACGCGCGGTGCGAGTGACGGATCGAAGATGTCAGCGCCATTGCGTCCACGGGCGGCGAAGAAGAGGATGCACAAGCCCGGTTCGCCCAGCGGCCAGAAGTCCCACGAGACCGCGATGTTATCGGGGAACTCCTGCGGGCACCAGTAGACCAGGTTACTCGCCTGCCCTTCCGACGGGTCGCGTGCATGCTCCATGCGCATGCGCCCGTTGTGGAAGGTGATGTGCGCATCACCTTCCAGGCGGAAGCCAGCCACATCCTCGAGGCAGGCGAGTGGGTTCTCGTATTGCAGTTCGGTCAAGGTATACATATTCAATCGACTCTCCAGTCGCTGTTCTCTTCATTATTTTGCCGGGGTAAACGTCCCCAGCGTGATGACCTTGCCACCGCAGGTTATCGTCTGCGTGCCGATGGTGATTTTATCCCCGTCTACTTTGACTTCGGGGTGCGTACCCGTCGAGCTTAACGTCACGATGGTGTAATCGACTCCGCCCATCTTCACGGTGACAGCCTTGATCTTCTCGCCCGGCTTGTAGCTCCAGCCGGGCAACTCCACATTCAGCCCCACTTTGCCGGCGCAGACGATGACTCCTTCGCAACCAGCCGCGCGGCTATAATCTACCGCCCAGGGTGTTCCACCAATGGTAAAGCATACGGAGCCATCGTCACTGGCCAGCCAGTGTGTAGTGGGTCCCCTCTTCAAAGCGCCCAGGTTGGCGTGCAGGCCCATACCCCAGATAATCACGGTCTGCGGTGCCAGCTCCTTGTGATAGCCGGTAGGGCCGCGCCGTGCCAAGCCAGTAAAGAGGATGTCGTTGCTGTCTTTGAACCCGTTACGGGCAAGCACATAGCCGTGCAGGGTATCCTGTACCGCAAGCGGGAAGACTGTGGCTGGATTCTCGGCAGGAATATCGATTGGCCAGTTCACCAGGGCGTAGACGCCCTCCAATGGGTCAATACGCGCCTCGTAAATGCGTTCTTCTGGCTTCATGTCGGGCTCGACGAAGTTATCGTAAATCCAAGACATCCCCGGGCGATACCGCTCAGGCAGCGCACCGATACCGATGGCAAACAGGCCGTCCGATGACCAACCGCCGTGATCGCGGAAATTATCGCGCGTGCCGCCGCCCCAGAAGGTGGTGCCGGAGGCGTAATGACCGCGCGCCGGGCGGCGCACCGCATCGGCGGCGGGGACAAGTTCGAGCGCACGGGTGAGTATCGCCATTCGTGCATTCGGGGCACCCTCGCACCAGTCCACTCCTGTGGCGGTACGCAAGGCGATCATCAGGCCAGCTTCACCGGGGAAGACCGCAGTCTTATCGGAGCCGGAACCCTCGCCGAACCAGCCGCCGTCACCAAACCCATTAGTGTAGAGTGTCTTCATCGACTTGGCAACGGTATTGAGAATTTTGTCCATACGTACGTTGTCCGCACCGGCATCTCCGCGAATCGCCAGCGCTGCAAAGCCCGAACCGGCCACGTAGGCACCATAATGATTTGACGAGGCCGGGTACTTGTTGCCGGTAGATAGCGCTTCCAGAGTCAGCCCTTTGGGCGCGTTGGTCTGGATCTCCTTAACCACACTCTGACGATAATCGTCCGGCCACGCCTCGTAGCAAAGGTCATAGGCCAAGGCCACACCCTGATGCACGCCCGAGAGCCGAAATCCGGTGCCCGGCGCTTTCCAGGAGTAGCGTTCGTCACGATCCACCTGGCCGGCTAATACCTTATCAAGGCATTGTCGTGCCAGGTCAGCATATTTCATCTCCCCGGTCAGTTGATAAAGCAATCCGAAACCCGCAGCATGGTTGACGGTGAATGCCCCCGGCTTGAGCATTTGCGGTCCCTTGGCACCGATGTTGAGCGGCGGGTTAGGGTTGAACTCTGCCGGCATGGCTTCGCCACCGCCCAGCAGGTACTTCAGGCGGGCGACCATTGCCTTGCCCACCGGCGTCTCCGCCTTCAAGCGAAGTGCGGCGACGTCACCTTTGCGGAAGAGCAACCGCGGATGCTCGCCCGCCACCGGCGCAACGAAGCCCGGTACGGGGGCGGGCCATTCTTCGATAGCCACCGCTTGCCCAGTAGTCAGCACAAACATCGCCGCAAAGGCGATTGCACACGTTTTCACAACACAGTTCATCTCTTTTCCTCCTCACTCCTATTTTACCGGTTAATTATTTTGCCGGGGTAAACGTCCCCAGCGTGATGGCCTTGCCAGCGCAGGTGATCGTCTGCGTGCCGATAGTGATTTTATCCCCGTCTACTTTGACTTCGGGGTGCGTACCCGTCGAGCTTAACGTAACTATATCCGACCATTTTCGCTGGTGGAACACCCATTGCCAACGTTATGGATACCTGTGATGCCTGTCGTACATCCTCTGCATCCCCGCCATATTCCGCTTCATAGCTTTCGCAATGGCCTCTGCTCGGGGATTACCTCCGTCCAGTCGATTGGCTGCTGGTCGAAATCGCGGGCATCACCGTCCCACGGAACCACATCGCACGTCTCCTGATACCAGGTCAACATGCGCTCTTTGAGACGACTGATCTCCAGCGTGTAACCCGGGTCGTCAATCCTATTATCCAGCTCCATCGGGTCGTGCTGCAGGTCGTAGAATTCATCCTGCTCATAGAACCGGCGTACGTATTTGTAGCGATGATCACGGCACATGGAGGCCTTGGTATGATACACTCCTTCATCCGAAGTTTGCCAGTAGATGCGCGGCCAGTACAAGTTTTCTGATTTAGTGCTGGAGGCGCTTTGCAGTTCCATGCAGTGACGTTCGCCTTTCAGCCGACCGCCCTCACAGAAGACGGCATCACGATGTTCCTCCGCGCCAGCCAGCACCGGTAGCAAACTGCTACCAAAATTTGTATAGCGCGGTTCCAATCCGGCCAGCTCATAAACCGTCGCCGGGATGTCCACCAGCTCCGCCAGCGCTTCCGTCACCCGTGGTTTCACCTGCACACCCGCCGGCGGTTTGATAACCAGCGGCACTCGGCTCAGACAGTCCTCGAAAGTATTCTGTGTTTTCTCCACCAGCCCGTAATCACCGGTGAAATCGCCATGGTCGCTGAAGAGCATCATCGCAGTGTCATCATAACGTCCACTGCGCCGCAACGCTTCACTTATCAACCCCCATTGATGATCTACCCGGGCACACATGGCGTAATAAGTCGCACGCAGTTCGATCCAGCGCGCTTCATCCCATTCCTGCAGATTTTGCAACTCGGCAATGCCGCGCAGGATACTCGGCTTTCCTTGCCAATCCAGCGGTGCCGCCGTGCGCGGTGGCAATGCGGCGCGATCTATCTCAGTGTAAAACGGGTCTTCGCAACGATATTCTGGGTGTGGATATGACAGCGGCAGATAGATGCAAAGCGGACGGTCGCGTGGGCCGTTCTCGATCTCGTCAATCGCTCCCAGCACCATCGCCCAATCATAATCCAAGGGGTGTCCATCGGGAGCAACCTCAAGGCGACCACGATAGAACGAATAATAACCCGGATCGGTCTGTGTCAACCTTTCAGTGGTTGCATAAATATCTCTCATCGGAGATTTCGACCGAAAGTATACATCCGTCGCCCGTTCCCAACCTTGCTGGCCAGGTAAAAGGTCATTCTTACCGCCCCACCAGACACGGTAGCCGGCTGATTTCAACTCCGTCAGCATCATCGGCTCATGTTGCTGCAGCATGTGGTACATAGTACGGTGGCCGAGGGTGTGCGGATACCATCCCGTCATGAAACTGCAGCGAGACGGAGTGCAGACCGGATTCTGGCAAAATGCCCAGCGAAACCCCACTGCATCGCTGGTCACACTATGGTCGAGGTTCGGGGTGACGGCACCCGGATTACCGACATAGCCCAGCACATCGCCGCGCCACTGATCTGGATTGAACAGAATAATATTGGGCTGTTGAGGCATAATTCAGTCCTTTATGTCATATCGGTACTTGATAGTATCAAAAAAAATCGCCCCGTTAATTCGGCAGTATACCCAGCTGGACCTCAGGAATGGTACCCTGGGGATAGCAACCCATTTTTATGGCGGAGCTGTCTGCCGGCATGCGGAAATCGTGAGTATGGTAATCCCCGAATACCACAGGCTCACAGCGGCTGCCCTGTTCCATATTAAGCTCTTTGCGTACATCGTCCAGTGAGGAATAGCGCTTGTTGCGATTCCAGGTGGTGCCCCAGTTAAAGAGCTCTTCTCCGTCCTCTACAGCGTACAGATTATCGGAAAATTTGATATTCAATTTCTCCAATGACAGTCCGACTGGCTGACCATCCCTCGTTTTTGCCTGATACTCCGCTGCCATATCTGCTGCCGACTTGCCGGTCTCCACGGCCTTATCTTGCATCGCCGTCGGCCAGTGGCGTTGATCGTCGACATCAAACCAGCCCCAGCTTTGCGCGTCACGATTATAGGCGATAACGTTATTGCGGATGATCTGATCGTGGTTCCAGATGTAACTCTCGGGTTTATTGGGAGGATCCCCAATACGCGGCGTCATCCGGTTTTGTTCGCGGAAATTGAAGCCTTCCTTATTGCCGATCAGCAGGTTGCGCTCGATGATGCTTCCGGGGGAACTCGATAAGCAGATCCCCGCCGCTCCACCCCATGCGCCATTGGTGCCGGCCAGTCCATTGCCGATTAACACATTATCGTACACCTGGAGGCCGTATGAAATCTCATTGAAGATACCGGCATCATCATTGTTGGCGATAAAGCAATTGCGCACGACGCAATCTTCATTGCCGATATCGAACCAGACGCCCGTGCCCTTGTTATCAAGGAACTGACTCTGCTCAATTATCACCCCGCGCGAAAGGCAGATCTTATCACCGCCGGCTTCCCAGCCACGCGAGAAATTTTTGATATTATTATTGCGCACCAGAGACCGGGTGAAAAGCAGATTGTGCGCACCGCTCGCGCCAAAGCCCATCTGTCCATTATCCTGGAAGGTACAGTGCTGGATGATAATGTCCTGCCCGGTGAAGGCGGCACCGATGGCATTGGTTTTTTCAAAGATGCAATCTACCGCCGTGTCGTGCGCCCCGGACAGGATCACTGCGCCCTGCTGGGCGGCATTGGCGGCATAGCGGAAGCGGATACCGCGGATTACGATGTTGGCACCTTGCGACTGCCAAATTACCGGACGTGCCGACGCTTCAACCAGAATATTGGACATATTATCATTGCCCGCACTCCAGGCATACAGGCGCTTGCCAGGCTCATCTACAAAGAAGGAGCCTCGGCTCATCTCCTCGCGCTTCAACACCTGGTGTAACGGGAAGCCCGCCGCGAAGACCTGCTCACACCGTCCGATGAGGAGGTGATAATCATCGTCGGGGTGAGTACGCGTGGGACTCCACCCGAGAAAGACATGGGACCAAGGCGTACTGTAGATGTTGCCTTTGGCCGGTTCTTTAGTCCAATCGGTGATGCGATCCGCGCCCGTGATGACGACGTTTGCTGCCGGAGCCGCCTTGAAGGTGATCGGACGGTCGGTCGTACCACTCTTCTCCACCTTCACCGCTTCGCGATATACCCCCGAGTGGATGAGCACGGTATCACCCGCCTGCACTATCTTCGCCGCCTCATTGATAGTGCGGAACTGGCTTATCAACGCAACACCTGGTAAGGGCAGCGGTGAGACATGCCACACCCGGCCATCTTTGGGTGCAGCTGGCACCTGCGCATACCCCGCGCTCTGCATTGCCAATATGCCACCAAACGCCAGGCCAAGCCAGACGCCCATCGTTAACAAAGAACGCATCATTCCCCCTTATCCAATAGGTAGTCATCTCGTAACCACACTCGCGGAGACTACTGTATATTATGACACAAGACGGCAATAAAAGTTGAAGGTCAATCGTCTTATACCTGGGGCGGTTATCGTAAGCGCCAAACTCTCCCCGGTCGTCACCATCATAGTTGAATCTCGCCGCCCTTGCAACACCGTCAACTCAGAGTCGGTAGTGGCGTTATTTCCCTGCTTCTGCTTGGTGATGTGGCCGCCCCAATGGGTGTATTTTGTTGAATATTTTGTTGTCAAGTTACTGTGATAAGTACGGGTTATTATGTAGGTGTGGTTCAATACACTTCAACATGGCCTACATGCTCATTATCTGGAAACAGATTATTCAACCTTCACAGCACTTTCAACCTCTCCAGTATAGAGTATACGCCGGAGAGCAGGGGTTATCCACCAATTTAAACTGTACAGTTTTCAGGGTACAGTATAATAATCTACGGCCCCGACAAACCGCGCCGTGAGCAACTCTTCGCCATAGTAAAAGCCCGCAAAAACGCCCGACTGGCGGACGCATTGGCAGGTTTTTTTTCGTTGGGGTGAAAGGCTATAACATGGATGCACAGAATAGGCAGGATGAAAATTTATTTACCTCAGCATCACCACCAACTCCTCCGGCGAGAAAATCGGCAAGGTCGCCCCTTTGAAGTCGGTGCCGTTGCGGGTTACTATGCCGGTTACCCCTGCTTGTCGTGCGGCTTCGTGCAGCACGGCGTCTTCGAAATCGGTAAAGTGCAAGAGCAGGGCGTCGGCGAGGACTAGCTGGGTGACCGGGGCGATGGAAAAGAGCATCATCAAACGGGTGATATGCTGCTGTGCCTGCCCGCGATTGCTGGCGCGGGTGGCCAGGTAGTGGATGGTGGTGACCGTGGTGGCACCGAGATAACCGCTGAGACGCTGATTTTCCACGGCGGCCAGGAGCTGGGTAGCCGCGATATCATGCGGTTTTCTTTGCAACAGCGCATCGAGGATGACATTGGTATCAAAGAGGATCTTCATCGATACTTCTCGGCGAGGTGCTCACGATAATCCGCCTCATCAACACGTGCATCGGCCAGCGCACCGCATAACTCACGCGTGATAGGTGGCAAATTGTCGACGTCTGAGGTACTCGTATTCTCCAGGATAGCGAAATAATCGGCGACCAACTGCGACAGCGACTTCCCTGTTTCACGAGCATGCACCTTCGCCCGCGAGATCAAGCGATCATCAACCCGTATGGTCAGCTTTGTCTGCATATGCCACCCCCTTGCCGTACAATACTGATAATTATTATACGGCACTGATGCGGGGGTGTCAAAGGGATGCGGAATCCCTGGGAACGCCAATCTCCCGATTGGCCCCGTCTATCGCCAATCGGGAGATTGGCGCTCCCAGGTTATTAAAACCGGAAATCCCGCTCCCCCGCTTTGATCCGCTCCAGGTAGCCACGCGTCTTCTCGCGGCGCTTTTCGTCGGGGATGGCGTTTAATTCACGCTCGATTACCGCGGTGCCCATGATGCGCAGCTCTTCGTCGCCGTAGTCCTCGATGTACTCCTGCAGCGTGAGGATGGCGTTGGGCTGGCAGATGTTGCCGATCTGGCCGTTCTTTGCCAGCACCATAAAGCGGTCGCCGGTGCGGCCTTCGCGATAGCAGGCGGTACAGTAGCTGGGGATATAGCCCTCGCCGATGAGATCCTTCAACAC
>JBBQQW010000036.1:0-16914 GCA_038215455.1 Armatimonadota bacterium
GGATGCGCATCTGCTCCGCGTCCGTGGCCACCGGGGTGGTATCCAGCGACACCAGCACGCCGGTGTCACGCACCAGCCGCAGCATATCCGCCAGCGCCGCGCCCTGCAGACATTTCAACAACGGCGGATAGCCGAAGTGGAAGGCCTGGCATCCCCCCAGCATCGACAGATACTGCTGCCCGGGGCCGAAGAGGTTGTCCGCGTCCATGATATCGTTAGTGCCCGGGCAGAAGTACACCCCGCGCTTGCCGTCGGTATATACCGGCAGTGTGCTCAGCGCCGTGCCGGCGGTGTCCACGCGCACCACGCAGCTGGTGTCCACGCCATCGGCGCGCCACATCTGCTCCATAATGTCGCCGTTGGCGTCGTTGCCCAGCACCGTCAGGTAGCTCACCGGCATCCCCAGCCGCGCCAGTGCGCGCCCGGTGTTGCTGGTCGCCCCGCCCGGCCGATACTGCGTATAGCGCACCATCGACAGACTCTCGCGCGTGTGCAACGGCGTAGTATCATATAGAAAGAGGTCCAGACAGGACACCCCCGAACAAACAATCCCCGAACGCATAATAAAACCATCCCCCGATATCTTGCCCACAGGCATAGCTATCATTTCGCCGCCGGTGTGGGGTTTCCTGCCGGAGTGGGTTGGTGTATGGCCTGCAGGAAGTCACGGTGAACTTTCACGACCAGATCTGTTTCAAATGATGTGAAATTGGGAGCGGTGGGAAAAATCACTTTATCCCGCCGAATGGCATCCACCTCCTGGTATATCAGCAGTGATTGCACAACCCCTGCCAGCAATATTATAACCAAGGCGTAAATCGGGGTAAGTGAGCGTGCTATGGTGCCGTGGTAAAGTGCATGTTTTCTGTCTACACAAAAATACAGACTGATCAGCGCAAGTGCAATAGCTAAAACATCAGTAATCGAATAATGATATGTTGCCATCGAGTAATTAGTCCGATTTATCACAAGGCTTAAGCCACCCCAGAGTAAAGCGACGATCAATATAGTCAACAGAGTAATGCCGAATTGCCTCCATTTCTCCTTCCGGGTGGGCACAGGTATCCCCAAAGCCAAGCAACGCTTCACTATATCACGCTTGGCAATGCTCATGGCAATAAATATTATGCTTAGCGCAACAGCCGTCAATTCGCCTATAAAACGCCAGATTATATGCGGTAAGCCATACTCGCGCCCACTAATTGGCAACTGAGTGTATATGGCGTAGCAGGTGATGGGCAGAATGACACCATAACCGACGATGCGTAACAACGCTGGAATGGAGGGCAAAATAACCAATGGGGCGGTGGCGGAGCTACGCCACTGCACCCCGCGAAAGAAGAGAGCGTGCAACCCGCCCCAGAGCAGAAATATGAGCAATATGCCGCAAAATAGACCAACAAACAACTCAGTCGCCACGGCTCGCTCATGCTGGCGTGAAGGGGCTAGTTCATCTTTAGTTGGCGATACACTACTATTACTACTCGCTAATTGTACCAATAATGCAGTATATGGCTCAACTTCAATATCCCACTTTTTATCCATTTTGGCGATTCCTGAGGCATTTGATGGATAATACTTCTCTTTTACCGCTTTTACTTTCTCAAGCATAAGGCGGTTGCGTTCTACATCTGCCGCCAACCCCAACTGGCTATAGATATTGCCAGCGGCATTGGCCATAGTCTCCGCTACGGTGTACGAAGATTGGTAACTATATAGTGATACATTGTCATTGAATACCTGAGCACTGTATATTGGCCAGCTATCGGCTACCACCTTCCCCTCTTCTGCCCTTCCTTCGGCCACCAGCAATTCCATATAGCCAGCTAAAAAAAATGCAATTGTGCGATACTGCGCAAATTGAGGACGATGCTCATTTATTTTAATTTTCATTTTAGATATATAATATTCTGTGTCAGGTGCCATTGGTATCATCGCTAACTTTCGCTCTAGCATCTCCTGCTGGTAATGGGTGCAATTTGGCTTGGTAACTCCGGCAAGATACTGCTTGATTCCTGCATCGAGCACTGCTTGATCGATTACTTTATGTTTTGAGCCATTGTTTTTATTTAGCCCACCCTGCAAGCTAATTCCTGTTTTAAGCAATTTTTCGGCGTGGCTGTAGTTGTAGGCGGCATTTGTTGGGTCTATCGCTTCGCCCTCGGCCAGATATTCTTCGCCATATCCAAACTTCGCTATATACCCTACAAACTCACGAAAATCCGCCTGTCCACGGTGCGCCTCCACTACCGTTTTCATAGCAGGTTGCGTTTCATCATATCTACTCATGTCACTAATAAACTGCTTCCTTTTCGCTTCCGCCATGCGTTGACCATTGCTCTTCCAGTAGGGTATTCGTGGCAACTCTGGTACTGTTATAACATCAATAAGACAACTAGATCCTTTCATAAATATCTCGTATCCCCCCAGCCCCGCCACCCGCCCATACCCCAAAAACACCGCCAATATCACCGCCAACGTTGGCAGCACGGCGCGTAGGGTGAAGCGGGCGTAGGCGCGTAGGGTCATGCGGCGTTTGTTGGCGGTCTCCAGCTCGGTGGCGATCTCGGCGGGGGGACCGAAGGCGGTGATTGCCGCGGCCACGCTCTCCTCGTCGGTTACGCCCTCGACCTGCAATGATTCCGCCGTCTCCTGCAGGTGGGCGCGCAGCTCCTGGCGCACGTCCAGCCGCAGCTCCGGGTCGTCATGCAGCCCCTCGGTCACATCATCCGTCAATTTTTCAATGCGCTCGTCCATGGTCGTCTCCCTTCGGCACTGTTACGCGGTGGCTTTGTTGGGTTGCAGCATCAGCGTGTTCATCGCGCTGCTGAACGCCGTCCATTCGGCGGCTTTCTCCCCGGCCAGCACGGTGCCTTTGTGGGTGAGCAGGTAGTATTTGCGCGGCTTGCCCGCGTCGCCCTCGCGCCACTCGCCGGCGATGATCCCCGCGCCCTCCAGCCGGTGCAGGCAGGGGTACAGCGTGCCTTCCTTCCAGGCGAAGGCGTTGTCGGTACGCTCGTTCACCTGCTTGATGATCTCGTACCCGTACATGGCGCGCTCGTGGAGCAGCTTGAGGATAATAGTCTCCGTGGCCCCGCGCATCAGTTCACTATTCATAGTAACCTCCCTTAATACCACCCCCTGAAGGAGGTGGCTAACAAATGCAAGCACGCTAAAGCGTGCTAAAGGAATATACCTCGACAGGCTATGTATAGATGATACCTCGGGTTGCTAGGTATGTCAAGGGGGTGGGGAGATTTTTTTTGGTAATAGTTCACCACGAAGGGGTGAGGGCCAATGTGGAGATTGTTGTTCCCAGGGGGGAATCAATGATGAAGTGCGCTTCATTATTTGTGGATGAAAATCTGGTATAGTATCTATGGCGTTAGCCTTGGTCTACCTAACCCCCCGGCCCCCTTCCCGGCGCGGGAAGGGGGAGGATGATCGTTTTTCAGTAGATAATCATTGAATCGGCTCCCCTTCCCTCGCAGGGAAGGGGCTGGGGGTTAGGTGAAACCAATGGGCAAAGTGCCCGCAAAATCTATTTTCCCTGGGGAGGTTATTTACTTCGGCAAGTTACATGATTTGCCGCTGATCAGGTGCTCGGTGGCTTGTCGTACCGCATCGGGGGAGCCGAGCAGGATCAGGGTGTCACCTTCCTGCAGTTCATGTTCCTGCAGGTTGCGCAGCAGGGTTTCGCCGTCTAACGTGGTGATGCCCAGCAGGTGTACGCCCAGGTGCTCGACATCGCTCTGGCGCGATTTGCCGCCGATCGTCATGCCGCAGAACTCCGCCCCTTCCTGCACGGTGATCTCTTCCAGCACCAGCTCCATCTGCTCGCCGTGGATGATGGTATCAATAAAATCTACCACCGACGGGCGCAATATCGCCTGTGCCATACGCCGACCGCCGATGATATAGGGCGAAAAAACCTGGTTGGCACCGGCACGCTCCAGCTTTGCCTCGCCGGAGGGGTTGCTGCTGCGGGTGACGATATGCAGGTCGGGATTGAGCACGCGCGCGCTGAGGGTGATGTAGACGTTTTCCTCATCAGTAGCGGCCACCGCCACTACCCCCTTGGCTCTGCGGATACCGGCGCGCAACAGGATATCGTCCTCACGCGCGTCGCCATTGATGAAGAGGATCTGCGTGGCCTCCAGATTGCGGATCTGTACCGGGTTATGCTCTACCACCACAAAAGTCTGCTTGGCACGCGTAAACTGTGCGGCGATCTCGTGCCCCATGCGCCCGTAGCCGCAGAGGATATAGTGCCCGGAAAGCTGATCAATGCGTTTTTCCATGCGTAATGTACCCCAGTAATAAACTAATGCCCCACTCACCGTAGCCTCGATGAGCAAACTGATGCCCCAGAGCACCACCAACAGGATGGCGATGATGTAGAAGATGCTGAACCAGACGTAGACCGGGTTATTCACCGCCCCCGGATGCGCATCGCCACCCAGCGTCGAGACCGTCAACACGATCTGTAATAATGCCTCGGGCAGCGACCAGTGCAGGACGACATTATAGAATGAAACCCCCAGCACAATGAGGATCATCAGCAAAAGAAAGACGATCTTCAGCTGATAGACCGGCGAATGCCAGTCCTGCCGGATACGCATGATAAAATTATACGATCTGTTATTGAAGGTTTTCATCTGAATATAAGATACCAGATTATGGTCATTTATTACAGTGGGTTCCGCCCACGATCAAACTCAATATGCGCTGAATTCATGATCCCATACAGGTATACCCATCCCCCGGTTTCGGGAGGAATCGCTCCATTCATTTCTCCCACCTCGCCCGTCCTGCTTCGTAGGCGTCGCCACCGTGGCAGTCGTTGACCACCAGCAGCGGAAAGTCGCGCACGGTCAGGCGGTAGATGGCCTCGGGGCCGAGTTCGGGGTAGGCTACTATCTCGGCGGAGGTGATGCAGTCGCCCAGCAATGCCCCCAGCCCGCCGATAGCCCCGAAATATACCGCGCCGTACACGCGGCAGGCATCGCGTACTGCGGCATTGCGCGCCCCTTTGCCGATCATCCCGCGCAGGCCACAATCGGCGATGATGCGCGGGGCGTAGCTATCCATGCGGCCCGCGGTGGTGGGGCCAGCGGAGCCAATGGGCCGCCCCGGCGGGGCCGGTGTGGGGCCAACATAGAAGATAATCTGATCACGCAGCTCCACCGGCAACGCTTCGCCCCGGTCAAGCAGCTCCACCATGCGCCGGTGCGCCGCATCGCGTCCGGTGAGGATGATCCCGGAAAGCGACACCGCATCCCCCGCCCGCAACCCCCGCGCCATCTCCTCAGTGAAGGGAGTAGCTATCAATTTGATCTCATTAGCCATATCATATCAAATCTTCGGCAACGGGCAGTGGTTCTCCTGTTTCCTGATTGATAAATAGTGGCTAGGCGGGACGCCCATGCTACATTCCGGAACCGTGAACGGCTGCGGGTAACCGCAGTCCCTACCGCGGTAGAGTAGCGACTATGAGGGTGAAAATTCCCCTCCACGGGAGGGGCTTTGGTTCGGCGACGTGGATGAACGGTAAAACCGATACTTCTAACCCACTCTTGGCATACAACCAATAGTAGGTTAGAATAGGATTACAATGTCTCGTTTTGCAGTAATCATAGTAGCAGTGTTCCTGTTCATGCTCCCGGTTTGGAGTCGTCAAGCTCCGGCGAAACGCCGGGCGGTGGTTGTTGCACCTAAAGCTCCGGTCGCGACAGTCTCGCAGACGGGCGAACCATTACTTGGGGCGAGCGGGGCGATACTCATGGATGGCCGCACCGGTCTGGTGCTCTGGGCGAAAAATGCCGACCAATCGCTCCCCATGGCCAGTACCACCAAGATCATGACGGCGGTGGTGATCCTCGATAACGAAAAAGGCCGCATGAACCAAATGGTGACGGTGAGCCACAACGCCGCTGACACTGGCGGCAGCAGCTGGCTGGCCGAGGGCGACAAGGTGACGCTGGATGACCTGCTGAAAGGCGCGCTGCTCTGCTCGTCAAATGAAGCCACGGTGGCGGCGGGCGAATTCGTCGCCGGCAGTGAAGCGAAATTTGTCGAACTGATGAACGCCAAAGCCCAGGAGCTGGGGCTGACAAAGACGCATTTCATCAATCCGCACGGCCTCACCAATGCGAAAAAGGATGGCGGGGGCCACTACAGCAGCGCGCGCGACCTGGCCACCATGGCGCGTTATGCGCTGCAAAACTACCCATTGATCAAAAAATATGTCGCCTCGGGAAGTCCGCGCCCCCTCATGGTCACTTGCACTCCGCGCGGGCAGATCTACACCCCCAACCACAACAAGCTCCTGGGCACCAGTGTACCGGGCTTCCCCGATGCGATCATCGACGGGGTGAAGACGGGCTTTGTGAATGAATCGGGCAAGTGCTACGTGAGTTCCGCCACCCGCGGCGACTTTCAGCTTATCTCGGTGGTGTTGAACAGCCCGGACATGTACCGCGAGGCGCAGACGCTCTTCACCTACGGCTACACCCGCTATGACTGGAAGACTTTCGGCGTGGTGGGGCAGCAGGTGGGCGATGTGCCGGTGAAATATGGTGCCACCCGCACCGCACCGGTGACGGTGACAACAGTACTCGGCGCACCGGTATTAAAGGCGGAATACGGTGCCACGGCGAAAGATATAGTATCAGTAACAGCGAAAAAACTTACCGCCCCGGTCGCACGCGGGGAAAAAGCGGGGATCTGCGAGCTACGCCGTGACGGCGTGTTGATCGCAGCTGCCCCGGTGATATCTATGGGGGTGACCTCACTCTCCACCGGGGTACGCGCGTTGCGCGCCCTGGGACTTACTTTACTATCGATGCTGATGTTGTTACTGGCAGGGAAAATATATGGAACGTGTTCAAAAAGTGCTCGCCGCCGCCGGCGTAGCTTCGCGCCGACAGGCAGAAATACTGATACTGGCAGGTAGAGTCACGGTAAATGGCGAGACCGTATCGCTCCTCGGTTTGCAGGTAGACCCCACGACAGACGTTATCGCCGTCGATGGCGTAGTGATAACCAAACCAGAGCATCGCACGATAATGCTGCATAAGCCTTCCGGCGTCATCAGCACCGTCACCGATCCGCAGGCGCGCGACACCGTGATGTCGCTGGTGCCCAATATCCCCGGGCTGCACCCGATAGGCCGGCTGGACAAAGACACCACCGGCCTGCTGCTGCTCACCAATGAGGGTGACCTCACCTATGCGCTCACCCACCCGAAGCATCACGTGAACAAAGTCTACGATGCCATGGTGGAGGGCAAACCCAACGAGGAAGCGCTGACCAAACTGCGCGAAGGTGTGGAGCTGGAAGATGGCATGACCGCCCCCTCGCAGGTGCGCCGGCTGGATCACATTGGCCGTACTACCGTGCTGGAGATCGTTATCCATGAGGGACGCAAACGGCAGATCCGCCGCATGTGTCTGGCGGTAGGCCACCCGGTAGTCCGTCTCCGCCGCGTCCGCGTCGGCCCGCTGACCCTAAGCAACTTGCCCGAGGGCCAATGGCGTGACCTCACCGCGCAGGAGATAGCCGGACTATACCGCGCTGCAGGCGTGGACAAAACTACGGATTCAGAGTTGTAACTTCAATAACTGGAGAGCACCATTATGACATCAACCATGAGTGGGCGTGAGCGTATCGCACGGATTTTGAAACGGCAACCGGTCGACCGCATCGGATTATTCGAGCATTTCTGGGATGATACTCAGCATGCCTGGTCGGCGCAGGGGCACATCAAGCCGGGCGAATCACTGGAGGACCATTTCGGCTTTGATTGCACAACTTGCTGGCCGTTTAATGCGGTGGCCGACCTTGATTATCAGCCAGAAACGCTGGAAGAGACGGAAGAGACGAAGCTGATAAAAGATGGCAATGGAGCTATCCTGCGCCGTCACAAGCTGCATGATACCACGCCCGAGCATGTGGATTTCACCGTGAAGGACCGCGAGGGCTGGGAAGAGCTGATCAAACCGAAACTCACCGCTGACCGCCGCCGTATCGACTTTGACTGGTATCGCCGAGCACGCCAGCAGGCGGCTGATGCCGGGCGCTTCTTCTTCTGGTCCGGCGTGAATGTCTTTGAACTGATGCACCCGGTCTGTGGGCACGAATATATGCTGATGGGCATGGCGGAGGATCCGGAGTGGGTGCAGGATATGGTCGCCACCTATTCGCAACTCACTATCGACCTGCAGGAGATCCTCTTCGCCGAGGAAGGTGCGCCGGACGGCATCTGGTACTATGAGGATATGGGCTTCAAGGAACGCCCCTTCATGTCGCCCAACATGTATCGGGAAATTATCCAGCCGGGGCACATCCGCTCCATCTCCTACGCACACAGCCGGCAGCTGCCGGTGGTGATGCACTCCTGCGGCTTCGTGGAGCCACTGCTGCCCGGGATGCTGGAGGCCGGCATTGACGCCCTGCAGGTGATCGAAGTAAAGGCGGGCATGGATCCGCTGCGCATCCACCAGCAATATGGCGACCGCCTCTCCCTCATCGGCGGCATCGACGTGCGCACCCTCTGCACCAACGACCGCGCCCTCATCGACGCGGAACTGGAAGCAAAAATCCCCACGCTGATGCAGGGATACGGCTACGTGCTGCACACCGACCACTCGGTACCCGCCACGGTGGACTACGAGAACTACCGCTACTTCATCGAGAAGGGTCTGGAGCTGGGGACATACTGATATTGCTGTTCCATGGGCGTCCCTTTTCTTATTAACCACGAAAAGCACAAAAAGCACGAAAAGGGAGCTTCATCCTAATAGGTATGCTTTAGAGGTCTGTGCCATGGGCGTCCCGCCCATGAGAACGGGGTGGCAATTCCGCATATTTCCGCTGGGATTGAAATCCCGGCTGCAGGGCGCACGCGCCGTTCGTCCGCCTTCGCGGACTTTCAGAATCGAATGGTTCAGCGCCCTTCAGGGTGCTTGCCGTTGTTAGCCACCTCCTTTAGGGGGTGGTGTGAGGAATCGCCACCCCGTTCTCATGGGCGGGACGCCCATGGCACAGTGGCCTTAGCACTGATCTCCCCTTTTCGTGCTTTTCGTGTCTTTCGTGGTTAAATATCGTTACGGCCCAAGTCTCTCTTTGCCCGCTCTCATGGGCTCATTCGACAGGCTCATGACCTTTTTTCGTGTCTTTCGTGGTTAAAAGAAAATGTGATCCGCTGCCCCCCCCTTCCCATCCCTGCGTATAATGCTTACAATACACGCATGGATAGATTGCTGATTTACATTCTGAAAATGCTCTTCCAGGCATTGTTTCTGCTGATATTTTTGTCGTCGATGTTGACGTGGTTCCCGTCAATGCGCTGGAGTCCCTTCGGACGATTAATTGTCAGCTTGTCAGAGCCATTATTGCAGCCATTTCGCAAAGTTGTCGGCATGGTTCGCTTAGGGAATATCTACCTCGATTTATCGCCAATTGCACTATTATTGACGGCATTCATTATTATTACCGTACTAGGTAAAATCATCGCAGTAATTTTTTGAGGTAACACTATGGCAGATTTGACCCCCAATGATATCCTGAACAGGAGCTTTCATCAGACTTTACGCGGGTACTCGGTGGAGGAGGTGGAGGAGTTCCAGCAGCTCACCTCGGAGTCGCTCTTCCACGCCTATGAGGAGATGCAGCGGCTGCGTGCCCAGGTAGAGGGGCTGCGCGAGCAGGTGGAGCGCTACCGCAGTACCGAGGATCTGATCAAAAATGCGCTGGTGCTGGCAGAACGCACCGCCGAAGAAGCCCGCCAGCGCGCACATGAAGAAGCGGAACTGATCAAGCGTGAGGCACGGCTGCAACTGCAGGATGAGCACAACGAGCTGGCCGCGCTGCGGCAGGATCGCCGTCGCGTCATCGCCGAACTCACCGCGCTGCTCTACTCGCATCTTTCGCTGTTGAAACAGCAGGAAAAGGAAGATGACAAAGTGAGTACGCCACGATGAGTGAGGATGAACAACCCATAGCACCAGAGGAAGAGGCGGAGCAACTCCCCGTGCGTCGCGACATCTTGGCGTTCCCCGGTGGGGCACAGAGCGAGCCGCTGGGGCTGCTCATTGCCGGCCTGCTCACCTTCCTGTTTATTGTTGGCAGCATGTGGTGGTCACGCCGGGACGATGCCAGAAGCCAGATACGCAATATCGACGGTGCGGTATACTCTGCGCAAATGGAAACTTACCAGGTCGATGGTCTCTATCAGAAGATACTGGATGGGCAAATCAAACCGCTGTTGTACACCCGGATAATAAAAAAAACCTCCGACAAATGGGCCAGGATTGCCGCTGATGCAATAGACCCGGTCGACAAAGGGCGCTATTTCCTCAACGCCGCAGCCTGCGCGATAGTCGCTGCTGATTCTGGCAACGCACGCAGTTACCTGGCCCGGGCCGGGGAGGCACATCCGCAGGGGGCAAAGCTCTACCAGGAGTTCACCCCGCTCTTCGCCACCCCCGCCACCGGTGGCGTGACCTTCTCGCCCAAAGCGGAGGAGTTGCTGCATAAGATCGCCAGCGGATCAATTCTTCGGGCGCGCAACTATGAGATATCCGGACAGCATGAGCAAGCATTGACGGCATTAGCCCTCGGGACGCACACCTACGGCCGTATCAGCGGCGTCGCCGCCACGTTATTTGGCGTCGTGGCTATGGGCTTCATCGCCGCGCTCATCTGGCTCTTCTCTACCATAATGAAAAACAAAGCACAGCGCGAGGAGCAGGGCGACCTGCCCCCGCCGGAGCCAGACGCCCCACCGTGGGGGCCGGGGATGGCGCTGCTGGTGTTGAGTCTGCACCTGCTGCTATGGTCATTCCTCGCCGTCAATATTCGCATCTTTATCAATCCTACTAACGACATCATGATGAACCAGGTGGTGAATGTCATCGCCACGCTGAGCAGCGCCGCACTGGTGCTGGGGTTCTTCCTGCTGGTACTCGGGCACCGCCCCTGGCAGTGGGGGGTATTCGGCTGGCATTTCAACTGGCGCGCTGTGGGCATGGGTATCGCCACGGTGGCGCTGGTGATGCCACTGGTGATAGCGGCCACGGTCATCACCGATAAGCTGCTGAATGGCCAGGTGAGTACTCACCCGCTGCTGACCGGGCTGCGCGGCACCACGGATATCCGCTACCAGCTCTTCCTCACGGCGGTGGCCTCGCTGATGGCACCGCTGGTGGAGGAGACGTTCTTCCGCGGTATCCTCTTCCGCGCCTGGGACGCACGCTTCGGCCTCTGGCCGGCGGCGGTTATCACCGGCGTTTTTTTCGCCAGCGTGCATGTCTCCCTCTCCGCCATGTTGCCCATCACTGTGCTGGGCATCGGCATGGCGCTGGTCACGCACTATTCTCGCGGTATCTGGGCCTCAGCCATCACCCATGCCCTGTTCAACGCCTACACCACCATAGCAACCATCGCGGTAATGTGGGCCATCGGCAATGCTGGCTGACGACCCCTTCGATGTTAGGCGGAAGGTGGGTGAGGTTGGAAACGCAAACCAGCCTCGGAATTTGGAATTTGGAATTTGGAATTTTTCACGATAGGAGAACTCAATGAATAGCGCAATGATAGCCAAATGGCAAGTGATCACCGTGCCAATTCTCACCCTGCTCATCCTGAATCAGGCCGTCACCGGGGTGATAGGTGTGGATCGTATCGGGGAAGAGCGGTATGAGCTGGTGCGTGTCTACGCCGGTTACTTCCTGGTAGCCATGATCCTCTTCCACTTGATCCTCAACTGGGGCTGGATAAAATCGCACTATTTCAAGAAGAAAGCGAAATAGCTCGCGCAGATCAATGTAGTATTTATACGACATGCTTGTCGCGATTTTTGGCGTATAGTTACAACATCTTTTCCTGGAGGTGCTAATATGCGTCCATACGTAGACCCTGATGCGTGTATCGGATGTGGTACATGCGAGGAAGTTTGCCCGGCTACGCCGAATGTGTTCGAGATAAAGCTCAAATCAAACGTGATTCATCCCGAAGCATGTATAGAATGTGGTGCCTGCGTGGAGAATTGCCCCACCGCCGCCATCGAATTGAACGACAAAGCATATGAGCTATGAAAGTGTGAACAATTGTCAGTAAAAGTACAGGTTGTTTTCTACAGTATGTACGGACACATCTACCGCATGGCCACCGAGGTTGCTGCGGGGGTTGCCGATGCCGGGGCTGAAGCTGAGCTGCTGCAAGTACCCGAATTGATACCCGAGGCAATACTGGAATCCAGCGGGGCAAAGGCCGCACGCGCCGTATTCGCCCATATCCCCTGCGCCACCGTAGCGCATCTGGGCGAGGCTGATGCCATCATCTTCGGCGTGCCCACGCGCTATGGCATGATGTCCGCACAGATGCGCAACTTTCTTGACCAGACGGGGGCGCTCTGGCAGGCAGGCAAGCTCGTCGGCAAGGTAGGCAGCGTCTTCACCAGCTCCGCCACCCAGCATGGCGGGCAGGAGTCTACCATCCTCAGCTTCCACACCACCATGCTGCACCACGGTATGCTGATCGCAGGCATCCCATACACTGAGCATGGGATATCTATCATGACCGAGATATCCGGTGGCTCCCCCTACGGTGCCAGCACGCTCTCCGGCCCTGACGGCAAGCGCACCCCCAGTGAAAATGAGCTGGCCCTCGCCCGCTACCAGGGGAAACGCACCGCAGAGATCGCGCTGAAGCTGAAGGGATAAACGCCGTGCCATGGGCGTCCCGCCCATGAACGTGTCCCCCGGATTTCATCCGGGGGACGCTATCTCTAATGGTTTGGTACCGTATCAGGCCGTTATTTCTACCTGACATGGGCCTATACCCCCAAACTGCTTAAGTTGCAAACTATTTTCAAAAAATACCCCCAAACCCCCTTGACAAGGCCTCATAACAGTATTACTGTATTACTACACTAACACAGTGAGTCAGGTAGTATTATGAGATTTGATGTTGATATCACCAGCGCCACGCCGATATATGCGCAACTTGTTGCGCAGGTGAAGCGCGCGCTGGCCACCGGGGCGCTGCGGGCGGGGGATTTATTGCCCTCCCTGCGTGAGTTGGCGGCGCAGTTGCGCGTGAACCCACTGACAGTGGCACGCGGGTACCGTGAATTAGAGCAACTGGGAATAATCGTCACCGAGCGCGGACGCGGGAGCTACATCGGCACCCAGGCACCGGAGCAAAGCGCACAATTCCGCCGCGAGGTATTGCAACAGGCGATAGACCAGCTACTGCAGGAGGCGCACCGCCTGGGGGCCAGCGCCGCCGAAGTACAACAGCTTCTGGCCACACGAATTACCGACACGAAGGGGTCTGAATAAAGCAGAATCCCGTAAACCAGCCTTGCAATTTGGAATTTGGAATTTGAAACTAATCATCGAAGGAGCCGAAAAACCATGAGTAATGATTACGTCATCGAAACTGCGGGGCTGACCCGCCGGTTCGGCAAGAAGTTGGCCGTGGATAATCTCACTTTGCAGGTGCCGCGCGGTAGCGTTTTCGCTTTCCTGGGTAAAAATGGCGCGGGGAAGACCACCACCATCCGCATGTTGCTCAACCTGCTGGAGAAGAGCGGTGGCACGGCGCGGGTGCTGGGGCTTGATCCGGTGAAGGATGAGCTGGAGATCAAGCGGCGCGTGGGCTATGTGGGCGACGGGCAGAAGATGTACGACTGGATGAAGGTGCGCGAGATCATCTGGTACTGCAAGGGGTTCTACCCCGGCTGGGACGACGCCTTTGTGGCGGAGCTGCTCACGCGGCTGGAGCTGGACCCGGAGACGAAGATCCGCCACCTGAGCCGGGGCGAGGAGGCGAAGCTGGCGCTGCTGCTGAGTATGGCCTACAAGCCGGAGCTGCTCATCCTGGATGAGCCGACCGCCGGGCTGGACGTGGTGGTGCGGCGCGACTTCCTGGAGGGGGTGATCGAGCTGATCCAACAGGAGGGGCGCTCGGTCTTCTTCTCCTCGCACATCGTGCATGAGGTGGAGCGCGTGGCGGACTGGGTGGGGATTATCGACGCCGGCAAGATGATCTGGTGCTCGCCGCTGGCGGAGCTGAAAGAGAGCGTGCGCCGCATCACCATGACCTTCGCCGAAGCGCCCAAATCCCTCGACACCATCCCGCACATCCTGCTGCAGGAGAACGCCGGCCGCCAGCCCTCGCTGCTGGTCTCGCACTTCAGCGACGCCACCCTGGCCGCCGTGCAGCAGCTAAACCCCGCCGACGTAGAAGTCCACGACCTCGGCCTGGAAGACATCTTCGTCGCCATGGTAGGCAAACCGGAGGAGGCATGATGAACAAAGGGATTTTTATACGACTGCTCTGGCGCGAGTGGCGCGAGAATTGGATGTACCTGGTGGTGGGGTGCGGGTTGCCGTTGGTTTGTGCGTTTGTCGAACCGCGAATTGATAAAGAACTGCGTGGAACGTTACCGATTCTCTGCATGGGAATCTGCTCACTACTATTTTTTATGCAGGCAGGTATCAGGGATTTCAACAGCAAATCGGGCAATGCTGTGAAGAAGCAATTGTTCCCGATTCCCTCTTTTTTTGAGTATCTGTTTGCTTATATCATATCAGCACTACTTCCACTTTTAATGGGGGTGTCATTGGGGGTAATGGAATGGAAAACCTCTGGAAATTGGATGTATGTAGATATTCCTTTAATTGGATGGATAAGTTTTTTTGTCGCGATATCGCTCACGGCACATCTATTGATTGTCCTCAACGGTCGACTGGCAAATATTTTAGTCGGCATAATGTTTGGGGCAGCTTATATACTTTCCACCGCCTTTGGAGATAATGTCGGTGGTAAAAATCTTCCGGTGGTGTTCTTGCCATGGTTTGTCACAGGGATAGTGGTGTCAATCATAGTATGGGAATATTGTCGAAAGAGATTATGGCTTAACTTGGGGCGTATTATCGTCATCATAATATTGGCCTCTGCTGTACTTCTACCAAGCAAAGAATTCTGGGCAAAACAATCGGAAGAGATCGCTATACTGCAAAATCAATTTGCTACGAAGGATCAGTCAAACTATGATAATTATAGAAATGAAGTATACAGCTATAACCTGAGAGTTCATGTGGCTTCAGAATTAGGAGCTAATGGGCCGAAGTTGATTTGCGATAATGTGCAGAATAACACAATAATAACGCATAAATTTTCTAATGAAGTTATCCCTATGGCGGTAAATAATGACGGTTCGCGGGTACTGCTGTTGCAACGGAAAAAGTGGGGAATCTATGCTCAGTTATTGCGCTGGGAGCCACAGAGTAACCGCGTGATGAAGATCGCCGATATACCGATGGCCAACCGCGGAGGATACCTGGCTGGAGTTGATAATAGTGGTGACCGCGTCTTTTTTCTAGTTGAATCATTTATTGGAACCTATTCGGGTGATCTATGGGTGGTTGATGTACAAAGTGGACGGGCAAAGATGATCGTTGGCTATTCAAAGGACTTTAACAGTGAAATGAATATGCTTGTTAATTGGGAAGAGAAGCAGGCGAGTTATTTTTCGCGAAAGAAAAAATATGTGGTAGCTTTCCCTTCGTTGGCAACAAGTATATATGAGCTTCCGGCTGTGAGGAACATGAAATGATGAGATTACTTTGGAAGGAGACCCGCGAACGCGGATGGTTGCACCTGCTCTGGGCGCTGGCGCTCATCGGAGTCACCCTTTTCCGACCAGCGTATAGCTTTTTCGCTGGAGATATTGACACTCCCTCTCCTCCAGATGGCTATCTTAATATGATACCAGCGATGCTAGCGCTGCTCGCCGCTATCTGTAGCTACAGCAGCGAGCTGGTGACAGGTCGAGTGCAGTTTGTCTTTGTACGGCCAATTCCCTGGTGGCATATGTTGCTGGCCAAGATTATCCCCGGTATAGTGGTGCTGGCGCTAGCGCCGTTACTCTCGGTGGGGCTATTCTACATATTTGGGCCGGAAGGCTACCGTTCGGTGCTGATAGAATCACACAACTTCGCCGGGCTATGGCTGGTAGTATGGTCATGTGCGGTCTGTTACCTAGTCGGCACGCTCTGTGCCCCGGTTATCTCTAGCTTTGCCGGTGGTATCCTAACACTGGGTGGTATAGGCGCGGGTATGGGGGTTATTGCTGGGATAATGATGCTGGTATTCCGTTTCATATTATCTGGCATTCCACCGAAGGTAACTAATAGCATGTATATTGCGATGGTATTGTCAATTGCAATAGGTGCATTGTGGGCTGGTTTAATAATTACAAAATTTGCCGTACGTCTGGACGTTACCGATCGGCTGATTCGCTTTGTGAAGATAATTGCCGGGTTCCTCGTCGTAGGTTTAGTAATTGGGTACTTCGCGCCTTTGTTTGAATTTAATACAAACACTAACAGTTACAATAATAATAATGCAGTAGCGAATGTTGATGAGGGTATCCATGAATATAGCTTAAGCCCCCATGGTAAATACGCTAAAGTTGAATATCGAATTAAAAATTCAGAAATAAATATTATGATTGTTGATGTAGCAACAGGGGATAGTTTTCCAGCGCCAAAGACACAGTTAAATCAAGACGAACGAAATGAACCACCATTTAATGATTGGAGGTGGTTATCCGATGATATAATGCTAAAAAGCGGTGGTAAATATACGACTTCTGCGGGTGAGAATAAAATTTCTGACGTTAAAATGTATCAGCTATCTACTGGTAAAGTCACATTAATACCATACGAGAGAAGCAGAAATTTCAAGATGTCACCTGACAATACGCATTATATTGACTATATCGGCATCGGGGAATTGGACAAAAAGAATTCCTCGCCCGATCGTTTCACTATGCGGTGCTTCACCTTTCCTGAAAGAAAGCAGGTTGCTGAAGTTGAGATCAAACGCCCTGCAATATTC
>JBBQQW010000037.1:0-16900 GCA_038215455.1 Armatimonadota bacterium
GGTGCAGCTGTTGCGAGAGCTGTTGCCACAGCCGCACAAACTTCGCCTGCTCAACGGTATCGGAGTACAGCCGTGGCTCGGTAGTATTATTGAAATAATGGCTGCGCAGGATATGCAGATCTACGATCACCGCCAGCCCGGCATCCAGTGCCCACACTATGCCCGCGTGAAGTAGCGCCCACGCCTCCGGAATAGTCTCGCCATCTTCATCCCACAGCTGCTCCTCATCTATCGGTAGCCGGATATGGTCGAAGCCGAAATCCGCGATGCGCCGCACGTCATCCCGCGTGAAGAACGCTCGCCGCTCCTCACCTCGTCCGCTACTCTGGCTAAGCCAGTGCGATATATTCGTTCCACGCTGCAGTGTGAAAGTCATGGTTGTCCTCCTTCTACGAAAGTGGTTCCTAGTTCCTAGTTTCAAGGTTGGTTACGGTGTTCGTACCCGCCAGCCTATCGCCCCGCTGTAAACGACAGGTCTTGTGGGCTACGCCGAAGGCCCTTCAGCCCAGTCCTTCAGGGCTGGGTTATGGAATTCCTCGCTGTCAGTTTTTCATCAGCGATTCTAAGTTCCAAGGTTATTCTAGCCCGCCCCCATCGTATCGCCGAAGGCATATTCTATTCTATTGTTCTTCTGTCTCTACCTACCGATTCGCCGCGCCATCACATACTTCGCCAGTGACGATACCCTCGGTGGCGGCGTCGGCCTCGGGGAGTTTCATCGGCGGGCCTTTGGGCTTGAAGATGGATTTGCGCCACATGCCGCTGAGGTAGTAGATGAGGCTCAACGTCATGGAGACGAAGAAGCCGAAGGCTAGCGCATACCAGATGGCCCGTACATCATGGTACCTATGTGAGAGGTACCAGGCGAGCGGGATGCGCACGATCCACAGCCCGAAGAGTGTCATTATAGTGGTGACCATGGTGTGCCCGGCACCGTTGATGATGCCCACACAGACGAACATCACCGCGAAGAAGATGTATGACCAGCCGACGATCTGCAGGTAGCCGACGCCGATATTGTGCGCGGCGACGTTAATCTCCTTCGAGTTATCAACGAACAAATTCATCAGTTGATTTGGGAAAGAGACCGTCAACAGGGAGGTGATCCCCACCAGCACCCCGCTGAAGAGCAGGCCCCACCAGAAGATCTGCTTCACCCGGTCGTATCGCTGCGCCCCGATATTCTGCCCGGCGATGCTGCTGATGGCCATACTGAAGGACATGGCGATAAAGAAGGCCACCATGTCGATCATCGAGGCGGCTCCGAAGCCGGCGGTGGCATCTTTGCCGTAGTCATTGATGAAGAGCAACATCACCGAGGTGCCCACCGAGACAAGCAACTGCTGTGTGGCCGCCGGCAACCCGATGGTGAGCATCAGCTTGCTGGTAGCCCACTCGGCGCGCAGGTGCAGCCAGTCCGGCGAGATGGGATGTTTTTTGAAGTGCAGATAGCTGAGAAACGCCGCCAGCGTGAGCGTTTGTGCGATAATAGTGGCATAAATGGTGCCATTGAGGCCGCACCGGGGGAAGCCCAGCCAGCCCAGCATGAAGAGTGGATCCAGCGCAGCATTGATCACCACGCCCACCGATTGAAATATCAGCGGCGTGACAGAATCGCCCACGCCGCGCAACATGAAAGAGAAAAGAAAGCCGAGGAAGATGAGCGGGAAGGTGCAGACGAAGAGGCGCATATACCCCTCCGCCAGTGGAAATACCGTGGCCGGGGTGTTGACGGCGTGCAACAAGGGCACGGTGACCAACTGCCCGATACCCAGCAACAATAGGCTGAGCAACCCCACCACCAGCACCGATGACTGCACCACGCGATGCACCCCCGCCCAGTTTTTCGCCCCCACAAACTGCGAGATGAGGATATTGGCGGCGATAGTCACCCCGTTCGCCACTGCGATGAGGATGAAGGCCAACTGCATGGTGGTGGTGATAGCGGCAATATCATCCGGCCCCAGATACCGCCCCACCCAGACGCGATTTACTATCGAATAAGCCGCCTGGATGAAGTTACCCGCCAGCAGTGGCAAGGAAAACAGGAACAAGTGCCGCGGGATACTCCCCACGGTAAGGTCAGTCCCGAATTTCGACATTTTGGAAGCCGGAGCTTCATTCTCTACATCAATATTACTCACCCGGATATTTTAGCAGGTGTAAAGAGTGGGGGCAACCGTGCCATGGGCGTCCCGCCCATGAGAACGGGGCCCTATCACCATCCCCTGAAGGAGGTGGCTAACAACGGCAAGCACCCTAAAGGGCGCTGTCATTCGGGTCAGAAAGTCCGCGAAGGCGGACGACTGGCATTTTAATGCCCTGCAGCCGGGATTTCAATCCCAGCGAGAAAGAGTTATATCCTGTGAATTACAACGATAGTGGACGACCTCGCAGCGTTATCGGCATTAACAACGTGCCTTTAGCTCTACAAGTTGTTCAGGAAATACCCCGAGGAGACTAGGCCCCGGCCGTTTCGCTCAGCCCTGAAGGACTGGGCTAGTGGGCTACGCCGATCACCCTTCGGGCGGGTACGCTCTACCTTAACCGTCCCGTCCGAAGGACGTTCGGCGTAAGCCCTCCAGCCTGGCCGTTCACGGCCAGGCCCGTAAGGACAGTTTGTCGCTAAAAACGATACTCCTGCTGTGCCATGGGCGTCCCGCCCATGAGAACGGTCATATCCCTCTGCTGCCGAGAACCCTTAATATTTGCCCCCATAAATTGTCCGCAAAATCTCACAGACTTCTGCCAGGGAGGTGTCGTGAACTCCGAGACTATCTAGATTTACCACATTCATTTCCTCGGTGATACTAATAAACCGCATCATATCGGCACGCACAGTCGCTGGCAAGTCCACCCGGGTTTCAGGTGCAAGTAGCTGGAATAATCTAAAAACGTCACTTCGATGTTTGTTGATATCATTCATTTGTATCGCTTTCCCTGCCTGTCGCAATTCATTCAGCTCAAGCCATGCGCGTACTTTAAGCGGAATCAAGTACTCATGCCCCACAATCGAAACACCGCTAATCACCCGTTTTCCGGCGTGGATAAGATGGTAGTATTCCTCATTCAATAATATGGCGGATAGACTGGAAATCTCTTCGTCAATGGGGATCGGAGTCAAGTGACTTCCTGGAGGGACTGTTATCACATCCGGTACACGTGAAAATAGTTCCAGCATAGCAGGAAACGCTCGATTATCCGGTTGATGGAACCGATAGAACAACCTTTTCTCCGTACTTTTCTGCCTGTTCTGATAACCACCCAGGTGGATGAATTCCCAAAATATCTGCACAAACTCAGTATCGAGCGTTTCAACACAAAGGACAATATCAACATCCTTAGTAGCGCGAAATGCAAGGCCTGCCTCTTCCATGAGAAATGTGCAAGCAGTTCCACCGATAAGCACGTAGCGGTCAGTATAGTTACGAAAATGGTCGACGAAGATATCGATACCCTTTACCATAGCGTTTGCTCCATCATTGCTGTCAGAGCAGACTGAACCCGCTCATCTGGCTCATCTTTAAGGTGCAAATAGAGGGAGAACGGATCAACCAGGCCTGCTTTGGCAAATAATCCTGGGTTGTAACTCCACAACTCTATCACACAGCTATACTCCTGTTCATCCGGATATGCAATAACGGTCGTGCTGGCGAAATTATGCTGCGCATCTTTCCACTGGGCGGTGCCGAAGGCATAAACAGGTTTATGGGGTGCGGCGAGCATACTATATGAAGCTAATGCAGATATCCCCGCAGTTATTCCCTGGTTCTCGTTACTTATTGTTGAAGGATATAGCTGTTTTACCACCGGATCAACCAAGTACTTCTCGGCTTTTTCCCATAGTAATCGTTTACCCTGCGGGAGATGAAGCATGCGCTCCCTGCCGCTGGTGACGCTCTCGCCGATCCCTACGGCCTGCAGTTCATCGAAAGCCCGTCCCATGGTCATGCGAGTATAACCCATACGCTTTGCCAGAAGTGAAGGGGTAAAGGGTTGCTCGCCCTCATGATACAGCGCATACAATACCACCGCCTGCGTAGCTGGAGTGAAAGTTAGCACCTTCGGCAAGCGCATCCGATAATTCTCCTGCAGATCCATTCCTAATGCAGGTAAGTACATCTGGTTACCGGGTATGATAAATGGAACGTGAAGCTCTATCATTCGCTTGCGCATGTAGGGTGATATTGCCGCTCCCAGATATCCAACCTCGCCGCCCCAGTATTGCCTTAGCATCTCAATATTATTGTTGATGTTCAGCGGAGTATGCGACCCTGGCGCTTTTTCTTGTAAGAGTAATAATGGTGTATCCTGTAACTTGATGCTGAAGAAGAGATAGCTGTTTCGCATAAAAAAAGGCAGACCAACCGGCAGCTGCCAGGGTTCGGAGACCACCGAAATTCCCAGCGCCACCTGTAAGTAGTTCACCAGTTTTACGAGCAAGTTATCCATATGCCCAATTGTAACACAAAAAATTCGTTTGTAACATCACCAATGTTACAAACGAATTTTCATGTTACAATCTACCTCAAGCTTCGGGTGTGGCAACTATCTGCACGCGGTCTACGCGCAGGCCGTCCATGCTGAGGACGCGCAGGTTGATGCCTTCTTTTTTAATTTGCTCGCCGACGGCGGGGATGCGGCCGAAGGCGTAGAAGGCGTAGCCGCCGACGGTGTCGCAGGCTTCTTCGCAGGGGAGTTCATGCCCGAGCACCTCTTCCATATCGCTGATGGGGGTGCGGCCGTCCACCGTCCAGGTGTGTTCGTCGATGCGCACTACCCATTCTTCTTCGGGGTCTTCAAATTCATCGGGCAGGTCGCCTACCAGCTCTTCCAGCAGGTCAGATACCGTCACCAGGCCGCTGGTACCGCCATATTCATCGATAAGGATCGCCAGATTCTGGCGTTTGCGTTGTAGCTGACGCAGCAGCAGATCGACGCGGATGGTCTCCGGCACCAGCAGTATCTCGCGGATAATGGTGCGGATATCGCCCTCGTGATCGCGTTGATAGAGCGCGAACAGGTCTTTCGTGTGCACAAAACCGATGACGTTGTCCATATCTTCCTGTATCACCGGGTAGCGTGTTTTGCCGCCTTCCTGCGCTAGCAGGACGTTCTCCTCCAGTGTGTCTACCACATCCAGCATGAGAATATCGGTGCGGTGGGTCATCACCTGGCGTGCCATACGGTGGCCGAAATTGAAGACATTATCCAGCAGCTCCGCCTGCGTCTCGCGGATAGTACCGCCTTTTTCCCAGCCGCTGGCACTGATTATCATGCGCAGCTCATCTTCCGAGTGTACCAGTTCCTCGTGGCTGCCATGTTTCATCCCAAAAAGATGAAAGACCGCATTGGCGGAGGCATTCAGCACCATGGTGAAAGGCTTGAAGAGCCAGAAGAAAAAGGATATCGGGTAAGCGGCAGCGAGGGCGATGGCCTCCGCGCGTTTGATGGCCATCCATTTGGGCACCAGCTCGCCGAAGACGATCTCCAGGAAGGTGATAATGAGGAAGGCGATGATGAAGGAGAGCGTATTTGCCAGCTGGGCCAATGCAGGATCATGCAGGCCGGTCATATTGAGCAACTGTGCAATCGGTTCCTCGATAGCTGATTTACCCAGCCAACCCAGGCCCAGGCTGCATAACGTCACGCCTAGCTGCACCGAGGAAAGGAACTCATCCAGCCGCTCCAGGATTCCGAGCACCGTACGGGCTGAAGCACTCCCGGCATCAGCCAACTCCTTGATACGCGTGGAGCGTACCTTGATAATAGCGAACTCCGTCGCCACAAAGAAACCGTTAACGGCCACCAGGAGTAATGTGAGCGCCAACAAAGACAGTATACGTGGTATGTCCATAAGTTTTTATTCCGCGCAACAGCGCGAATTTCAATTTCACCTCGCGGAATAGTATATCATATTTTAATTGTGATGGTAATCGCATACCCCACCTGTGGGCAAAATTGTGCCATATATCACCAGATATCGTCGCTTCTGGTGCATCCTTATGCTAATTAGCACCTGAGAAGAGGATAATTAGCACCAAATGGCGAAATTGCGGTATGATATATAGTGCATAATCGGCAAAGGGTTATGCGTAGCTGTTTTCATATGCCGAAACGATTTTCGGGAAGGTGGAGGCCACATGTCACGGTTCTGGATAATAGTATGTTGCCTGGGGCTGCTATGCACTATTGTGCTGGCGCAGGATGAAGTAGATCCGGATTTGGGTACCCCCAAGACCCCCAGCATTCGGCTATATAATGGCGAAATTTTCTTCACACGTGAATGGGTGAAGAAGAATTTTGATGCTGATATCACCGTTACTCCTCCGGCGGATCCGAAAAACATGTTGCCGTTTGAGTTTCCATTTTCCATGAATAACCTGACGAGTATCCGGGATACGCGCAAGGATACGCGCAAAGTGGTGGTGTTGCGCCGCGACATCCCTTACTCTTATACCAATGGCACTTTTATCCCGCAACCGATACTTCCCTTCGTTTCAAAAAAAGAGCTATATGTTCCGTGGAAGTTCATCAAAGATAATTATGATCTAGGCCCGCGGGAAATCCTCGACTGGGGCGATACCGGGCTGGTCTCGTTGAATGAGATCGGGGCATGGCTGGGTGGTGGCTACGGCAAAAAGACCGAAACGGAATACTTCGTCAATAATCCGAAGAACTCCATCGTCTTCCGCACCGATGCTTCATATGCCTACGTGAATAACGCTTCCTGGATAGATGAGCCGGTACGCCCCTTCGTCTTCAATGACGGCAGAGTCTACGTGCCGATTCATCAGTTGGCGCAGGTCTTCGGCTTGCCGTTAATCGACCACCGTAAACTCTGGGTGACCCAATATAGCCAGAACAATAATGGTGCGATGGATTTCAAAAACGCGACCGAGGCGACAACCACCAGTGACAATACTCCGGATATCGCGCTGATCAAACAGTATAACACCACCAGTGTCTCGCTGAAATTCTTGCGCGATAATTTCAAGATTAGTATCACCGAGGTGGGCAATGATGTCCGCATGAGTATGGTGGTAGCCAAAATAACGGACAACAAATCTGGAGAGACTACCGAATTCTTTAGACACCTGGTTATGCGCCGCGATTTCACCGGAGCCTATCTGACACATTATGATCAGGTCAGTGGCAGCTACGTCTCCGACTGGGTCCCGCAGCCAGTGCGACCGTATAACGCCAATGGGCAGACCTACGTCGATATTCGTATGTTAGGCCCGGTCTTCAATTTATATTGGCGCGAAGCCCGCGAATTTTTGCTGACAAACCCGGAATCTGGCGAAACACTCAGATACCTCTGCGCTGATGAAGAGATGTGGAAACGGCAGAATGTCTTCGCCGTCGCGCGTGATGGCGATCTGACCATGCTGGATATGTTCTTCAAACGCGGCGAGACGGCTATCACGCAGAAATCGATGATCGATGATAGCTCGCCGATGCACTTCGCCGCATCTCGCGGTCGCATCACCGCCATGATGATGATGCTCGACACCTTCCCGTTAGCGAATAATCTCGATACAAAAAACGCCCGTGAATATACCCCACTGCATGAAGCCGCCGCCGGTGGGTACCTGGATGTAGTCGCGTTACTGCTGGAAAAGGGCGCAGATATCAAGGCGGTTACCAAAGATGGCTACACCCCGTTGTCACTGGCCGCTGCCGGGGGCCACTGGAAGGTGGTGCAATATCTGCTCACCCGGGGTGCCGATGTCGAACCGGTGGATACCCAGACTCCGTCTCCACTCTACCTGGCCGCACGCGCGGGCCGGGTGGATGCGGTAATTGCGCTCATCAAAAACAAAGCCGATGTCAACTCTGGAAATACTGCCGATAGATCGACCGCGTTACATGCTGCAGCACAGACAGGGCAGCTGGCGATGGTCACCGCACTGCTCGAGCATAATGCCGATATTAATGCTACCGCCGGAGATGATCTCCTTACCCCGCTCCATGTAGCGGCGGCGAAGAACTTCCCGGAGGTAGTGAAACTGCTGCTGGCGAAGGGGGCGAATGTGAATGCACCCGGAGCCAATGGCATCACTCCGCTGCAGATCGCCGCACTCTATGGGAGCACCGAAGCAGCGGTAGCACTGCTGAAAGATCCCAATATCGATGTGAATAGCCGCACCGTTGCAGAAGGGATCACCGCGCTGCAATATGCCGCGGCCAATGCCCCGCTTGCGCTGGTGAAACTGCTGGTGGAAGCCACCAAAGGTGTTGATATTAACCAGCCCTCCGCCAACGGTGTCACCGCCCTACAGGGTGCCGCCTCCGCCGGCAAAGCCGATGTAGTGGCGTATCTGCTGACGAATAAAGCCACGGTGAATACTGCCGATAACGAAGGAGTCACCCCACTACATGACGCGGCGAAGATTGGCAATGTGGATACGGTGAAGGTGCTGCTGGCGAATGGAGCCGCAGTAAATGTAGCGGACAGGAAAAAGCGTACCCCGCTGCATGAGGCCGCCGCCAGTGGCTCTGCGCAGGTGGTGAATCTGCTGCTGGGGGCCAAAGCCGATCTCACAGCTGTTGATGATGCGGGAGCGACCCCGCTACTCGTCGCCGTTAAAGCAGCTGCCGTAGATGTGATCAAAATGATGATCGATAACGGAGCAAAAACTGACATTGTAGATGCAGAGGGGAAAACCCCGCTCTTCTATATCATCACCAGTTACGCAGAAGCACCAGAGCGGGCGACGGCCACGGCGCGCATCCTGCTCGAAATGAAAGCAAATGTTTCCTTCAAAACCGCCGAAGGTGTGTCCCCACTGCAGTTCGCTGCACAGAATAACGCCACCAATATCATCCCGTTGTTGCTGGCGGCGGGTGCCGATGTCAATTCAGCCGACAACGCAGGTTGGACGGCGTTACATGAAGTCGCCAAGTCAGGAACCGTGGCCACCGCCGGAGAGATACTGAAAGCGCCCGGCCTGAAGAAAGAGTTGAAAAACGATCAGGGCGACACCGCGTTGGCCATCGCCCGTGCCGCCAACAACGACGCTGTGGTGGAGTTATTGCTAAAATCAGGCTTCGCCGATGATAACGTAATGCCCCCGTTGCCCCCAACGCTGCCCCCGGCAGATACCGGTGGTGTATTGGGCGTTATCTAAACGATCAATGTAGCACGCCGTCCCTGGCCAGTAGGCAACAGGGGCGGCGTTTTTTTTTGGTAACATGCTGGCATCGATTTAAAAAAATATTTCACCACGGAGTGGTGGCGGAATATTCCCAGGGCTTACGCCCTGAGCTATATTCCGTCACCGCTTCGCGGTGGTTACCAGGTAGTGAAAAAGAGGCTGCCATCTACCGTCAAAAATCAGGAGTATCGTTTTTAGCACCCGTCCTGTTCGCCCAGACGTGAACGACTGGGCTAGTGGGCTTACGCCGATCGTCCTTCGGACGGGAACGCTTACCCTTACCCGTCCCGCCCGAATGGGCGATTGGCCGTAGGCCTCCCAGCCTGGTCGTTCACGGCCAGGCACGTAAGGACAGCTTGTTGCTAAAAACGATACTCCTGCGTCAAAAAATGAAAGATGCAACAGAACTCCCCTTAAATGCGTATAATCAAAGGAACATTTGATGCGCTTGGGAAGTCATAATACATAGTGGCAAGAGAATCAGCCGTTGTTTGTGTCTGAATAATTTAGGAGTGAAAAGATGAAAAAAATTCTGTTTTTAACGTTGATGCTGGTGCTGGCAGCGGTGATGGCCGTGGCGGAGACGCAGACGTGGACGTTCACCAATAACGTGGCGCTTTCCTACACCAATGAGTTGATGCGGCTGCCGGTCACCTTTACTGATCCATATGACGCCGACAAACTGGTGGTGACGGAGGACGGCAAAGAGATCGCGACGCAGATTGAGGTGCTGGATGGTGAGCGCACGGCGGTGAAGCGTGCCAATATCTGGGTGTGCACCACCATCGCCACCGGGGGGAAGCATAGCTATGTGGTGACCACCGATGGCACCCCGACAGCTGTAGCAGCTCCACTGGTGAAAGTGACGCAGGATGATACGGCGATAACGCTGGATAACGACGTCATCGCCGTGAAGCTACCCGCCAAAGCCGTCGAAGGTGCGCTCCCCGGCCCGATTACAGGCATTAAAGTGGGGACTGGCGCCCTGCTGGGTGGCAGTAGCTGGCAGACGGCGTTAAAGCTGAAAGAGTTCACCGCTACCGTCGCGGGCGATGGCAAATTATTCGCCGAAGTAAAACTCCATTATACCTTCGAGCCTACTGACGCCATCAAAGACCCTACGGCGGATTTCTACATTCGCCTGGCTCCCGGCCAACTGGCGGCCACAGTAGAGGAAGCGCACCAGATGGCCCCCGGTGATTCCTGGACCTTCACCGCCGCTGCTGGCTGGGCACCTACCGCGGCATTGGTACGCGGCTGGGCACGTTGGGATACCACCCCGGCTCGTGCCCCGGTCGCTCCGGTATCAGGCTTCGGCAAGCCTAAAGGCGCGCCCGATTACCCCGGCCCCAAGGTCGTAGGTGCGGTGACGGATGAGTCAGTGCGCTTGCTGCCCTTCCAGCCGAATGCCCGTACCGGCAGGACGCTGATATCGCTGCAGCCACGCTGGACCACCGGTGTGGATGCCGGCTGGTTTGCCTATCTAAGTGACAGCAATCCGCTACCCCCGCCCGCTACCGTGACACCGGGCGTGAAAGCGCCGACGTACACCCAGCCGAAAAAAGTGGTGGGCATTGTGGCGGCGCGGGCGGGCAAGTGGGATTGGCCCTATGATAATCTGATCCAGCTGCGGTTGTCGGGTGCCGGCACCGGCGAGTTCATGTGCCCGACTACGCACGGACGACGTTTCTTCCTCCTCACCGCTGGGGGCGCGGCGTTGGTAGATAAAGCCACTGACCTGGTGAATCTGATGTCGGTGGCACCGCTGGACAAGATGGCTAACCAGTATAATCTGGCCGGCAAATGGGTAGCAAATCCTGCTGATACCAGTGATCCGAATAAACCTTACCTGCCGCTTTCTCCCTTCACCGGCAAGGATGCCAACCCTACTGGTTTGCTGCGCACCCGTGCGGATAACATTCTGGCAGCGGTACAGGCGAAAAACATCCCGCCGGTGACGTTGGCGGCACTGGGCGAGTACCAGAGCGTGCAGGACCCCGATTATTACAGCGGGTATAATAACCACTGGTCACCGATCCAGACTAACTACAGCATGAACATGGTGCGCCTGATGATCCTGCGTTCGGTCTCGTTGAAGGAGCAGGCGAATTTCAAAGAGATCTGCGCCAACGTAGAGAAACTGCTACGTGCGGAGCTGGACAACACTATCACTATGCCCGGTGGAGCAATGCAGACCAGCCCCGGTAATACCTACCTCATCATGCTGAAATGGGACCAGCTGGCCAGTGTCTGCCGCGACAATCTGGGCTTTGATCCGCATGAGTGGCCACAATTGCGCGCTGCCGCCAATTATCTGCTGCACATCACCGTTCCGGGTAATTTCAGCCGCGTACTGCTGGCCAGCGGCGATACCGACTACATCCCGACCGACGCGCAAATTCAGGCGTTGACGAAGAATTTCTCCGTTAATGTGGCAATAAACACACTCAAGACGGAAGAGCTGCCGGGCTATGGAGTGATCTTCCATGATCAGCCAGGCACGGTAAATGAGTCGTTCCTCGCCTTTAAGGCGGGGCCAAACCGTGCCAATATGCATGGCGACCAGCTCTCCATTCACTACGCGGCGCTGCAAAAGGGGCAGATTGTCGATCATGCCTCGGGTAGTAACCCGCGCGCCGAGCAGGAGTGGATGCACAACCGCTTGTCCTTCCTGCCGAATGATCCAGCTGCGAAATTCGCCAATATGGACGGCTATGAGCGCTTAATCGCGTTCAAAACTGGCACCGCTGGCGATGTTGCCGTCGGGCAGGTGGAGAGCAGCCGACTACGCAGTGAGCCGCAATACCCCAATGAAATAATTTCGCAGGATAAGGGCACGGTATATCCGCTGGATAAACCACTGGTGTACCGCAGAACCATGGTAATGGTCAAACCGGATCCTAATAAGGGCGGTGCCGCATACTTTGTAGTCCTCGACCAGGCTAGTGGGCCGGTGGTGAAGTCGATCCTCAACTACCATACTACCGCGTCCGGCGTATCGCAGTCAGCAGGTTCGCCGATAATCAATGCCACTCCCATTTCGATTTTTGTTAAATCGCCACAGCCGACCATTACTGATAGAATATTCTGGTGGCATGCAAATAAATCCGGTGTCGGGTTTGAGCAAACATACGGTGCAACTGTCTCCACCCGGGCAGCGGCGGATAAATTTGAGATGATCTCCGCCTTTGCGCTGGCGTCTGCTGGCACAGCACCGGTGATGAGTGTTATCCCAGGTGGTGTCAATGTGACGATGCCAAACTCCGCTCCCGACCGCATCATCTTCATTGATGCCCCCAAGGATGCCAACGCGAAGACGGCACTGATAAAGCTGACTCGCAATGGTAAAGAAGAGGTTCTCCTCACCGTCGGTGATATCGACCTGGAGCGTTCACAAGGCAAAACCGGTCTGTTCGTCCCGGAGGCAGGCTACGACCTCGGCCCCATCCCCGATTGGCTCATCACCCAGCGCCCCAGTGCGGTGGTGGATTCGAGCTGGGAGAAATAGCCTATTAGGCCGTAGTATGGGCGTCCCGCCCATGCTACGGGGTTGCGATCCTTTACCACGCCCTTTAGAACGTGGCTATATGCCGTCGCCATCCTGGCTATGGCCTACAAGTAAGATTAAGCACCCTGAAGGGCGCTACAAAAGAAATGGTTCAGCGCCCTTCAGGGTGCTTGCCGTTGTTAGCCACCTCCTTTAGGGGGTGGTGTGAGGAATCGCCACCCCGTTCTCATGGGCGGGACGCCCATGGCACGAACTCCGGCACCGTATTGTCTTTTCCCACCATTCCCCGCATAATTACAGCATTGACGGAGGTGGATGATGCGAGCGGAGATATTTTCTATTGGGACGGAGCTGCTGCTGGGGCAGATTGTGGATACCAACGCGGCGTTTATCGCGCAGCGGCTGGCGGAGGTGGGCGTGCCGCTCTTCTATAAGAGCACGGTGGGCGACAACCCGGAGCGGCTGCGGGCGGAGCTGCAGCGCGGGTACGACCGCTCGGATATCATCATCTGCACGGGCGGGCTGGGGCCTACCGAGGACGACATCACCGCGGCGGGTATCGCTGCGGTGTGGGGCGCACCGCTGATGATTTTCCCGGAGGCGCAGGAGTTTGTGGAGGGGATCTTTCACAGCCGTGGGCGCACGCTCACGGCCAACCAGCTGAAGCAGGCGATGCTGCCCGCCGGCGCGGTGATGATCCCCAACCCGGTGGGCACCGCCCCCGGATTTATGATAGAGAAGGACGGCCGCACCGCCATCGTCCTCCCCGGCCCGCCGAATGAGATGGGCCCTATGTGGCACGCCACCGTCGCCCCCTACCTGCAGGCGCGTAGCGGCCAGATCATCTTCTCGCGCACGCTGCGTTTTGTCGGCATCGGCGAGGGTGCGCTGGAGCTGGAGCTGCGCGACGTCATCCACGCGCAGGATAACCCCACCGTCGCCCCCTATGCCAAGACCGGCGAAGTGCACATTCGCATCACCGCCCTCGCGGGCACAGATGTCGAGGCGCGCACGCTCATCGCCCCGGTGGAGGCGCGCATACGCGATATCGCCGGCAAGTATATCTACGGCGTGGACGAGGAGACGCTGGAGGAGGCGCTGGGCATCACGCTGCGTGCGCGCGGCCTGACGCTGGCGGTGGCGGAGTCCTGCACGGGTGGCCTGCTGGGCGGGCGCATCACGGCAGTGCCGGGCAGCAGCGACTATTTCCTGGGGGGCGTCATCAGCTACAGCAATGAGGTGAAAATTAAAATCCTGGGTGTCTCCCCGGCCACCTTGGAGGCGCATGGCGCGGTGAGCGCGGAGACGGCCACCGAGATGGCCGCCGGCGCGACGTATGTCACCGGCGCGGATATCGGCATAAGTATCACCGGAGTCGCTGGCCCCGGTGGTGGCAGCGCGGAGAAGCCGGTGGGCACCGTGTACATCGGCATTGCCGTCCCCGGCGTGGCTCCCCGTGCGCTCCGCGCCGACCTCTGGGGCGACCGCGCCACCATCCGCCAGCGCGCCGTGCAGCAGGCGCTGCTGGAGCTACGCCGCGAGCTGACCAGCATGGAGGAAAACTAATGCCCGAGATGCCGAATGTGATCGGATACCACCCGGCGGAGGCAGCGGAGACGCTGGATGCCGCCGGCTACACCGCCACTCAGCTAATCGCCGATCCCCCCCGCTGGATGCCCGCCAAGCACAGCCCGCGCATTGGCCGCCAGCGGACACTGGAGGACGGCACGGTGGAGCTGCTGGTAGTAGAGGTGCCGGAAAGCCCGGACGGGGAGGGTACAGAATAACGATTTTTCTGGGATATCTGTTGCGATGCGACGGTTTCCATATGGTATAATAGTCAAGATGGACTGATGAGGAGGGATGATGGAAGAATTACTGACACGCATTACGAATGACCCGGCGATCTGTCACGGAAAACCCACTGTCCGCGGGCTGCGTTATCCGGTCGAGTTCATACTGGAATTATTCAGCTCTGGAATGAGCAGCGACGAGATTCTGGCAGATTACCCAGACCTGGAGCCCGATGACCTCCTCGCTGTTTTCGCTTATGCCACCCGCTTAAGTCAGATCAAACGTGTGGAGTTACTTGCTGCATGAAGCTGTTAATTGATGCTCAGCTACCGAGACGAATAGCCTATCGTTTTCGGGAGGCAGGTTACGATTGTCTGCATACACTAGATCTTTCTATGGGAAATCGTACTTCGGACGAATCCCTCCTTGCTCTGGCAAATGATGATAATCGCATCATTGTGACGAAAGATGCGGATTTTGTAGACTCATTCATGCTATATCGGCATCCGAATAAATTGCTACTCATATCCACAGGGAATATCAAAAATGCAGAACTTGAACAACTATTATTGGATAATATTATTAAGATTGCCGAAGCATTTGCCAGTAATTCGTTCGTTGAAATAACCCGTTCAACCTTGATCGTGCATCTCTAACCGCTCAAATTATTCATCTCTGTGGGCTTTTTGCCGGTGAGGGCGAAATTATAGACCGGTGCCCACGCCCCTGGGAACGCCAATCTCCGCATTGGCCCGTTAACACCCCGAAGGGGTGGCGGAATATAGCCCAGGGCGTAAGCCCTGGGGATTACAGCGATAAATAATGTCTCACCCCGAAGGGGTGATGGAAAGGGATGTTGGCTATTTTATTACTCCACCGCTGGTGTCGGCGGTTTTGGCCTTCCGCCTAATTGGATTTGAGCAGAGTGGCCTTCGTTGAAGAGTTTGTCATTGTCTTCTTTGGAGTTCTTAATTGCCACACCTATGTACTGGGAAGCGGCTACCTTGTCGGTTTTCATCTTCTTCATCACGTAAATCAACGAGGAGAGGACTTTGTGGTCCAGCTCTCGGCTCATGGCTTTGCCGATAATGTCCATCACTTCGTCGCCGCCGATGGCAAATAGTGATAGAATCGCGTTGCTGCGTGTCAGGTTGTAATCATTGCGCAGCGCCAGTTGCAACGGCTTGATAGCGTCTTTGTCTTTATACGCCCCCAGCGACAGCGCCACGCTGGCCGATACAACGCCCGCTTCGTCAGCTAACGCATCGAGAAGGGGTTGGAATGCCGTTTTGTCCACGAATGCCTCCGTTCCCAACGCCTTCGCCGCCCCGGCGCGCACGCCGACGCTGGTGTCCTTCAGCGCTTTAATCAAAGCTGCCACCACCTTGTCATTTTTCCCGTAGGGAAGGTGATTAATGGCGCTCAAGCGGATAGCGGGGTTGTCATCACTCATGGCTCTGATAATCGCATCTGTGGCGCGGTCGTCTTTGATGGTAGACATCGCCGCTAGGATAGCATTGTATATATCGATGTCTGCTTTTTGAGCGAGGAGGGGCTGCAGACGATCGAAGGCTTCAGGTGTACCAATTTTACCCATGCACTGAATAACAACAATTCTGGTACTTTTTTCTTTGTCCGTTAAGAATGGGGCAATTTTGGCGATATCTTTTTTGTAATATCCCCAAATTCCTATAGCACTATTTTTAAATCTAATATCGTCCGATGCAATACCTCTCTCAACAACCTCATTGGCTTCATCTCCTCCTATTAGTGTTAATCCCAAAAATCCGGTATATATTTCATTGCTATTATCACCCTTTACCCCAGTACAGTCGTTTAAGAACTTCTTAATTGCTGGAATTGAATTTTCATCTTTATAATGTGATATTGCCATCACCAGATTTCCTCTAACAGCAATCGACTTGTCTGTATTAAGCGCATCTAATATCGCTGGATACGCATCCGGAATGGCAGGGTTATCATCGAAATAATTTGATGCTTGAAGTCGAACATTCTCATCAGGGCTTTTTAAGTCCAAAATATTCTTATTCATCTCAAGTACATTGTACCTAGCATCAGCATTCGGCAATGCCCAGATGGGTGAGGTGAGGAATGTGGTGGCCAGCACCAGCAAACACAGGTAGATTTTCATAGTCACATCCTTTCAACATTTATTCGAGGTGATACCAAACCTGCGGGCATCATCTATTTACTATAGATATAAAAAGATTAGCACGGAAAATCATCAGTGTCAATGGGGTCGGTACCACATTGACAGCGCAAACCCGAGTATGGCATCACCCCTTCGGGGTGAAATATTTACCTACCCCTGCAATCGCACCACATTCGGCTTCCAGCCCAGCTCTTGCAGTGCGGTGAGGTAGTCGGTTTCGGTCATCTCCTCGGGCTTTTTGCCGGTGAGGGCGACTATTACGCC
>JBBQQW010000038.1:0-16791 GCA_038215455.1 Armatimonadota bacterium
ATGGCACGCTGAGTTGCTTGACGTTGATGGAACGGTTTATCCAACAGGGGCACGCCCACGTGCAAGATCTGGTAGGAGTCACCCGGAGAAATCGCGGCTATAAACTGGATGCTATCCGCATCGCGGCACGTGAGATGGTCGGTGTTACCAGTCGATAATTACCACATTGAACTGCCGGGAATCACTCCCGGCAGTTACCTGGCAGCTTGGGCCACTGGTGAAGGTAACCGTCGCGGTATAGCTGGCTACTGACGGATCAACCGTGCCATTCCCATCTACACTCCAAACGACAGGCGTGTCGCTGAAAAACGTTTCTCTGGTGCCTATCATCACTGACGTCGGCGCTTCAGCTAATGTCGGAATATCTGCCGGGATCACCATCGCCGGATTTGGATTGATCCCCCAGCCGGTAATCCCGGCATGGCCATCGAGGTAACTGCTGATCACCTTGCCGTTGTGTCGGCTGAAGTCAATATCCCCGGTGACAAAAATGATATTCTGCTTCGCCACGCAATCCGCTGTAGCGAGTATCGCCGTAACATCTACAATCTCTCCACTCCCCAGTGCTCTGCCAGAAAGCATATTATTGTAGCCATAGCCGTTAGCACGCGCATAATCGGGGCATTTTTTCACATCTGCTTTGCTTTGTAGCAGTGCAACACTATCCGGGGATACCGCTGATGCAAGGCGAATATCCTGCCAGCAGGTAGCTGACCACGGCAACCGCTCCTCATGTTCCTGCGCATAAAACATTATCGCCAGGGCAATTTGCCGTTGATTATTGCTGCACTGCGTCTGCCGCGCTTTCTCCCGCGCCTTGCTGAAGATGGGAAGCAGGATCGACCCCAGCACAGCGATTATCGCAATCACCACGAGTATCTCAACCAGGGTGAACCCCTTTCTCACAGCAATATCCCTCGCAAAACTACTCCGATCTCACCACAATTTTCCCCTCAACCTCATCTATCACCGCCGTCATCCCGGTGATGAAAGTACCATTGAGGATACCGGTGGAGAGCAGGTTTTCCACCTGGCGCTGGATCACCCGGCGCAGCGGGCGGGCACCGTAGGCGGGGTCATAGCCGTCCAGTGCCAGTCGTTTCCGCGCTGCTTCGGTTATCGCCAGCGAGATGCCACGATCCTTCATACTCTTGCGCACTTTTTCCATCAGCAGGTCGACGATCTTCTCCATATCTTCCAGGCTCAAGGGCAGGAAGACGACGATCTCATCGATACGGTTGAGCAACTCCGGGCGGAAGATGTGCTGCAGTTCCTCCTGCGAGCGTTTCTGCATCGTCTCATAGCTCTCCGATGTCACTTTATCCTCGCCGACATTGAAACCGATACTCGGCCCCTTTTGCCCGAGCACATGACGACTGCCGACGTTGCTCGTCATAATGATGATGGTATTGCGGAAGTTCACCGTGCGTCCCATGTTGTCCGTCAGCCGGCCATCCTCCAGTATCTGCAACAGGATATTGAAGACATCCGGGTGCGCTTTCTCGATCTCATCAAATAATATTACACGATATGGCCGCCGGCGAACCTGCTCCGTCAGTTGCCCGCCCTCATCGAAGCCCACATAGCCCGGAGGTGCACCGATAAGGCGCGAGACGGAATGCTTCTCCATATATTCCGACATATCCACGCGAATAAGTGCGTCCTCATCCTCAAACAGGTAGTTTGCCAGTGTGCGGGCCAGCTCTGTTTTGCCCACCCCCGTCGGCCCCATGAAGATGAAGCTGCCTATCGGGCGTTTCGGGTCTTTCAGCCCCGCGCGGGCGCGACGTATGGCCTCGCTGACCACCTGCACAGCATGCTGTTGGTCTACCAGACGCTTGTGCAGCTCTTCCTCCATATTGAGCAAGCGGGCGGCCTCTTCCTCGAACATGCGCGTCACCGGGATGCCCGTGCTGCGGGCTACCAATTGCGCAATATCTTCCTCATCTACCACCGGCTCTACAATCGGCTGGTTCTGCTCTTTCTCTTCCACAATGGCACGCAAGCGGGCTACTTCCTGCTGCACCCGTGCTGCCTCCTGATACTCCTGCTTCAGCGCGGCTTCGTCACGCTGGTTCTCCAGCTCCATGATCTGTTTTTCCAGTTCACGGACATCCTTGGGGATGAAGATCGCCCGGATATGCTTGCGCGCACCCGCCTCATCCAATAAGTCGATAGCTTTGTCGGGGAGGAAGCGCTCGGTGAGATACCGCGCCGAAAGTGTCACACAGGCTGCAATCGCCTCCGGGGTGTAAGTGACCTCGTGATGCTTCTCATAACGCTCCTGCAGCCCCTGCAATATCTCTATGGTAGCGCTGATACTCGGTTCCTCTACCAGCACTGATTGGAAACGCCGCTCCAGCGCCGGGTCTTTCTCGATATGTTTGCGGTACTCGTCCAGCGTGGTCGCGCCGATGCATTGCAGCTCACCGCGCGCCAACGCCGGTTTCATCATGTTGCTGGCGTCAATAGCCCCCTCGGCAGCGCCCGCCCCGACGACAGTGTGCAATTCATCGATAAAGAGCACTATCTCGCCCTTCGATTTGCGGATCTCGTCCATCACCGCCTGCATGCGCTCCTCGAACTCGCCGCGGAATTTCGATCCGGCTACCATACTGGATAGGTCTAATGCAATAACGCGCTTGTTCTTCAGCGTCTGCGGCACGCGATTCTCGATAATCGCCAGCGCCAAACCATCGACGATGGCGGTCTTGCCCACGCCAGGCTCTCCGATGAGCGCGGGGTTGTTTTTCGTGCGCCGGCTAAGGATTTCGATGACGCGGTTGATCTCCTCATCACGCCCAATTACCGGGTCCAGTTTCCCATCGCGCGCCAGCTGTGTCAGGTCACGGCTGTATTTCTGCAGTACCTGATATTGCCCCTCGGCCCCACGCCCGGTAACGCGGGTATTGCCGCGAATTGCTACCAGCGCCTGCTCTATCGCTTCGTGAGTGACATTGAATTTCTGCAATATCTTCGCCGCATTTGTGGTACCTTCTTCTATGATAGCCAGCAGCAAATGCTCGGTGGCAACGTATTCGTCTTTCATGCGGTCGGCCACTGCCCAGCAGAGTTCGTTCATTATCCGCTGCATGGCTGGTGTCAGATACACCTGCATTGCCACGCTGCCCTGCACCTTGGGCTGTTGCGTCAGCTTATCACTCACAGCGTTCGCCAGATCGATATGGTCGACCCCTATCTGCTGCACGATCTTCAGCACCGTGCCATCCGGCTGCTCCAGCATCGCCAGCAGCAGATGGTCGGCATCCATCTGGGTATGATGAAATCGCTGTAAAACTGCCTGCGTTATTTGCAGCGCTTCTAGCGCTTTTTCTGTAAATTTTGGCTCCATGGGCATATTACACCTCCACTTCCGAGTTTCGCCCACTCTATCGTATGACGAACTAGGTTATTTCTCATCATCGTCGTCATCTTCGTCTTTAGCAAATTTGGGGTTGTTCCCGGCGATCACCACCGCTACTTCTCCCTTTATCTTTGCAGTGGCGAATTTCTCCGCCAGGTCTCCCAGATAGCCGCGTGTCACCTGCTCAAACACCTTGGTCAACTCCACGCAGACCGCAGCCTGCCGGTTCCCCAGTACTTCATGTGCCTGCTGCAGAAATACGCCGACGCGGTGCGGCGATTCAAAATAGATCATCGTATGCGGCAAGTCACGCTCCATGGCGATGAAAGTACCGCGTTTCCCCGGCTTGCGCGGTGGGAATCCTTTAAATGTGTATGATGATGTCGATAATCCTGACTTCAATAATGCTATCGGCACTGTAGATGCACCGGGGATCACCTCCACCAGGTATCCCTGCTCAATGGCTTTGCTGATGATTACATAGCCCGGATCGCTGATCCCCGGGTACCCGGCGTTACTCGTCAGCCCCACCTGCTTCCCTTCCGCCAGCAGGCTCAATATGCGGACTGCCGCACTTCCTTCATTTCTCTCATGATACGGGAAATACAACGGGGGCAATGCTATGTTATTTCGTACAAATATCTGTCGTGTATGACGTGTGTCCTCACTGGCCAACACCTCTATCTCTGCCAATATCCGCAACGCGCGCAACGTGATATCCTCCATATTTCCAATGGGGGTTGCTATCACATATAATTTCCCTGTTATTTCAGCTTCGTCTTCCATCAGCTATCTATCCTCGGTGAGTTTCGTCAGACGGCGTTTCGCGCGTTCACGAATCTCATCCACTTCTTTTTGCATTTCTTCCATTCTATCCAGCATGTGCAATATCACTTCAATACCCGCCAGATTCACCCCCATCTCTTCCTTAAAACGTTGAATCTGCTGTAGCCGCTCGATATCAGCATCACAATAGAGGCGAATATGCCCGCGCCGTGACGGGCGAATGAACCCCTGCCGTTCGTACATGCGCAGTGTCTGCGGATGTACCTCTAATAATTTCGCCACTACAGATATCAGATATACTGGTTGATACCGGTCTGCCATATTAGCCTCCAGTTGCCGCGCTGCGAATATCGCGCAATTCCTTAATCAACTCAATTTCGCGCGGGGACAGATCCTTGGGCACAGTTACGCGCAACTTGGCATACAGGTCGCCAAAAGACTCTCCGCGCAGGTGCGGCATTCCTTTGCCGCGCAAGCGTAGCGACTGGCCACTGGATGCACCAGCCGGGACGGTCATCGTCACTGATCCTTCCATGGTGGGGACAGTAATCTCACCCCCCAGCGCCGCTGTGGGGTAGTCCACCGCCACATCTACATACAAATCGTTCTCTTTGCGCTCGAATTTATTATTCTTTTGCACACGCGGAATCAGATATAAGTCGCCTGACGCCCCGCCATTTTCCCCCAGATTTCCTTTCCCGGAGAGGCGGATACGCGAACCGTCTTTCACCCCACGCGGGATAGTCACCGTCAATGATTTCGGCTGGGTGAGGTTGCCTAGCCCGCCACAAGTATTACAATGCTGCGATAATGCCCCGCCATTTCCATGACAACTGGGGCAAACTTCATGCGTGGTCAGGTTCAGGACGCGCTCAGTACCTTTGTAGGCTTCCTGCAAGGTGATCGGCACTTCTACCTCTGAATCCTCACCGCGCACCTGCATCTGCTGGCGCGAGAATGGGCTACCCCCTCCACGACGACCACCGCCACCAAGGAACTGCGAGAGGATGTCCTCCATACCGCCCATGCCACCCATGCCACCCATGTCGGCGGTGCTGAAATTGCCCCCCTGCTGAAAACCACCGGGGAATCCCCCACCCTGCCCCATATTGGCACGAAATCCGGGGTCGCTGGCATGTTTCCAGGTATCGCCACCCAGGTGGCTGTATTCATCATAATCCTTGCGTTTCTTCGTATCTGAAAGTACTTCGTATGCTTCTGCTATCTCTTTGAATTTTTCCTCGGCGGATTTGTCACCGGGATTAACATCCGGGTGATGTTTACGCGCGAGTTTTCGATAGGCGGATTTTATCTCTTTTTCCGTCGCTGTTTTACTCACCCCTAATTTCGTATAATAATCTTTCGTTGCCATTTTTGCTCACCTATCGGTTATCTTGAGAAGTATGAGCGGCCCTTACGAGCCGCTCACTTCCTATCAGTTATTTCGTCTCTTTGAAATCGGCATCAATTACGTCGTCGCCACCCGGCGGTGGCGGCGTTCCGGCTTCCGGCTGCTCACCTTCAGCTCCTGGTTGTGCACCAGTAGCCTCGTAGACACGCTGGGAGACTTCGCCCATCTTCTTCTGCAGGCTATCCATACTGGTGCGGATCTTCTCCATATCTTCCCCGGCAGAGGCTTCGCGTAATTCCTTCACGCCCAGCTCCAACGTTTCCTTATCTTCCGCAGTGATCTTGTCACCCAGGTCGGTGATCTGCTTCTCTACCTGATAAGCAAGCGAATCCGCATGGTTCCGCGTTTCAATCACTTCCTTCATGCGCTTGTCTTCTTCCGCATGCGCCTGCGCATCACTCACCATACGATCTACTTCCGACTTATCCAGCGTGCTGGAGCCAGTGATGGTAATATTCTGCTGGCGGCCAGTTGCCTGGTCTTTGGCGCTTACATTGACAATGCCGTTGGCGTCGATATCGAAGGTTACTTCGATTTTCGGCACGCCACGCGGTGCCGTCGGGATACCGGTCAGGTCGAAAGTACCAAGTTGCTTGTTCTCACTCGCCATCTCGCGCTCGCCCTGGAAGACCTTGATCGTCACCGCCGGCTGATAGTCAGCATAGGTGGTGAAGGTCTCGGATTTGCGTGTCGGGATAGTGGTGTTGCGATCAATCATTCGTGTGAAGATGCCACCAGCAGTCTCGATGCCCAGCGTCAGCGGAGTCACGTCGAGCAGTACAATGCCCGTGGTCTCGCCCGCCAGCACGGAACCCTGAATAGCTGCGCCCACTGCCACCACTTCGTCCGGGTTCACGCCACGGTGAGGCTCTTTGCCCGCCAGTTTGCGCGCTAATTCTACTGTCATCGGCATACGGGTAGAACCGCCGACCATGATAACTTCATCCAGATCATTTACCGTCAAGCCGGCATCCTTCAAGGCTTTATGGAATGGCCCTTCCATGCGTGCTACCAGGTCACGGGTTAGATCCTCGAATTTAGCACGGGTGAGCGCCATATCCAGATGCTTTGGCCCATTCGCGTCTGCTGATACAAACGGCAAGTTAATGGTCGTCTGCACCATACTGGATAGCTCGACCTTGGCCTTCTCTGATGCTTCACGCAGGCGTTGCAATGCCTGGCGATCCTGGCGCAGGTCAATGCCCTGCGTCTTCTTGAATTCATCGGCCAGCCAGTTCACGATGCGCTCGTCCCAGTCATCGCCACCCAGGTGGGTGTCGCCATTGGTTGAACGCACTTCAAATACGCCATCGCCAACTTCCAGCACGGAGACGTCGAAGGTACCGCCGCCTAGGTCCCAGATGAGGATCTTCTCATCGGCTTTCTTATCCAGCCCATAGGCCAGTGAGGCAGCGGTCGGCTCGTTGATGATACGCAGGACGTTCAACCCGGCGATTTCGCCCGCGGTCTTAGTGGCATGGCGCTGTGCGTCATTGAAATATGCCGGCACCGTGATAACTGCGGAGTCAACTTTCTCGCCCAGATAGGTCTCTGCATCAGCTTTCAGCTTCTGTAGGATCATGGCGGAAATCTCTTCCGGGGTGTATGATTTGCCCATCACCTCAACTGAAGCTATCCCGCCAGTGCCGGCCTGTACCTTATACGGAACCATCCCACGCTCGGTGGCTACTTCGTCATAACGACGGCCAACGAAGCGCTTGATGGAGAAGACGGTATTCTCCGAATTGATGGTCGCCTGGCGTTTCGCCGGCTGCCCCACCAGGCGCTCGCCATTCTTGGTGAAGGCCACCACAGAAGGGGTGATACGACTACCCTCTGAGTTCGTGATAACGGTAGGCTCACCGCCTTCCATCACCGCCACTACCGAGTTAGTCGTCCCCAAGTCGATACCTATTACTTTTCCCATTTTCTTTTCCTCCTAATATCTTTATCCACACTATCGTCAATAACGGCAGTGCGCTGATAAATCTGTGCTTAGCTTAATACTTGAGTCACTCCTTGTCAAGTCTCTTATTGTAGAATTTATAGTACAATTTAAAATGTTGAGAATTATGAGAACTACTCCTATTATTTACGTAATTAGTTCCTTCTGAGTATAGCGCTATTAAAAATAATTGTTGGGAAATAATTGTGACAAAAAGAGACGACACTAAAAAAGTGTCGTCTCTTTCTTACATTCATATTTACAGTAGCTACTAGCGAACTACCACTGGTTTATGATCATGCTGATGACTCATCATCTCCTGCAGGCGCATGATCAGGCGCTCGGTGGTTACCGGGCGATCCAGATACTCTTCCGCTTTAATCCACTGGCGCGATTCCGGGCTGTTCAGATCAAAGACCTTACCGGTTTTCTGAAACACGCTACTCAGCAACATCAATGGGATATGCGCTGTAGCTTCATTTTTCTTCAAGCGATAAGCGAAGACAAAGCCATCATCCGGTTTATCCAGCATGACCTCCGAGATGATCATACTGGGCTTCTGCTCCAGTGTCATCTTCATCCCTTCATCGATTGAAGTGGCGGAGATCACTATATAGCCGGCATCTTCCAGCGCTTTAGTCTCCTGTGCGATGCGCTCTGCACGATCTACCAGCAGTATTGTTCCAGACATAGGTTCAGATGTATGCATATTCGTTCCTCCTGCGTGTGCGTTACAGTCCACGCTTGGTATAGCTGGTGTGCAATAAATGATGCGACTTCTCGCCCAACGGCTTGCCGAGGTAGGTCGCGTAGAGTTCCTTGATAATCGGGTTGTCGTGCGAGGCGCGCAACGGCAGGTTCTCATCTTCAGTATAGATCGCTGCGATGCGTTTCTTGCGAATCTCGGTGGTAGTGGGAATCGGTCCCCCACCCCCGCCGATGCAACCGCCCGGACAGCCCATGATTTCGATGAACTGATATGGGCTGGTGCCGGCGACGATCTGGTCTACCAGCGTGCGAGCGTTAGTCAGGCCATTCGCCACCGCGACCTTCAACTTGATACCATTCAGATCAACTTCCGCTTCCTTCACTCCTACCAGACCGCGTACAGCGCTGAAGTTCACTTTCTTCAGCATTTCGCTTGTAACCTGTTCGGTAGCGACACCATCCGGCTGGGTGAGCATGAACTGTGCGGTGCGCAATGCTGCTTCCATCACGCCGCCAGTGGCGGCAAAAATCACACCTGCGCCTGAAGCTGTGCCGAAGGCTTCGTCGAATTTCTCATCCGGCAGGTTCTCAAACTTGATCCCCGCCAACTTGATGAGGCGGGCGGTCTCCCGCGTGGTGAGCACGAAGTCGACATCCTGGAAACCGCTATCGTTCATCTCGGGGCGCTGTACCTCGTATTTCTTCGCAGTACAGGGCATAATAGAAACGACGACGATCTTCTCCGGGTCAATATTGTTCTTCTCGGCATAATAGGTCTTCAGCAAGGTTCCGAGCATCATATGCGGGGACTTCGCGGTAGAGAGATGGTCGATCATCTCAGGATAGAAGTGCTCGATATACTTCACCCAGCCTGGCGAACAGGAGGTGATCATCGGTAGTGGCATATTACCGGTGGTCAGGCGCTGTACTAACTCACTCCCCTCTTCCATGATGGTGAGGTCAGCGGCGACGTCAGTATCGAATATCTTATCAAAGCCGATGCGGCGTAGCGCCGCAGCTAGCTTGCCGGTGACTAGTGTGCCGGGTTGCATACCGAACTCTTCACCGATGGTGGCACGGATTGCCGGGGCGACCTGCACCAGCACAATTTTGTCCGGGTCATTGATAGCGTCCCAGACTTCCTTCAGCTCGCTCTGTTCGCGCAATGCGCCGGTCGGGCAAACGAGGATACACTGTCCGCAATTAACACAGGCGGTGTCGGTGAGACTGGTGCCGAAAGCTGGCTCGATAACCGTCTGGAAACCACGGCGCGTGAAGTCGATGGCGGATACGCCCTGAATCTCCTCACAGACACGCACACAACGTCCACAGAGGATGCACTTCTCTGGGTCACGTACCAGCGCCACCGATGAGGCGTCGATGGGATGTTCACGACGTGCGCCTTCATAGCGGATCTCGCGAACTCCCAAATCATGCGCCAGGCTCTGCAGCCCACAGTTCTCACTGCGTACACATGTGAGGCACTCCTGCGGGTGATTTGCCAGCAGCAGCTCTACGATAGTCTTACGCGCTTTGCGAGCACGTGGGCTATGCGTATGCACTACCTGCCCTTCAGCAGCCGGGAAGGCGCAGCTGGGAACCAGGCCGCGTGCTCCTTCTAATTCTACCACACACATACGGCAGGCACCGGAGGGGAACAGGTCTTCCAGGTAACACAGAGTCGGAATATCCAGCCCCTGCTCACGGCATACCTGCAGCAGCGTCTGCCCCGCTTGGGCGGTTACTTTTTTATCATTTATGGTCAGGTTAATAGTATCAGGCATTTCTGTACTCCCAGTTTATTCGGCGCTTACTCAGCAACCACTGCGCCAAAGCGGCAGGTATCCAGACACACGCCGCAATGCAGGCAGGCGTCATTATTGATGACATGCGGTTTCTTCACTGAACCGGAGATACAGTTTGCCGGGCAGTTCTTCGCGCACATGGTACAGCCGACGCATTTATCTTCATCGATAGTGAATGTCAGCAGTGAACGACACGCGCCCGCCGGGCATTTGCGCTCGTATACATGCGCCTCGTACTCATCGCGGAAATAACGTAGCGTAGCCAGTACCGGATTCGGTGCCGTCATCCCTAATCCACAAAGAGCAGTGTCCTTGATCACCGGTGCCAACTCCTCCAGCGCGGTGATTGACTTGAAGCGCTGAATAGTCGCCGTCGGATCTTCATCGGAGTATGGGCGGACGATACGCTCCAGGATCTCCAGCATACGCGTCGTGCCTTCGCGGCAGGGGATGCACTTGCCACAGCTCTCGTTGCGGATGAATTCCATGAAGAAACGCGCCAGATCCACCATACAGGTCTGGTCATCCATCACCACCATACCGCCGGAGCCCATCATCGCGCCTACCTGGATCAGGTTGTCGTAATCGACCGGGGTATCCAGCAAATACTCGGGGATACAGCCGCCGGAAGGGCCACCGATCTGCACCGCTTTGAATGGACGGGCATCCAGAATGCCACCGCCGACTTCAAAGATAACCTCGCGCAGCGTCATGCCCATGGGGACTTCTACCAGACCACCCTTGGCGATCTTGCCGGTGAGGGCGAATACTTTCGTACCTTTCGACTTCTGCGTCCCCACGCTGGCGAACCAGGCACCACCGTTGGCGACAATAGAGGGAACGTTGGCGAAGGTCTCTACATTGTTGATACACGTCGGCTGGCCCCAGAGACCACTCTGCACCGGGTATGGCGGGCGGACTTTTGGCATACCACGTTTGCCTTCAATAGAGGCCATCAATGCCGTCTCTTCACCGCAGACGAATGCGCCGGCACCCTTCTTTAACTTCATGTGGAAGTTAAAACCTGAACCGAGGATGTTATCCCCGAGCAATCCGATGGATTCGAGTACCTCGATAGAATGTTCCAGCCGCTTGATAGCCAGCGGATATTCCGCGCGGCAGTAGATGTAGCCGTGGTCAGCGCCGATAGCTAGCGCGGCCAACATCATACCTTCGATGACGCGGTGCGGATCGCCTTCGAGCACCGAACGATCCATGAAGGCACCCGGATCGCCTTCGTCGGCGTTGCATACCAGATATTTCGGAGTGCGCTCCTGGGCGCGTGCCATGCTCCACTTGCGGCCGGTCGGGAATCCTCCGCCCCCACGTCCGCGCAGGCCGGAGGCATCGACTTCGTTAATCACCAGCTTGCCATTATCGCCCGCGTTCAGGGCTTTTGTCAGCGCGACGTAGCCACCACGGGCCACATACTCCGCCAGTGAGTTCGGGTCGATAATACCGCAGTTCTGCAGTACGTTGCGTGGCTGCTTGGCGAGGAGCGGCATGTCATAGAGATTCGGTAACGCCTGATATTCCGGGCTGTCGGATTTAGCATCAGCAGATTTAATATAGCCCATGGAGTAATCGGCGGGCAGGTCATTATTGATGACGTAGCGCTCGATGATCTCCTTAGCCTTCTTCACGTCCACTGCATCGAAACAAACGCGTGGGCGACCGGGGAGCTTCACATCCATCATCGGCTCGCGATGACAGAGACCGAAGCAACCGACCTCTTTCAGCGTGATTTCAATGCCCTTTGCAGCCAATTGCTCATGCAAGGCGGGGATGATCTCACTCATGCCACCGGCCAGGCCGCAGGTGCCCGCGCCAAAGAAAACGATCGGCTGTGCCTGCTCGTGCATCGCCACCCGGCGCGCATCCGCCAGCCGCGCCGAACATCCGGCATCGGTGTGACACAACGGACCGCTTAAGCGGCAATCAATATAACGCGCACAGGGTGTCTCGACACAATGGGTACACTGTGCGCAACATGCGTCCATCAAATTATTTATGGAAGTCTGGCTCATCTCGGTATTGCCCCTCTACTAGTCTTTTACGTATTCTTTCAGTATTGACTTAACATTGCGTGACTGCACGCTGCCGTGGAAGCTCTCGTCGATCATCACCACCGGGGCAATGGAACATGCACCCAGGCAGGCGACCGTCTCGAGGGTAAATTGCCCATCGGGAGTGGTATCCCCCGGCTGAACCTTCAACTCTTCGGCAAATGCATCGAGCAACAACTTGGAACCGCGCACGTGGCAGGCAGTACCGCGGCAGACGCGCACGGTGTGTTTGCCTACCGGTTTTAGCCGGAATTGATTGTAAAAGGTAGCGACGCCAAAGACCTTGGAGGTGGAAACGCCGATGTATCTGCCTATGATCGCCAGCGATTCTTCCGGCAGAAAGCCAAAAATCGCCTGCACATCCTGCAGAATAGGTATAAGCGTCTCACGACGTCCGGCAGGATAACCCGCCATGATCTCCTGGATCTTGTCGTCAGCACAGTTACAGCTTATCGAACTCATGATAAATGCTCCTGTAATCGAGAACTATCTCGCTAGTGAAATATACCACAATCTCCATATTGTGTAAACATTTTCTCCTTAAAAAGCATACATTTTGCATATATTTCGAGGAAAATAGCGCGTTTTTGAGCAATTTTTTCTGCATTAGTTATTGTGAGCACAATCGCAGTCTTCTCAAAATACCCATCAAAATGAGACGCCGTGCTATTCGTGAAATTTATCACGAATAGCACGGCGTCAGGGTTCTTTTGCACAATCGGCGGTATGCTCGCCCTACTGCGCCATCATCTTATTGAACATGTCGACTACCTTCTCGCCGTAGCCCACTCCGGGCACTGCCCAGCGCCCGTTCAAATCAGGCCAGCTATATGCACAGCCAAAGCCGTGGGCATTGCCCACTGCCTGGTAACGCGGATCGATTAATTGACCCTTGGGGCGCTTATCACAGGCATACGCCATCAGGTGCTGTATCTGCGCTCGCACCCCTTCGCGCGGTGTGGCGAAAGTGGCCCCCATGGGAACAGGCTGCCCACTTGTAGGGTTGGTTGCCCCCAGGCCACAATAATTATTCTGCTCTGGCTGCACCTGGTTACCATAGCGGAACCAGCCCGACTCATGGATGCTCTGGCAGAAGGCTATGTCACCGCGCACGCCCTCTTTGGCCCCTTCATCCAGGTAATACTGCGCCAGTTCCAGTGCGGTACAATTAATCGATGGTGCTGGATTGTAGCGAAGCAGGAAACGTGCCATCTGCTCAGCTGTCGCCTGCTGGGTGCCCATTATGCCATCGTCATAATCAGCCATAACAGTCCCCGCGGGCATCGGCTGTCTGGGTACTACAATTGCACTTTCCTCTGGTTTCACGTTTGTCAGTAGTGCATACCCCTGCAATTTCCCATAGTCAACAGCCGTAGGAACATATGACGTCGGTGCAGCCAGCTGAAACGGAGCACAGACAGCGAGCGACAAGTTTACTTTCTGCGGATATCCCTCTACTGTCCCGGAGAAATTCTGCCTGCCGCCGACGGATGTGTCGACAGTCCTAGGCTCCCACCTTACCTTTAGCTCGACAGGTCTCCCATTACTTTGCATCGCCTGCATCGTCTCGGGCAACTTCACTACTGCCCCCTGCAGCACGGCGAATTTCAGGTCATCAATCTTTTTTATTGCTACCGTAGCGACCGCCGTAACTGAATTCATGGGGGGCAAGCCCTCGGGGGTACCGACTGCTGTGACCAACTCTCCAGTATTAGGGTCGATATACACCGTATTCACCGCGTCTACCAACGTAGTTGCCGGGTTAAATGCAGATGTAAGAGGGGGTTGGGCGTTGACTAATGCCGCTACCAGTAAGCTGGTAACTGAAATTGCCAGGGTGATTTTTCGACATACCATGTACATTCCTCACAATTCTCGATAAAATACCGAGTACTTCTGGAAGTCCTGAGCCGCAAAATACGACTACCTAGCAATAATTATACCACACTTTCACTGTTACGCAACTGCAGCGCTGATTTTTGTCGTTGCTCTGTGATTATGTCGTCCCTAAAAATCACATCTTTTTATCGTCTAGCTTCACTTTCTCACCATTTAATTAATAATCAGCTGGTATACTGCGCCATATCCAACGCGCAAGCACCGTGGCTGAAAGTGATTACTCGCCGTTGCTCCTGATATGACGCCAACGCACCGTTGAGAATCTCCAGCCGTTCTTGCGCCGAAGCGAAATCCTTGCTCCCCGGCATAGAGAAGCGCATCTCATCATGCAACACCTGACGATAGAATTCAAATCGTTCTGGTTTCAGGTAATATTCGCGATCGAGATAGTCGCACATCTCCTGCGAGTGTTCTTCGCGTACCAGAATGGAAACGCACCCGCCCTTGCCCGCCCCTGTCAGCTTGCCCCCCAGGTATCCCGGGCCGCGCTTGGCGATGCTTAGCAACAGATCCAGTTGCGGTACTGAAACGCGGAAATCGAAGGTGAGCGCATCCTGCAGGGTATCGACCAGCGCGCCTACTTCACTACGGTATGCGTCATATTCCGCTGAATCAGCACTGATCTCACCGGCTTTCACTCGCTGTTCCGCCTCCAGGAAGATGCGTTCCAGCGTGTTGCCGATGATATTCTGTTTAAAGAAGAAACGTGCCGTTGTGCGCACATGGTATCCGCCAATTCCCCGCTTTGGCTTGGTGTATTGCTGCGCCACAGCGTGTGCATCAATACCCAGGATAGCACCAGCTTCCGCAGGGGTGATTTTTACCGGCAACAGCAGCAGCAATTCCTCGATCACCGCGTTCGGCACCCCCAATATCTGCTCGTTCAGGCTACCAAATTTCTTATAGTGCGTGACAATCTGCTCCCAGTATTCATGATGGGACTCCAGCAGCGGGGTGTCTCCCCCCGGTAGATAACCGAAGCGCTGCTCTACCAGTGCGCAGAGCCATCCGTCACCGGTGGCACCATCGCGCAGTGCCTGCTGCACCGTTTCTATTAACAGCACCATCAGCCTATCACCCAGCGCCATCCAGCCTTTGCGCATGTTGAAACTCTGGTTTCCTCCCGTACTCTTATTCACCTCCCAGAGCGAATTCGCCAGCACCACGTGTACACCGCGCAGAAACGGCAGCGGAGAGGCGCATAGCTCCGCGCTCGAGTGCCGATTGTAACTCACACTGTTGGTCGCGTTGAGCAGGATCGTCATCTGGTCATTCGCCCCACCGTGCGTGCCCACGTACCACTCCGCCTCGCCCAGTAACCGGCAGACATCCGACACGCTCCATGGGGATAGTATTGCATGATTCACTGCATAAAGTGCAAGGAATGCGAGCACCACCACCGCTGACGACGAACTGGTGCCGGCGCGGAACGGGACCGTGGCCGCGCCAAAAGTAATATCTGCGCCGCACAATTGTGCCTGCGGGTTATCCCATTTGACGCGCAGGTACGGGCTGAGCACGTAATTCAACCAATGCCCCTGCTCGCGACCATAGTATGGATAGAGCAAAGAGCGATTATCCCAGTTATCCGCCATCCCGGTGCTACCCCCATCCCAGGGAGCACCCGCGAAACGGGCGAATTCCTCATTGATAGACAGCTGTTCTGCCGGGAAGAGCGTGTAAACATTGCCGACATTGAGCAGATCATCCTCACGCGGTGACACAGCCACCGGAATATCGCCGTCGATAGTGGTAGACATATGGTCGCCATCGCACATATCCAGGTATTCCAGAAACGCATTCAAGCGCCCCGGAGCGCGCAGCAGATAAGTCGGGCGGTTCCCCACCCGCTCGATATGGTGGATGAGCAACTGGATGTAGCGCTGTTTCTGCACTGCGAGGTAGGCTGGTTCGGTTTTGACGTATATGTCATGCCCCAGATAGTCATCAAGTTCGGGTGAGTCAGCGCGGAGAAGGCGTAACAGTTCCTCAGCAGGCAGCGGGGTCATCTCCGCAACAAAACAATTATTCATGGTCTTTCGTACTCCAATAACCCGTTGACTAAATCATATTAATATGAGGCATTGTACCACGAGCAACCAGAGCTGCCAAACTCATCATCAATGATGGAATAATCTCCCCCAAGCAAAGCTTGAAGGAGATTATTCCATCTGCGTACTTCCACTGAAAACAGAATTTCGCTGCGGTTATTCGGTGACGGTTATCATACCAGTCATATTCTTATGGCCTGGCCCACACATCACGTCGCAATGGAATTCGAATTGTCCAACATTTGCAGGGGTAAAAGTTACGTCTGTTATTTGGTTGGGCATAATATCGGAGCGGATTCCCAGACCAGGGCAACTGAAGCCGTGATTAACGTCCAATGAGGTGAACTCCAATGTTACCGGAACGCCTTTCTTCAGGGTAATATTCTTGGGATAATACTCATATTGTTTGGCAGAAATTTTGATGACAGTTGCCGCTCGTTGTGTCATCTGGTTCATGCCACCCATCATGATTGGTGCCTGCGCGGTAACCTTGCCGGTGACGGTATTCAAAGCCACCAGTTGCATCCCGCGTACCATATAGAGCATATCTCCATCACGATCAGAAGGTGGAGGCATCATCATTTTCATCATGTTCATGCACATCATCATCATTTGCATGTTATTCTTCATGTCCTGATTCGCGTCTTTCATCATCATGCCGTCTTTCATCGGCATTCCGTCTTTCATCGGCATTCCGTCTTTCATCGGCATTCCGTCTTTCATCATCATGCCGTCATTCATCATCATCATGCCAGG
>JBBQQW010000039.1:0-16646 GCA_038215455.1 Armatimonadota bacterium
ACAGCGGCATGATGCCCTACCCGCACCAGGTGGGCCAGACCGGCAAAACCGTCTGCCCCAAACTCTACATCGCCTGTGGTATCAGCGGCGCGGTGCAGCACCTGGCCGGTATGCAGTCAGCCGACTGCATCATCGCCATCAACAAAGACCCGCAAGCCCCCATCTTCGGCGTAGCCGACTTCGGCTTCGTCGGCGACGCGGTAGAGGTGGTGAAAGAGATCATCAAACAGGTAAAGGCCGGACGCAATATCGGTGGGTAGTCAATGTAATTGATAACCAGGCAAGAGCGATAGCCCGGAGGGATTGGCCCTCCGGGCTATCGTTTTTGCTGGACGCCTCTGCACCACGCGCTAAAGCACGTGGCTATAAGCCGTCGCCTTCCAGGCTATGGCCTACAAGACATTCCGCTGGGATTGAAATCCCGGCGGAAACTACCTTCTCTGTGCCTTCGTGGTTTCTCGTCCTTCATGGGCGGGACGCCCATGCTACGGTTTTACCTTTGCTCCCTTTGCTCCTGGCATAAAAAAACCGCCCCCTTCGCATATGTGAAGGGGGCGGAGTGCTTCTGGATTTATTTTTTGCGCAACAGCGGCATGCCAGCACGGAAGGCAGGGCGCTGAAGGATACTGCGGTCACGTGAGCGTGACACCACAGCGCCGGTGGTACCATTGACATCGCAGACGATAGTGTATTCACCGCGTGGGTTGATATCCCACGGAGCGCCGTAGGTAAGCTCCGCCGAGTTGAAAGTGATGGGTGTGGAGACGCCGTTCACCCAGATGTATACGGTACCGACTACTGGTACATGCGAGACGTTTTGCCAGGGGTCACCCCAGTAGTCAATGGCCACCGCATAGGAGTCCCCTGCGGTCATCTTGCCCAGGTAGATCTCTTCTGTACTGGTACCATCACGGCTGTCACGCACAAACTGTGGGTCGTCACTGGTATCGCCAGCTACGCCCCAAGCCAGCGCGTTTCGCTGCCAGAAGCAGTCATTTACCGTGTCATACAGGTCGTGATACGTCGGTGGGGTATTGCGCACCAGGTGCAGGTCGAGGTCGACGGGCTTGTTCCAGCCCAGATCCACGCGCAATGACTTCGCCGCCGGTGTGGGCGGGATATAGTTGGTGTTATCAGGGTAGACAACTGCGATCAGCGAATCAGCAAATACGCCGGCGTTTCCCGGCTGGTTGGTGATATTGATCTTATAGGCGTCCAGTGTCATGATGCGCAGATTTTGTGTCCCGCTGAAGCCGGAGCTGCCGTAGATACTATCCCAGCGGATTGCATTGATGGCAGTCTGCAGATTGTCGGGGGCGCTGGTGTCACGGTAGGAGAGGGTGGTGGTGTTGATGCGAGAGTAGCTGAGCGGGGATGAAGCACATACCACGAACATGCCGACGCGATTTGCACCCAGCGCGGCGATATCAGTTTTCAAGTTTGCCACGGTAGATGCGTAGAAGTGTACCTGGTATCGAGAAGTGAACTCATACAGACCAACCCCCGCCATGGAATCCTCATGGATATTCGCCCGGGTGGCATTACCTACGGGTGACATATAGATGGAATTGTTCGCCTTAGAGTAATTGGTGGTCAGCGTCGGGTAGTAGTTGTAGTTGGGGTCTGCCACCAGAAAGGCAGCATTCGTGTCATCGGAAAGACCGAGGACTTGCATCCCGCTCAGACGGTTACTGGAGACAGTATCATATGCAGATAGCGACTCACTCCAGCTGGTACCGGATGAAAAATTGAGCGTCGTGGCTGCAGAATTACTGGTGACGCCACGTGACTCAGTCCAGTAATTAGGCGCGGCAACTGGGTCGCCACAACCTGAAAGAGAAAGAATAACAGCCAGCAATATTGCTGAACAGATCGCCACGTAAATTCGCATTGTCTCACCCTCCTGATAGATTTTCCTTCTTTGCAGTTTATTCGACAGCAGTTGTCGAATACCTTCCATTTTGTATTAAACGATACGCCAATGTTGTAGGAAAAGTTGCACATAAAAAGCGGATCGGGGATAAACCGATCCGCCAATTTTGCTATCGTCTCTTGTCGGTAGACTACAGCCCCAGTCCTTCTTCCGCAGGATAGATCACCCCCAGCGCCTGATATAGCTGGGCACGGGCGATCTGTGCCTGGTAGCGGGCATTTACCAGCGCGGTATCCGCCTGCAATTTATTCAGGTCGGCCTGCTGTTTTTCCAGGTAGATACCCTCCCCGGCGTCATAGCGTATTTTGGCGATGCGCGCCGATTCTGTCGCGGCGGTCACCTGTTTATCTGCCGTCTTCTGCTGCTCCAGTGCTGATTGCAGGTTGAGGTATGCCTGGCGCACTTGTAGCCCAATGCCCAGTTTCACCTGGCTGATGCTACTCTCCAGTTGCTCCCGTTGTAACCGGGTGCTATCAATAGTGGCATTCAGTTTTCCGCCGTTGTAGACGTTGTATTTTACATCGAAGCCGATGCTGAATCTATTCTGCGCATGTCCGAGACTCGCGAAGGTGCTGGAAAAGGTTGATGCCAGTGCTACAGTAGGGCGTTTCTGCACTTCCAGTTGATCTATGCCTGCATCGATCTGGTCACGGGTGAATGCTAGACTCTTCACATCCGGGCGGTGCTCCAGGGCGAATTGTGTCAGTTTCTCCTCGTTGGCGGGCAACAGTGGCCATTTTTCTTCCGGGATCACTTGAATATAGGTGCTGGCAGGCAAGCCGATCTGCACGGCCAGTGCTGCACGTGCTAATGAAAGGTTATTGGTGGTGGTATTCAGCGAAATCTCTGCGCTGGAGAGGTTGGCCTCCGCCTGGAATTCATCGATCTTTGCTGCAGTCCCGGCGGCAACGCGGCTTCGTGCCAGCTTCAATTGCTCGGTCGCTACGGTGACGTTCGCCTTCGCTACATTCAGCATCTGCTCAGCGGAGAAATACTGCGAGCACCCCAGCCGTACTTGGTAGGCGAGCTGTTGGCGGGTGCTGTTCAGCGTCTCTTTGCTGCTGCCCAGGCCTGCTTCCGCAGCAGCGCGCGGGGCGCGCCAAGATTCCGGCGGCCAGATCGGCTTCGATGCGATGATCATCAAGTTATTAGCCACCTGATCAAAGGTGACGCCACGGCCACGCATATCAATTCCCAGGTCGTTAATACCCGTGAGCAGCTGCGCATTTACGCTGGGTAATGCAGCAGATTTGGCACTGGATATCTGGTATTCCGCGATAGAGATGTCCAACTGCGCCCGTTTCACCGTTTCGTTCAGTTGCAGCGCCAGCTTCACCGCATCATCTACTGTCATTGGTGCCGAGTAAACAGCAGCCAGTACCGCATCGGTGGGCATCACCGCGACGGTAGCAGTGGACGTGGTTGCCGGTGTCGTTTCCGCCTGTGCAGTTACCCCTGTGAGTAAAGCAAGTGCAACGGCAGCGCATACGACGGGATAACCTTTATGGAAAAACATCATTTTCCTCCCAAATATTGACAAATTTCAATTGACTAGCACCCATAATCTGTTATACTAATAACAGGTTATGAGAATCTGATGTCATATTTATCACACTTTTCATACAAATAGTCAAGTGTGATACTAGACAAATATGATTTTACTCTCAAATCTGTATTTTGAGTGGGTTTTATTATGTCATCAGGGACACATACCGCACAATTTACCACGAATTCTCCGCAGACGAAGCATTTCATGCAGCGAACGATTTTCGTCGCAATGGTATTGCTGGTGTGCGCAGCCTTATGCTACGCGGTAGCATTATACGTAATTCGCCCTGCACTCGCGCTGCTCTCGATGAAACAGAATAATATCGTGCTGGCGCATCAGCGAGAGATGCTGCGCCAGGACGTGGAAGCCAAGCGCGTCCGTATCGAAAAGATGAATAGCCCGGCAGGGGCCGAACGCGAAGCGCGCAACATCGGTATGACCAAGCCGAACGAAGAACGTGTGCAATTGCAGATAATTCAACCCGAGACGCCCGCTGGCCCCAGCGCGGCGGAATTAGCAGCACAACGTGATAGCCGCATCATGGCAGGTGCATTCATCGGTATGGGCGTACTCTTCGTTGTTGCCTACATCATATTCCACCTGCTGGCATCGCGCCGTCGCCGTCGCCGCGCCCTGCTCGTCAAAACTGCCGCGCCGGGGCATGGGTGAGAGGCGCTCCTCGTTTTGCCCGTTCTCATGGGCGGTATGCCCATGGCACACTACGATTCTTGCCCTCTCCTCCTCATACAGGTAAAATGTAGGGGTTAATGTCGTCTACTGCCGAACAGCTTGAATACAAATATCCGCTACTGGGCCTGGATGTCAGCGAAACGCATATCGGGCTGGCGGTCTGTGACGGCCCGGGGCTGGCGGCGCAGGAGCTATTCACCCTCACGCGCCTGGCACGCGCGCGCGACCTGCAGGAGTGCGCCACCCGCATTGCGCACTACGAGGTAGCGGGGGTGGTGCTGGGGTTGCCGCTGAATATGGATGGCAGCGAGGGGGAGCGCGTGCTCTGGATGCGCCGCTTCGCCCGGGAGCTGCAACGGCTGATCAGCGTGCCGATATATTTTCAGGATGAGCGGCTCTCTACTGTGGAGGCGGAGGCGCTGCTGCACGGGCAGGGGATAGACCACCAGACCGTGGCAGCGCGCGTGGATGCCACCGCTGCGGCGATTATCTTGGATAGATTCACCGGAGGAAGAGCATAAACGTGGCAACTAGAAAAGCAAAAACACCTGCGAAGAAAAAATCTACCCGGCGTTTCCCCATTAGAGCTGTCGTCATCCTGCTGGCACTCCTCATTTCGCTCTCCGGGGCTGCCTACTGGGCGCTGTTCCGCCCCATCCCCCGTGCCACCGCGGAGACGGTGAATATAACCGCAAAAACCTCCCTCACCAGCCTGGCGAACTCGCTGCAGACGCGGGGGATCATCCCCAGTGCCCCGGCGTTCCGCCTCTATGCGCGGGTAACTGGACACACCAGGATCAAAGAGGGCGTCTACAGTATCACCAGCGGCATGCGCCCGGTGGATATGCTCACCGTCTTCGTGGGCGGGCGCTCCATCGGCACGTCGGTGACGATACCCGAGGGGAAATGGGCGAGCGAGATCGCCGAAATCCTGAAGAAAAACTGGCCCGACGCCGCGGCGAAGCTGCCGGAGATCGTCGCCAATCCCCAAGCATGGGCAGGCAAGGTGCCCTTTCCGCTACCGGCAAACACGCTGGAGGGTTACCTCTTCCCGGACACCTACCACTTCCCCCCTGCTGCCACCGCGGAGCAGATCACCGCGGAGATGCTGCAGACCTTCGAGGAGAAATGCTGGAAGGAATACCAGCAGAAACCCGCCACCGATACCCGCACGCAGCATGAGGTGCTGACACTGGCCGCGCTGGTGGAATCCGAGGCGCGAAAGGACGACGAACGCGCGAAGATCGCCGGGGTGTATATGAACAGGGTCGCCAAAGGGATGACACTGGACTGCGACGCCACGCTCATCTATGCGAAGAGATCACGAGTAACGCGTGTGCTCAATGAAGATAAAAAGATCGATTCCCCGTACAATACCTATGCGCACAAGGGGTTGCCTCCGGGCCCGATCTGCAGCCCCGGGTATAAATCATTTATGGCGGCATTGCACCCGGAGGCGGTTCCGTTCTATTATTACGTAGCACAGGGCGACGGATCGCATATATTTGCCGTGACCCTGGATGAACAAAACGCGAATATCCGCAAAGTGCGGGGAAGATAGAGTATATGGGAGTTCCGAGCCAGCCAATGCCGAATATCGCGCCCGCCAAGGTGGACAAAGCATACCCGCATCCCTTGATAAGCTGTATGATACCGTTCATCGCCATCATGGTTTTGCTCATCATCGGCATCTTCGCATTCGAATTCTGGCAGTTCTCCCTCCCCGGTGATGTTACCGTGCCCTCGGTGGATGGCAAAACGCAGGCGGAGGCCACCAGCGAGTTGAGCCGCACTGGTTTTCGCATCGAGATAAACCCGGAAAACGAAGCCAGCGACATCTTCGCCGCCGGCACCGTAACGCGCTCCGCCCCCACCGCCGGACGCCGGGTGAAGAAAGGGCGCATCGTCACCCTCACCATCAGCGCCGGTTCTGTCTTCACCACCGTGCCAGATGTCAAGGAAATGCCGCTGATGGAAGCGCAGGAGATCCTCAGCAAAGCCGGGCTGCAGATAGCCAATGAACAATATGTCTACAACGAGGACCTGCCCTACGACCGCGTTATCAATATAAGCCCTGCCCCCGGTGCGCAGGTGAAGCGCGGCGGCACCGTCGACCTGCTCATCTCCCAGGGTGCCCAGCTCCGTGCCGGCGAATCCGCCACCAGCGACCAGCGCTCCAGCGTACTGCGCATCGTAGTGCCCAAAGACGCCAAAGGCCCGGATGATGTCCACATAGACGTCACCGACGACGACGGCAAGCGCGAAGTCTACCGCCAACGCCAGAACCCCGGCGACGAAATAGTCACCACCGTACAGGGCAGCGGCAAGATGAAGATCGAGGTCTATTACGGGCCGAAGATAATATTGGCACGGTATCTGTAGCAGCCGCACCACCCCCTGAAGGAGGTGGCTAACAGCGGCAAGCACGCTGAAGCGCGCTATTGGATCGGTTCAGAAAAGTCCGCGAAGGCGGACGACCGGCATATCTAACCAAAGAGTACCAGCGCCTGGCCCCGCTGTATCATTATTTGGAGGGGTTGCAGGGGTAGGATACTTACCGCCGCACCGGGGAGTTGCCAGTTACCACGCAACGGATGCCGATAGCATTAGTCGATATTTGGCCTTCGCCATCACTTTCCAATTTATGCTTTTGCATGGCATATACCGCAAATGAAGTGTAAGCATTGGCAGAATCCATAATAGCTTGCCCCCACTTGGTTTCATAACAGTTCCTACCTCTGACACATACATAATCTGAGGCTTTTTCTGGCAACGGGGTGGCAGGATTTTTGCCCGACATATAGCCGGTATAAATCTCCGGTGTATAATAAAGGTCTCGTGTGTATTCACTGACATTGCCCGCCATATCGCGCACACCATAGGGACTGATGTCGCCGGGTACCGTTCCTGCTGGCAGTGGCCTCTCCATTGTATTATCTATTCCGATACTAATACGCCAACCCATTTTAGTCGTATCCTCCCAAACCTTAGAGTTGTTACAACGTTTATTATCCCATCTTCTCCCCCACGGGTAATCACGTCCATCAGTGCCACGCGCAGCTTTCTCCCATTGTGCCCCAGTGGGTAACTCCCCACCCGCCCATTTAGCATACGCTTCTGCCTCCGTCCAACTCACATATGAGATTGGAATTTGATCATCAGCATCCAATGATATAAACGATTTTCGCTTACGATCATATTTTGTAGCAGCGCAGAATTTTCGGAATTGCGCCACTGTCACTTCATCACGATATACCCAATAGCCATCCAGATAGACTTTACGTAGCGGTGTGTCTTCCGCATCTCGGAAAGGATGCGCCGGAGGTAGCTCCTTCTTCCCGCCCATGATGAATTCCCCCGCCGGTATCCAAATCATCACCGCCCCATCCACTGGGTTCACTTTGGTAATGGGTGGCTTCAACTTAAAAATTGCATTATGAACATCATCGTTAGTGTTGACCAACGTCACCGCGCCGGCGACGAGGATGACGGGGATAAGCCACCACCAGAGCCGACGCGATTTACGCGGCGGGGTATGTTTATCAGTGGAGATCGTTGTTTCGGGTGTTATTTCTGTCATGTTTTCCTTTCGTCCGTTAAACCCAGACCTAATGATACCGGGGGTTCCGCTACGCTCCACCCCCGGCTAACAGCTTCGATCCCTTCGGGATAAAAAGATGCAGTATAACCTGTGCCCATAAAAGAATCAACCGATACTTATGGGTAATAGACAGAGCACCACCCCCGGTCTGGGTAATTAACCTCTTCAGGCATCGTTCTCCCCCACCTCTCGCAACCGCGCCATCACCTGTTCGATGAGCCAGTCGGGGGTGGAGGCACCGGCGGTTACGCCTGATATATCGTCTGCCCAATGCGGCGGACTTCTTGTAGGAAACCACCGTTATTGCCTTGTTCAAGCATCAGGTGTGGTTCAATCATGGGGTCAATGGGGGTGCGCATCATACATAGACGCTTCAGGGTAGCTAGATAGTCAGCGGGTGCCACGTCGTCCATTACCACTGCCACGTCGATATCGCTATCTTCATGTTGATTCCCGGTGAGATACGAACCAAAGAGGATGACTTGCGTCACCGGCAACTCATGGATGAGCACCGCGGCATATTTCGTCACACGTTCGATAGCTTCTGCTTTATCCATAATAACACCTCAGTGGTATCGGCGATCATCGTTTTTCATGTCGCTTCAGTCATTGACGACAAAATCTTATTTTTATCTGCTGGATACCGACTATCCAGGTTCAAGGGGTCTAACGTCTCCAGAAACTCCTGTTGCTGTGTAGTCATCTCAACAAATACTCCTGCCTTATTTGCCAATGCAACCAGTGCATGAACTTTGGGAGGAGTTATTTTACAGCGTTCGATAAACATTCCTTTGAGTGCCTTCTCAACGACTTGATGACACATAAAGCCGACATAGAGCAAACGCTCGGTTGCCAACATAGCACGAGCCGTCTCAATGTCATAATCTGCCAGATCAAGCCAGTAGGTGATCTGACGCGTTATTTGTTCAGCTGTTAATTTATTTTCAGTCTCCATGTGAGTATTATACCATAAGAATATGAACTGATAATCGGATTTGCTGAAATACTTGTCGCGATCCCCTCATTTTTACACATTCATCTCCCCCACCTCTCGCAACCGCGCCATCACCTGTTCGATGAGCCAGTCGGGGGTGGAGGCACCGGCGGTTACGCCTACGCGGGTTACTCCGGCGACTTGCTCGGGGGTGATCTCTTCGGCGGTCTCTATCAGGTAGGTGCGCGGGCAGACTTCGCGGCAGATCTCCGCCAGGCGGTTGGTGTTGCTGCTCTCGCGGCCCCCGATCACATACACCGCCTCCACTGTGGCCGCCAGCTCGCGTGCGGCCTCCTGGCGCTCGCGGGTGGCGCTGCAGACAGTGTCGTGGATCATCAGGTGCGGATAACGCGCGGCGATGCTGGCGATGATGCTTTTGAAGCTCTCCTCGTTCACGGTGGTCTGCGCGATTACTCCCGGGTTGATACCGTCGGGGAGGCTGGCCACGTCGGCGGCGTTGTTCACCACATAGGCGGTGGTGCCCGCGTAGCCGAGGATCCCCTGCACCTCCGGGTGGTCGCGATGCCCCACGATCACCAGTGTGTAGCCGTGGCGCGTGAGGTCGTGCGCCAACCGCTGCGACTTGGTGACGAAGGGGCAGGTGGCGTTGATGACGTTCAGCCCGCGCCGGTGCAGCTCTCCCAGCGTCTCCGGGCGCGCGCCGTGGGCGCGGATCACCACCGTGTCGCCGGTGACTTCCTCTGGAGTGGCCACCACGCGGATGCCGGTGGCCTCCAGCCGTGCTGTCTCCTGCGGGTTATGCACCAGCGGCCCCAGCGTGGTCACATTCTCGTGCTCTTGCCCCGCCTGCTCCGCGCTTTCTATCGCACGGCGCACGCCAAAACAGAACCCCATCACAGCAGCCGGAAGTATCTCCATCAGCTACCCACTTCCACAATCAGCTCGATCTCCACGCAGGCGTCCAGCGGCAGCACCACCGCCCCTACTGCTATACGCGCATGTATGCCCGCATCGCCGAAGACCGCGGCCAGCAACTCCGAGGCACCGTTGGCCACGGCGGGCTGCGCGGTGAAGCACGGGGTGCTGGCTACGAAAACCGCCAGGCGCACAATACGGCTGATCTGTCCCAGCCCCACCGTCGCCTCCAGTATTGCCAGTGCGTTCAGCGCCGCCTGCTGCGCCGCTTTCTGGCCGTTCTCCGGCGAGACATTGAAGCCCAACTTCCCGGTGTACTCCGCCGGCAGTTTCCCTTCGATCAGCGGGAATTGCCCGCTGATGAATACCAGGTTGCCTGTGCGCATGGCAGGTGCATAGGCCCCTACAGGCGTCGGCGCAGCGGGTAAAGTGAGTCCCATACTGGCTAATTTAGCTAATGGCATAATTCCCCCTAAGTTACCAGGTGACGACCAATCATCTGGTGAAAAATTTTCAATATCGTATTATAACCGATATGCGGTGGAAATGGCAGAAAAATACTTGAAACGGCATAAATTACTTCACAGAAACTACTTGAGAATTGAAAAAGCCCAATGTGCCATAAGTCAGACAAAGATTCATGCCAGAGAGTAGGATTGGACTGTAAAATGCTGTTGTCATCCAATAAGATAGCATATATCATAAGAAACGCGTTCAATGGAAAACGCATTGTCTGATTTTGAGAGGAGAAAACTGATGCTGAAAGAATTCAAAGAATTTGCCATGCGGGGGAGCGTGGTGGACCTGGCGGTGGGCATCATCATCGGTGGTGCCTTTGGCAAAATCGTCAGCTCATTCGTCACCGATGTACTGATGCCGCCGCTGGGGATGTTGCTGGGCAAGCTGGATTTTTCCAATCTCTTCATCGCGTTGGATGGGAAAGTCTACACCAGTCTGAAGGCGGCCAAAGATGTGGGCGCGGCCACCCTCAATTATGGGGCGTTCATCAACTCGGTGATCGACTTCCTGATCGTGGCATTCGCTATTTTCCTGCTCATTCAGCAGATCAATCGTATGAAAAAGAAAGAAGAGCCAGTCGCTACAAAAACCAAGCTGTGTCCGTTCTGCATAACGGAGATCCCGCTCTTGGCGAGCCGTTGCCCCAACTGCACATCACAGCTGGATGATCCCGCAGCTGAAGACGCTGTGTGATGCCGGATACCCCTGCAGCAGATCCGCCCAAGTGCTATAATATGGCAGCGGAGGATGAATGAAATGGTGACGGCGATTGTGCTTATCAAAGCGCTGCAGGGGTGTATCCCCGAGCTGGCGGAGAAACTAAGCCGGGAAGAAGGCGTGGCGGAGGTCTACTCGGTAGCGGGTGACTATGACCTGGTGGCCATAGCCCGCGTGCCCGAGCATGATGACCTGGCGGATCTGGTGGCGGGGCGGCTGCAGCAGCACGCGGGCATCGCGGCTACACAGACGCTCATCGCTTTCCGCGCCTACTCGCAGAAGGATCTGGCGGCGATGTGGGATATCGGTTTTGAGGAAAAGGTAGACTAAAATGACAGAAGTAGAACAGGCGGACAAACTGTTCGCTGACGGGTATAATTGCGCCCAATCAGTCATTGCCGCGTTCGGCCCCTCACTGGGGTTACCACGTGAGGAATGCCTGCGCATCTCGGTAGCATTTGGCGGTGGCATGGGGCGCCAGGGCGAGGCGTGTGGCGCGGTGACCGGGGCATTGCTGGCGATAGGGCAGCGCTACGGCGCGGCCGCCGTGACGGACCCGGCACGTAAAACCGACAGCTACGCGCCAGCAGCACTATTCATAGAGAAATTCCGTGCCCTGCATGGCGATATCACCTGCCGTGCGCTGCTCGGGGTGGCACTCAATACCCCCGAAGGCCGAGAAAAGGCGCTGGAGCAGGATCTGCACCACACCCGCTGCGCGGTCTACGTGCATGACGCGGCGGTGATACTGGCGGAGATGCTCGATAGTTGATCATCCCACGCCCTCACGAAAGATCGCCTCTAATTTATCCAGCCAGTGTTCGCTGTTAAATTTTTCCTGTACCAGCGCCCGTGCGCGGGTGCCCAGGGTGGCGCGGAGGGCGGGGTCGGCCAGGCGGGATATAGCGATGGCCAGCAGCACGTGGTCGCCGTAGTGGGCCAGCAGACCGGTTTCGCAGTCGATGATAGCCTCGGGTATGGCGGAGAAGTCGCTGCCCACCGCCGGTAGCCCGGTGGAGAGCGCCTCCACCAGCACGTTAGGCAGGCCGTCGCGGTCGCCATCTTGCGCGGGGATGCTCGGGCAGCAGAATGCGTCGGCGTAGGCATATTCCATCAGCAGTTCTTCCTCGCTCAGCCAGCCGGTGAAGATCACTTTGTCCGTCAGTCCCAGCTGGTGTGCGGCATTGGCCAGCTCCATGCGCAGCGGGCCGCCCCCCACCATGCGCAGCGTCACGGGCACATTGGTTATCTCCAGCGCCTTCAGCAGCACGTGGTAGCCCTTCTTCTCCACCATTCGTCCCACCGCCAGCAAGCGCAGCGGCTCGCCGGGGAGCCTGGTGCGCGGTGGCACCGGGGTATCTATCCAGCGGGCGGGCAATCCATGGTAGACTAGCTTAATCTTCGAGCCGAAACCAGGGTAGGTCATATTCAGATAATCGACATTGGAGCAGGTGCAGGTGACCGCCGCCGCCGCACGCGCCAGCTTCTCGCGTAGCTCCTCCGCCTCCACATAGATATCGCGTGCATGCAGGCTGAGGAAAAAGGGCAGTTCGCCGGCGGCATCCAGCGCCACGGTGGAGGGTTGCGAACCGAAATGCGCCACCACTGCGTCCACCGCCAGCGCGGAGAATCGTGTGGCCCAGCGCCGTGATAACGCGGCATTGGCCGCTTCCGGGTCCAGCTTGCGCATCATGCGCGACCATCCCCACCAGCCGTATTCCACCCCCGCCAGCTGTCCGGTTTCCGGGGCAAAAAGGCTGAAGATATGCACGACATGGCCCCGCGCCCGCAGCCCGGCGATCTCCCGCGCGATGAACGTCTCCGACGGCTCAGGGTATACCCCTACCACATAGGCTAGCTTCATAAACTCATATTACCCGCTAGTGGCGGATTGGTAAAGGAGGCAGTGTAGGAAATTGCCAATTATTTTGCCGGAACTGCTACAATCTCCGCATCTGGCGGCGGTAATTTCAGGTTCAGCCAGAAGAGTGGGATCACGGCGACGATCATCAGCACCCCGCTGATGAAGAAGGGGAGGCTGACATTCGTGATGCCGAGGTAACCGCTGAGCAGCGGGCCGAAGATAGAGCCGATGCTCGTCCAGGTGAGCACCTTGCCCACCTCCAGCCCGCGCGTGGCACCACGGCTGTAGCGCTGGATCAGCGTCGCCTGGATGGGTGACCAGATGCCCGCGCCGATGAGATCATGCAGCAGGAAGACGCCCGCGGCGATCCACACGTGCGGGATGAGCGCGGATGCCAGCACGGTGATACCCTGGATGATGTAGCCGTTGACGTACCACGCCTTCAGGTTCTTCAGCTTCAGGTTGCCTACTATCAGCATGGGGATGGCGATAGTCAGGCGGTGAATCACCATGATAATCGCCACCTGTTTATCCGGCAACCCGAAGCGATCGTGGAAGAAGAGCACCATGAAGAAACCGTGGCTGAGCTGGACGCCGAGAGTGAAGATGACGCCCGCGATGGCGATGACGCGCAGGTTGTGGTGCAGGTCGAAGTTGAGCAGATCATGCAGCGAGATGACTTTGTGTTCCTTCGGGCTATGGTGCTCCTCAAAGCCGGCGATCCACCACATCCCGGCCAGCAGCAGCACACCGCCGGCCACCGCCAGGCAGATGCGGTAGGCATTATCCCCCGCACCCAGCCGCGCGATGATCAGCCCGGCCAGCCCCGTGCCCGCCGCCTGCAGCAGGAACTCGACCCCGCGCAGCTTGCCGATGCGGTTCAGGAAGCCCTCGTCGCCTTCCTCATAGATGATGATCGGGTGAATGGTTTCGCGGGTGAGCGCTGCCGTCTCGCGCAGGGTCTTCAGCACCGCCTGGAAAATTATCGACGCGCCCAGTGCAGAAAGCCCGCTGGCTAGCCCACACACCAGCAACGACAGCGCATAGAGCGGCTTGCGCCCCACCTGATCACTAAGTCCACCGAGATACAGCCGTGCCAGCACCACTGCCACGCCCGCCAGCGCGAAAATTATCCCAATATGATCGTAACTGATGCCTTTTGATTTGAAAAAGAGCGGCAGAACATATTCATAAACGCCGGTAGAAACGCCAAACAGCAGCGCCACCCCGAGCACCAGACGAAGATTTTTACTCATTACGCGTGGTAGTTTAGCACAGATGGGGGCGAAGTTCTACTGCAGCGGCAGTATGGTACAGGAGTATCGTTTTTAGCGTCCTTCCGTACCGCCCAGTCCTGAAGGACGATCGGCGTAGCCCTCCAGCCTGGTCGTTCACGGCCAGGCGAGGGAGAACGACTTATCGCTAAAAACGATACTCCTGTCCGCACTCCATCAACTCATTTTTGCGCTTACTCTACTTTCGCGCCGGTGATTGCTGGCACTAGCAGGATGGCGTCAATGCTGATCTGATTGTTGGCTTTTCCCTGGGGATTGGGCGGGCGGGTGATGCTGATGGTGACCTTCTGGCCGGCGGTCACATCCAGCGCCTGCGGTACCAGTTGCGTGCCACCGACGAGTGCGCGGTTCTGGTCCCAGACGCCTTCCTGCGCTTTGTCATCGGCGACCTGGACCGATGCCAGAACTTGATTGCTGCGGCCTATCTTATCCGCAAATACGCCATAGACGACGTAGCGCCCGGGGGTGGTCACCGTATAGGTGATGGTCAGCGTACCTGGCTTCTGGGCGGGTAAGCTCCACTGTTTTCCACCGATAGCCTGCTCTGTAGTCGTTTCGGTCCAGGATTCGTCGTTTTTGATCTCCACCTGTGGCACACCGCTGTCGAGTACGATGGGAACTCGAATCAGGCCGTTAACGGTCATTTTTGATTCGGCATCGATACCGGTGATGGCGAAGGTACCGGAGGTACCATCACTTATGAATGTCGTGCCTTCGATACGGCCACCGCCGGCGGTGGTGTAGGTCATAGCGCCAAGGGTTTTCTTCCTCAATTCACCGGCCATCGTCGCTACAGCTCCCAATTCGGTGAGTTCAGTGCGATCTCCCGGCAGACATAGTCCGGTCCAGGGCATAACGCCACAGGCCTGCATGAAGCGCCCGGAGATGGCCATAGTTTTGTCAAAGTAGACGCCGCCACAGTGGAAGTCATGGTTTTGGCCGGGGTACACCTCGAAGTGTACCGGAACACCTGCTTTGGCTGCCTGGGCGGCGAAGTCATCGCCGGTCTTCTTCCAGCCGTCCAGGTCGCCAAACATCAGCAATACTGGTGGATTCCCCGCGTGGCAGTTGTGTGCGGGTGATGTCTCCGGTGTATCGCGGCTCAGCACACCATTGAAGGAAAGGACTGCCTGGGCATTGATGGGGGTCGGCTTGTCGGCTGGATCATCGTATTTACCGGGGAACCAGGTGGCGGATGCGGCGAGATGACCACCAGATGAGTCACCCGCCACTACCAGTCGTTCCGGGTCAATACCCAGCTCGCTGGCGTGGTCCATGGCCCAGCGGATCGCTGATTTGGCATCGCCGATCTGCGCCGCTGCACCACCTTTACCGCCACGATAATCAAAGGCAACGGTGACCAGGCCGAAGTCATGGCCAAAGCGCTGACCCTTTGACCAGCTACGGCTGTAGTAGGAAGTCTCCATTTTAGGCAACGGCTGGCTGAACCCTTTCCAGCCACTACCGTATGTATATGCGACCCAGGCCCGCTTATCGGATGCCGCCCAACCTGGAGGTGTCATGACCCAGACCTTTAACTTCGCATCGTCGACGGTCTTGAATACCTCTTCACGCATGGGGTTAAAAGGGCCCCGCCCCTGACTACCCATCTGCACATACAGCGGAACATCAATAGCTGCAGCGCCAGTGGCCAGCAACGTAGTGAGTCCGAGCGTACAGAGAATAGTATTGAGTAAATTACCGCGCATATATGGCCTCCCATGGTATCGCTAAAATTTTAGCCGATGTTATTAGATGCTTCTACCCAGGTTTCCACAACACTACACTCCGGGCAAAATTACCCTTGAAATTTGAAATTTGAAACTAATTATCCCCCCAGCTCCTTCGACCTCACCGCCGCCGTTTTTACCGCTTGAATCAATGCAGTGCGGAGGCCGTTGGCTTCCAGGGTGGCCAGCGCCGCTATGGTGGTGCCGCCGGGGCTGCTGACGGCGTCTTTCAGTTCGGCGGGGTGCATTCCTGTCTCCTGTTGCAGTTTGGCGGTGCCGTAGACGGTCTGGGCGGCCAGGCGTTGCGCGGTGGCGCGGGGTAGGCCCATCAGCACACCGCCGTCGGCCAGCGCCTCGATGATCACGGCCACATAGGCGGGGCCGCTGCCGCTAAGGCCGGTGACGGCGTCGAGCAGGCTCTCGGGTAGTTCCTCCACAATTCCGCTGGTGGCGAGCAGTGTGTGCAGCGTGGTGCGCATGGCAGCGGGCACCTTCTCGGCGAAGCTTAAACCTATTGCCCCGGCACCCACCAGGCAGGGGGTGTTGGGCATGGCGCGCGCCAGCAACAGATCGGGGCGGGCCAGCGCATCTGCCATGGTCTGCAGCTTCACCCCGGCGGCGATGCTCAACACGGCGGCCCCGTTGGGCAGGATGGGGGATAATTCGGTACACACCTGCGCCACCAGGTTTGGCTTCACCGCCAGGATAACGACATCGGCGGAGCTCACCGCGCTGGTGTTGTCGGTGGTGGTGGCCACGCCCAGCTCTGCCGCCAGCTTGCGCAGCTGGTCGCCGGAGACGTCAGCCAGCGTCATGTCGCCGGGGGCAATCTGCCCGCTGCACAGTATGCCGCGCGCCAAGGCCTCGCCCATCTTCCC
>JBBQQW010000040.1:0-16462 GCA_038215455.1 Armatimonadota bacterium
GGAAGGGCGCGACAACTGGGAGCGCTTCCGTGACAATGTCAAAGACTATCGCAAAGTCAACGAAAATCGCCTGGCCAGCCTCATGGTAGAGCCGGGTGCCGGGCACTTCGCCTGGTCAGAGCGGCAGGCGGTCTATGTTTCCAAATTCATCGCCAAAGCCGCGCAGGCGCGTATCCCCGCCGTCATACCCGCCGATGCCACCGAGCCGATCAAGCTGAACACCATTGATCCACACTCCGGCTGGCTCACCGACATGACCATCAAAACGCAGGGCGAATTCGCCCCGGCACCGTATGACCAGTATAAGGGCGACAAAGCCACCGCCGCCTGGCACTTTGACGAAGAGATGGCCATGGCCAACGTAGCCTACACCGCCGGGCAACTGAACAAGCCCGACCAGTTCATCACCTGGAAGAATATCCAGTTCGTCGATGCCGGCGTGCGCAATTTCATCAGCCCGACGAAAATGGATGATGGTGTGACGATGTCGCTGCAGCCGTATTATTCTGCCACCTACCCCACTGGCACAGGCAACCCCGGCCCCTCTTGGCCCGAGCCGGGCAAAGCCGTGGCCAACAGCGGTGGCCCAATCTTCATGAAGATTTTCAGTGGCCCGGGGGAGATGACCGGCATGAACACCTTCCGCATCAAGCTCGACGAGATGACCAATCTCGGCAACCTGGGTAGCAATAAAATCTACTTCATGGCCTACAACCCGGGCAATGCCAACTTCCGCTATACCGAGAACGTCTCGATCCTGCGCAGCACCCCTACCAACGGTGGTAAAGCGCAGACGATAACCTTCCCGGAGCTGGAGCCGGTGAAGGCGAATGTCGGCGTTATCGAATTGAAAGCAACGAGCGACAGCGGCCTGCCAGTAGAGTACTTCGTCGCCAGCGGCCCGGCGGTGATCGAAGGCAATCGCCTGCGCCTGCTGGAGATCCCCGCGAAGGCGGTCTTCCCTATCGAAGTAAAGATCGTCGCCTACCAGATGGGCCGCTTCTCCGAGCCGCAATTTTCAACGGCCCCGCAGATAACCAGAGTGCTGCGCGTTGACGCGTTGAAATAGGCTCGTACCTTGAGTAATAACGAACATACGCCCGTTTTGCCGGTTCGGTAGGACGGGCGTTTTCGTTGCACTTTGTACGATAATAGTTGAGCAATTTTGCGAAAAATCGACAAAAAGCAGAACTATGACAAGGAATGATGATCTAACAACTGGAAGAGAAGAAAAACAGCATGTAAACTAACATGAGAAACGGTAGGAGATTTAAATGCGGAAAATACCTTTAGGAACAACTGGTGCTGAGGTAAGTGCGCTCTGCCTGGGGGCGATGCGCTTTGGCACGACTACGGATGAGAAAACCTCATGGGCAATTCTCGACGCCTATATGGCCGCCGGCGGGTCATTCCTCGATACGGCGAATGTTTATGCCGCGTGGGGCGGAGGCCAGGGGGGCGAGAGCGAAGCGGTGCTCGGACGGTGGCTGCATGCCCGGGGCAATCGAGAGCAAGTTTTCCTGGCGACCAAAGCCGGTTCCCGGTTACAGCCAGGCGGCGGCAGCTTGCGGGCTGACGTGCTGGTGCGCGAGTGCGACGCCAGCCTGCAGCGCATGGGCGTTGACACCATTGATCTCTTTTACGCACATTGTGACCATATGAGCATGCCGATCGATGAAATTATGGAAGGTTTTGCTCAACTCGTGACGGCGGGTAAAGTGCGCTTCCTCGGCACCAGCAACTTCTATAGCTGGCGCATGGAAGCCGCGCGACAGGCCTGCGTCAACGCCGGCTTGCCGATGTTCTGCTGTGTGCAGCAGCGTTATTCCTACCTGCAACCGGTCCTTGGCTCCGAATTTGGTATCCAGAAGGTCTTGGATGAGGGTATGGTGTCATTTGCACAAGCAAACGGATTAACGATGCTGGCATACTCGCCGTTACTCGGGGGATACTATGAGCGCCCTGACCGCGATCCTGGACAGAAATATGCAGCAGCTGTAAATGAAGAGCGCATGGACACTCTTCGCCAGCTGGCGAAAGAAAAGGGTGTTACGCCGAACCAGATCGTCTTAGCCTGGATGTTGCAGCACGAAAGCCCAGTGCTTCCACTCTTAGGTGTCAGCTCCCTCGCGCAGCTCACAGATAACCTCGCGGCGCTGGATTGCACCCTGACAACATCGGAAATGCAACGGATGAACCTGGAAAATAAAAAATAACCCGTATTACAGTAATGTCGGGCAAAAGGAGTACAATATGTTGCGAACTATCTCAATAGTTTTGTTGCTGGTGTGTGCGGGGGCGATTGCCTCCGCCGCCACCTTCCAGTACCGGGTTCCCTCGGGCAAGGGGTATGCGTACCTGTGGCTGCCGCCCAAGGCTGAATCCGTGCGCGGGATATTCATCATGGGGCAACTGGGTATCGAATGGGAGCTGATCAACTCCCCTGCTATCCGCGCCGCATGCGCGGAGTCGGGCATCGGCATTGTATACTTCAAGCCGCATATCAACGGGACATTCAAATACTGGACGGATGACACGATAGGCAAAACCTGGCTGCTGGCGCTGGATGATCTGGCCAAGGCGAGTGGGCACCCCGAGGTCGCCCGCGTGCCCTGGATCACCGCGGGACACTCCACCGCCGGAATCTTCTGCCGCAACGTGGCCTACTGGCAACCGCAGCGCACCGCCGCCGTCGTGCATATCAAGAGCGGCAACTTCTGGCAGGCGGATGCCAGGCCGCCCGCACCGGCGTCATTCGCCGGCGTACCCCTGGTAAGCATCAACGGCGGTATGGAGACTTACGGTCCGGCGACCGGCATCGACCCCGCCTATGGCCGCGAGACCCAGTGGATCTATGCAATCCGCGACCTGCAGCGCTTCCGCAATGAAGACCCGCAGTATCTGGTGGCCGAGGTGGTGGATCCGGGCAATGACCACTTCCATGGCGACCCGCAATTGAACGAATTCGTGGCGCTGTACCTGAAGAAAACCACCCAGTACCGCCTGCCGGTACTGCCGCTGCCCGCTGGTGATGCCCCGGTGCCGCCGCGCGTGGTGAAGGCGGAGGATGGCGTGCTCATCGACCCGGATTACAAGAATCCGACGATAGCCACCGCCAAATATGACGACTACACCGGGAAAAAAGGCGACGCCATGTGGTTCTATGACCTGGAAACCGCCGCCGCCGCGCAGCGCTGGATGCGCAACCTGGGCAACCACCAGTGTTTAGCAGGCCCCACCCTCACCTGGGTAGATGAGGGCGATGGCTGGGAGTTCACCGCCAAATCGGAGTATCTCGAACAGATGCCCATCACTTTCAATCAAGGTGCCACCGGCCCCTTCACCGATATGAAGGTAGGCCACGCCGACGTACCCATTATTTACCAGGCGAAGGAGATCGAGCCGGTGGTGCAGGTCGCCCCGGACCGCTTCCGCGTGGTGCACCCGGTGGTCGGGCGCAAGGGCGGGTTCGACTCGTTCAACATCGCTGCCTACAGTGCCGGTGACGACAAATATCGCTCAACGATCCGCTTCGGCACGCTGACCTTCCCGACGTTGAAAGGCACCAAGCAGAAGATCACCTTCCCGGCTATCGCCAACATGAAGGCCGATGCACTGCCGCTGCCACTGGAAGCCACAGCATCCAGCGGCCTGCCCGTTTGCTATGAGGTAGAATACGGCCCGCTGGCAGTAGTCGATGGCAAACTCGTCATCTCCGAGCTGCCCACCAACCCCGTCTACCCGATAGATTGCAAGGTAAACGCCTACCAGATAGGCCGCCGCATCGGCGAAATAGTAGAGCCAGCCGCCCCAGTGGGGGTCACGTTTCAGCTGGTGAAGTAGCTTGCCCAATCAGCGCAGTTGAAACCGATGCCGTTATTCTTCAAGGTAATAACGGCGTCGGTTTTCAGGACGACGAAGATCGATTTTTACGCTCTTGAGCCAATTTTTTTCAGATGACCTGGGGCGCTATTACCAATAAGTATTGGTTTATTTTTTTCATGGGCACAGGTAAGACAGCATCTTTTTATCCCGAAGGGATCGAAGCTGTTAGCCGGGGGTGGAGCGTAGCGGAACCCCCGGTATCATTTAATTCAATATTTCCTATTAACTGCCAAAGTAGTGTATAATAAATCACTATTCGAAAAAAGAGAACAACGATGAGTCAATCGAAACTCATATCCGGTTTTTACGGATACATACTATTTTTTGTAATGGTACTCGCAATGGCCTCAAAGGGGTACTGCATTGGTGAAAATCCGAATAATGATAGAATCTCTCTGCTAGTATCATCAGAGCGTGCGGTTGCTGCCGCAAATAATATACCGCTACGGGTCATGTTTTCTAACTCAGGATCGACTGACGTGCGACTCCTTCAATTATTTGATCCATTCCCCGTGTTCTTCTCTTTGAAAATTACTCGGGAAGATGGTACTGTAGTTGAACAAGTCGATGGTGGGAAAGTAGATATTGGCGAAGAGCTGAAATATATAACCCTCAAACCGGCAGAGGCATATTCTACTCTAATCAATCTTTCGTCAGTCCTTCATGCAGAATTAGACAAAGGAACATATACACTCAATTTTTCATATCATAACCAGTATGGTGAAAATTGTTTTCAGAATGAGATAAGTGCAGATACCATAAAATTAACCATAGTGCCGCAACTTCAGTTGTCGATTTCACTAGTTAACCCTATCGAGAAAAATCAGCAGACAATTCCAATACGTATTGGGTTTGAGAATATAGGTGCAACTCCAATACGACTTCTACAACAATTTGAGCCAGTTCATATTTTCTTCTTTATACAATTAGCTAAAGAAGACGGTACGATCGTTGGCGATTCAAGGATTGGGAATAGCGAATTTCGTAAATTATTATCAGTAGAGTTATTACCGAATGATCAGTATTTCACCACAGTTGATTTAATGAGTATTATTGACAAAGGGGTAAATATTGAAAAGGGTACATATTACTTGTATGTAACGTATTTCAACAGATATAGTGATGAATGTTTTCATGATACTATTAAAAGCACTATAAAAATAGATGTATTAACGTGACGCATTTGCTGAATAGTTGTAGTATACGTATCGGGCCAATAACCTGAATTGGCCCAATATCCCATTTATTTTCCGAAGGGAGGTAAGATGAAAAATTTTTATAAAAATAAGGCCGGTGGGATCCATGTGAAACAGATTATTTGTATCCGTCGAATATGCTGTTGTCTGCTATTACTGCTTGCGCTATTCGCGAATGCTGTTGGTACTATCGATGATGATCTTACGGCTATTGCTACAACATTCAGAACAGGCCACATAGATATTGCAGTATTCGAAGCCAGTGTCAATTCGTTTATTGAAAAATATGACAAACCCGGTGATGATCATTATTCGGTTGGAGTTGCAATGCATTATCTTGCTATGGCATATGGTGATTCGCGTATGCCGGAGAAATCATTAGCAATATATCGGCTGATGACACGAGATTTTGGTGATTATCCCAGGATGGTTGCGCAAGCAAATAGTAGCATTGAAGACATATGCATTAGCAATAATAACATCCTATCCACGGAAGAAAAGGTAGCATTTGAGGCGCAATTAAGATCAAGCCTGGTGAAAGATTATTCTGCAAGTAATATGGGTACTGCTACGGATCGCGTCATGAAGCTTCGTATATTTTTACAGGGACAAAACAGGCTGGCAGAAACTTGCGTTGTGGGTGATAAGTATATTGACTGGTTGATTAGCGAGAGGGAGCGATTGAGCGCTATTCCAAATAGCGATGATGCAAAAATGCGAATTGACGGTAGTTTGAAATATATTCTCAGTGGACGTTCCGCAGCATCTTTTTACTTCATGCTTGAATATCGCGGCACGAAACAGGATGTACCAAAAGAAAATGCTGCGCTCTTCTTCCGCTTAGTCCAGGGTTGCCGCTGGCAAAATTTTGACAAAAGTGAGCTGCCTCCGCTCTGGGTTCCGACGCCTGACGATAAACAAGCGACCGCTGAATACCTTGCGGGGAGCGCATTTAAACACTTGAAAAGTGAATTAGCACGTTGGGAAGAATTACGCAAAAAAGCTCCGGACGCAATGTCAGGCACCGGAAATATGCAATTCTTTTGGGATCGTTTTGATGAATCTGAAGCCCTGGATGAAGCATTGAATACGAAAATGAAGGAGCAACTGGACAAACAGAAATGGGAAGAAGCGCTGGCCACCATGCGCGAGCTGGCGATTCGGCAAGCGGTACAGAATCACCCGGAGAAGTCAATTGCAATCTGTGATGAATATATACACACATTCGACGGCATGATAAAACCTAAAGATGGCATTGCTATGTACGATGGGAAAGTAATGCCATTAGTGCAATTGATTAGTTATCTGCAACAGTTTTACGGGAGAGCAATAAAAGAGCGCTCCTATTATTCAATGTGCTTGCAACGTGAATATCTGGCATCCAAGCCAGTAATGGACGGCGAAAAGGAAAAGATGTTTGCCAGAATAGCAGAAGCATGGAAGGTGGTGCCGAAACCAGGCAACCCGATAATACCCATATGGACAAAGACGCCTGATGACCCACAAGCCACGCAGGTGTACCTGACAGGGCTACTTTACGACATAATAGTCGCTGACAAAGATGGCATTGCTACGTACGATGGGAAGGTAATGCAACTAGTGCAAGTGATTAGTTATTTACAACAGTTTTATGGGAGAGCAATAATTGAGTGCGCCATTTATTCAATGTGCCTGCAACATGAATATCTGGCATCCAAGCCGGTACTGGATGGTGAAAAGGAAAAAATGTTTGCCAGAATAGCAGAAGCATTAAAGGTGGTGCCCGAACCAGACTACCCGATAATTACCATATGGACAAAGACTTCAGACGACGCGAAAGCCACGCAGGAGTACCTGGGGGGGCCAATATACGACTTAATTGTCGCTGACATAACCCGTTGGCGGCAACTACGTACCGATATGCCTGCAAGAGTACCAGACTATATTGTCAAATACCTTGATAAACTTGATGAGTTAGGCAAAAAAGATGTTCAGAAGAAAGAAATACCGGCAACGGATGCACCGGCAAAATGATGTGAACGCACTTGCGTTCACCTGGAACCCGCGCTCCCCCCAGTCGGCAGCATTACCATCAATAGTGATCCCCGCAATCCGCGGGATATCAAACACCGGCTCCTGCGCCTGTACTATACCTACCAGCAGGAATAACAATGCTGCACAAAGTACAGCACTTTGTAATGAGAGCATATGTGTCTCCTCTCGGGAAAATAGATTCGGCGGGCGCTTTGCCCGATTGGTTACCTAACCCCCAGCCCCTTCCCGACGCGGGAAGGGGGCTGGGGGGTTAGGTTGACCACGGCATCAGTATTTCAACTTCCCCGCTGGGTAATGGCGTGCTATGCAGTTTTCGCGCCGCAATCGGCGCAGAATTTCGCGCCGGGGGCTAGTTTGGCACCGCACTCGGTGCAGTGGCTTTCGGCTTTCAGGTTCGTGCCGCAGCCGGGGCAGAATTTGGCGTTGGTGGCCAGCGGAGCCTCACACTTCGGGCAGGAGGCACGGATGCCTTCGCGCCAGTCGGCGTCGGTGAGGTGTTTGTCCTCCTCCGACATCTTTGCGTGTGCCCACACTTCCTCTACCGATTTGCTGGCTTGCGCGGCGGCCATCTCTACACCCAGGTCAGGGGCGCAACTTTTGCAGAGGCCCTTCTTGTCATTCCAGCAGCTCTTGCGACAGAACCAGCCCGAGCAGCGCGGGCACTGGATGAAGTCCGGCTTCAGCTCCGCCACCGCCGCTACAAAGGCTTCATCCGAGGCCTTCTCCCAGCCCGCGCTGCGCACTTGTTCGCCCAGGTCAGCGGCCCGGCCCAGCACCCCGCCGAAGAGGTTGCTCAGTGTGCTCAGCCCCTGGGTGACAGTGGCGGTGACGTTGGGTTTGAAACGTGTGCGGTAGCCGGTGCTACACCGATCACACATGAACTCGAACTGAAACCCCTGGCTGGTACTCAGGTCGCTATAATTGCGGGTAAATTCAATCTTTTCATTATCGCCCATCTGGACACCTCCAACACAAAATAATCCCCAGGGGAGCTATCCCCACGGAAACCAATTGTATCATACATTTTTTCATTTTAGCTACCCACAACGGACAATTTTTGCCGGCACCCACCCGCGCACGGAGTTCAGCAGATAAATCTCCGATTCAGGTGACAGATCGTCTACTTTGATGATGCCCTCGACGATGCGCCCGCTGGCTAGTAATTGCCCGCGGTAGGTGCCCGCCAGCAGCCCGCAGCGCACCGGTGGGGTGAGCAGCAGGTCGCCGCGGCGCACCACCACATTGGCGATAGTAGACTCGGTCAGCTCACCGGCGGGGTTCCACAGCAGCACGTCATCGGCATCGGGGCAGGCGGCTTTTGCCTGCTCATAGGGCACACGCCAGGTGGTTTTGTGGTAGAGCAGCCGCTCCTGCGGGTCTATCGGCGTGGGGGCCAGCGCCAGCCGCCAGCGACGTATGGGCGTGGGGGCGATGGGCTGCGCCTGCAGCGTGCAATTGCCTGCAGCATCAACCAGGCAGCGCACGCGGTGGCGCTGCGCGGGGAATGTAGCGGCGTACGCCTGCAGCTCCGCTTCAACCACACCACACTCCAGAGGGATGGCGAAGTAGCGGGCGGATTCGCGCAGCCGGTTAAGGTGACGCTCCAGCAGAAAATACCCGCGCTCCGGCTTCCAGAGCAGCGTCTCCAGCAGGTGGAACGCCGGTCGTTGTGCGCTGTGCAGCAGCGCGTTGGTGTGGCATTCCTGGTCTGCTGCCGCGCAAGGTGGATCCCAGGTGGCGCCGCTGCCGGTGCCGTACTCCACCTGGCTGGTGGTGCGGTCGAGGTGGGCGGTGCGGATGGCGACATTGAATTGCGCGTCACCGCCGGGGGCGATGAAGCCGATACAGCCGGTGTAGATCCCGCGCGGGGTGGTCTCCAACTCGGTGATAATCTGGCTGGTGCGCACCTTGGGCGCACCGGTGATACTGGCACAGGGGAAGAGCGCGCGGAACAGCTCTGGTAATGTGGCGCGGCTGCAAGCGGTGACGGTGGAGGTCAACTGCCAGAGGGTGTCGTACTGCTCTGCGGTGAACAAATGCGGCACGGCCACCTGCCCCGGCGCGGCGATGCGCCCCAGGTCATTGCGCACCATGTCCACTATCATCAGGTTCTCCGCCCGCTCCTTCTCCGACGCCAGCAGCCGCGCGGCATTTCCCTGATCCTGCTGATACCACAGTCCGCGCGCCATGGTGCCTTTCATCGGGCGGCAGGTGATGGTGTCGCTGTGGCGGGTGAAGAACAACTCCGGGGATGCCGAACAGAGCACGTGTGCACCGATATCGAGGAAAGCACCGTAGCACGGGCGCTGCGCGTGATATAGGGTGAGGAACAGCCCCCACGGATCGCCGGTGAAATCCGCCCGCAGCCGCCAGGTGTAGTTGACCTGGTAGGTGTCTCCCTGCGCGATGTACTCTTTGATGCGCTGGAACGCCGCCTGATATTCCGCACGGGAAACCGACGCCTGCCAGGGCGAGGTGTGGAACTCAGTAGCGGGTGGCAGCGCTATCGTCTCGACAGTGCGGTAAATGCCGAACCAGAGCAGCGGCAGTGCGCCGGGGGCGTGCGTCTGCAGCGCCGCATCAAACGCCGTGCTGGCCTCATAGCAGACGAAACCCGCCGCATAATAGCCGTCCCGGGTATAGCGCTCCACCCGCTCCAACGCCGGCAGCACCTCACCTAGGGTAGTGGCCTGCACGATATCCACCGGATCAATGAAAGAGCGCCACCCCGGCGCAGCGCCCAGTATGGCAGTGGTATCAAAAAAAAGCATCGTCGGCGGTCCCGGCATAGCAGTATCCTCCCATTGAATACAACTAACCCGAACGCCAACTGGCGAACTGACGGTGCAGCGGATCATCTCCCTGCAGTGCGGGGGTTATCTGGGGGAATTATAGCATAATGGAGGGGGAATTCCCACGGTGTTTCCTATTTTCCATTGATAACGCAGCGGAATCCAATTGTCGGCATAATAACATTTTGAACAAAATTACTCCTATATGAAACAATAAAGGTCTGCGCTGAATAATCAACATGTGATTTTTGACGAAATACTCGGTTCTTACCCGATTCTGGGCCTATTGGATTACTCAAAGGTGATACACTATAATATTTAGCATCATACCAGTCACTGCACCATTCATCAACATTACCAGCTAAGTCATAAATTCCATAAGGATTAGCATCAAATACACCTACGGGAGATGTTTTATAGTATCCGTCGTCATAGCCATTAATAAATATTGGAGTAAAACCGGGGATATTCTCTTCGGCCTTTTTCAAGGATCCATCCGCGAAATTGCCTGCTCCTTTCGGGGGCGGCCAACTATCTCCCCATACGAATAACCGATTATCACCGCCACGTGCGGCTTTTTCCCATTGAGCTTCCGTCGGCAATGAAACGCCGGCCCAGTCTGCATATGCCTTCGCATCTTCCCACGAGACATTTACTACTGGGTCATTATCAGTTTGAATCCATATGGTTTTCGCCGGTTTTCTATGACCAGTCTCGTGGGTGAACTTTCGATACTGCGCAACAGTCACGGGAGTTTTGTACATATAATACGCATCCAGAAAGACTTTATGTTGCGGCATTTGATCGGTAAACCACCCCGGATTATCGTCAGGGTGATCCTTTAGCCATTCTTTGAGTTGCTCTTCACTCATCCCCATCAGGAATTCTCCCTCGGGAATAAGCGCCAATTCAGTCCCATCGCGTGGATTGATGAGTTTATCGCCAACCTGCTTCGGTTGCGAGGCGGTAACGGATGCGGGATTCACACTACCAGGCCGCTGCTTAAGCTGGCAACCACAGATAGGAATGCAAACTAGTAGCGTGATGAGCATTATCTGTACATATAGTCGTAGCATATAATATCCCTGCAGTGCGCCGGTTATCTGGGGGGATTATAGCATAGAAAAGTCCGCAGCAGCATTTCGTCCAGTGTCTTTGTAATTGTTCAGTATTGTCAGGATAGTCCTGTAATGCCTTAGCACCACGCCCTAAAGGACATGGCTACCCGATAAAGTACGCTAAAGCGCACTACTGATTAAAATTGACAGCGCCATTCAGGGTGCTTTATCGGATAGCCTCGTGCTTTAGCGCGTGGTGCAAGAGTGCGCCCCAATTTATAATTAGCCTGTGAGGTGATTTCATAACCCCTGGGGCAACGCCTCAGGTCTGATTTAAGGCGGTTATGAAATCACCTCCTGTATCTGCAATCAGAACTTCGCTTTGATCCGCTCTACTGCTTCGGCGATGCGTGCTTCCTGGTTGTTGCCGGCCAGTGTGAGGGAGAAGCGGACGTAGCCCTCGCCTTGTTTGCCGTAGGCGCTGCCGGGGGTGGCCAGGATACCGCACTCCTGCAGCAGCTTGGCGGCGCAGTCGGCGCTGCTCATGCCGCCTGGCGTGGGTGCCCATACGTAGAAGGACGCCTTGGGGGCGGTGACATTCCAGCCGGCGCTGTTCAGCCCCTGCACCAGCAGGTCACGGCGACGGCGGTACATGGCGCGCAGGTCATCGAAGTATTGCGTGGTATCGGTCTCCAGCGCCGCCACCCCGGCCTCCTGCACTGCCAGGAAGGCACCAGAGTCGACGTTGCTCTTCAGCTTGTTCAGCGCGGCCAGCGCCTCGATATTACCGCACGCCCAGCCCAGACGCCAGCCGGTCATATTGAAAGGCTTGGAGAAGCTGTGGAACTCAATTGCTACATCCATAGCGCCGGGAACCTGCAGGATGCTGGGGGGCACGTAGCTCGCGTCGTAGTATACTTCCGAGTAGGCCATATCCATGCAGATAAGGATGTCATATTTTTTGGCGAAGGCCACCGCGTCGGTGAGGAAGGCCAGGTCGGCGGTGCCCCCGGTGGGGTTGTTCGGGTAGTTCAGCCACATGATCTTCGCTTTTTGCGCCACTTCCACCGGGATAGCGGTGAGATCAGGGGTGAAGTTGCGCTCGGGGAGCAGCGGCATGAAGTAGCTCTCGGCACCGGCGAAGAGCGTGCTCACCATATACACCGGGTAGCCGGGGTCGGGCACCAGCACGGTGTCGCCGGGGTTCAATACCGCCCAGGCCATGTGCGCGATGCCTTCTTTGGAGCCGATGAGCCGCAGGATGCCTTTCTCCGGGTCCAGCGTCACGCCGAAGCGCCCCTGATACCAGGCGGCGATAGCATTGCGCAGCTCCGGCAGGCCATAGCCGGTCTCATCATACTGGTGGTACGGTGCCTTGGCCACCGCCGCCTGCATCGCCTCCACCACAAAGGATGGGGTGGGCTGGTCGGGGTCCCCGATGCCAAAATCTATCAAGTCCACGCCGTTAGCGATCGCTTCCCGTTTCAACTCGCCCAATTTGGCAAACGGGTACGGCGGGGTCTTCAATAAGCGATCAGCTATCTGCATAATACAAAATCTCCTAAAAATCAATTGCCGGTATCCGGAATGATAATCAATTATAGGTGAGGTGGGGGAATAGTGTCAAAATTATCAGGTTGTGGCGCTGCTGTGATCTGCTGGGACTACGGCCTTAGATACTCATCCAACCGCTTCGCCCCTGCTGTAGGCCGCCAGCGGTCGTGGAGCCAGAGCCACTGGTCGGGGGTGGTGGCGATCTTTTCGCTGATTATCTCCATGATCTGCTGCGTCCAGTGGTGGATGTCGTAATTCTTGTTCGCGCTTTTGGTCACTATCAGCTCGGGGCTGAATTTCACCACGAAGCTGTCATCCGGCTGGCGATAGCTGAAGACTGGCACCAGTGCGGCACCGGTGAGCCAGGCGATGGCAGCGGGGCCGGGGGCGGCCATGGCGGGGTGGCCCATAAAGTCCACCAGCAGGCCGTCGCAGTCGTGCTGGTCGGGCAGGATGGCCAGCACGCGGTTTTGCTTGAGGCCGCGCACAGCCGGGAGGATAGAGTTACGCGGGTAGCTACGCTGCACTGTGCTCTTGCGGATCTCGCGCAGCAGGTCGGCGGTGGCGGGTAGCTCCGGGTCGCGCGCGATAGCATCTACCGGGTACCCCTGCTGGATCAGCTTCGCCCCGAGCAATTCCCAATTGCCGAAGTGAGCGGAGATGAGAATAACGCCCTTCCCCTTCGCCAGTGCGGCATCCAGGTACTCCAGGTGTTCAATACTGCTCCTGTTTTCGATATCGGCGGGGGTCATGTGGGGGATGCAGAGGAACTCCGCTGCCGCCTTGCCGAAATTGACAAAGACGCTGCGCTCCAGCATATCAAGCTCCTGTTGTGGCTTATCGGGGTAAATGACGGAGAAATTCTTCTGGATATCCCGACGCGAGCGTTTGGATATCTTGCGAAAAAACTGCCCCAGCCCCGCCCCCACCGACACCATTGCACGATGCGGTAATATGTACAGCAGGCCCTGCACCAGCTTTATCAGCCAGAAACCCGCCCAGCGCTCCAGCATCTTCAGCGGCTTCACGCGGGCCTTAACCGGAGGCGCATTGTCAGTAGCTACAGTGAAAAAAAACATAGATAGTCAGTAATTCCCCCGAGAACCTCTCAACAGCTCTCAAAGGCAATGATAACATATGAAGTCTATTAGTCGCTAGTCATGAATGGTCGGGTTAATGTTCAGAGTCATCAGCCCGGGTCTTCCTAACACGGCCAAGGTGGAACCAAACTCAATACGCGTTGATGCCGAACCCGGATTGCGCCCTTTCTATTACCCATAAGTGCTATATTAAGTTGGCTACCTGGGAACCACCCCGAAGGGGTGAGGGAATATAGCCAGGGCGAAGCCCTGGGTATGAATAGCCTTCGATATTCCACCCTGAAAGGGTGGTGGAAATGTTTCCGCCACCACTTCGCGGTGAAACATTTAAAGGTAATAGACAGGGTTGCGCCCAGGTTATGTTATAAATATGCTCTAATGGTCTGGAATCATATCAGGTCGTATACATACAACTCAATGTGCCCTCTACAAAATTCTCTACTCGTTGTTCATCTTTTAGCGAATCAAAACTTATGCTCGACGAATACCTGATATCCCAGTACGCTGGCGTAGATGAGCAGGGAGGCGGCGATTAGTACCAGTATGATAATGACCCATAGCGGGGTGCCCGGGCGCTCATGCTCCTGCAAGATATTTTTGCATATCGGGCACACCAGTACATTCTTCGGGTATTGTTCGTCACATTTGCCGCAATAATTCGTCTTCGCCATTTGTTCTACTTTTACTCCTTTACTACAGAATCGTCGTTATGGTGAGTGTGCGATCCCCAGAGGACATTGCCGGTCAGATTATTATTGGTCAGCGATGTCACGCTGACTTCGGAGATAACGTAATCACCGCGTACCACAGCGACGGTATCACCTGCACGGATTGCGCCACTGGGGCGTGCTATGGTGACGGGCAGCACATGGTGTACCGGGCCACGCGCATCGACTACCTCGGCGAAGGCGCGCGCTACCCGCTGGAGCGCCAGTCCCTCCAGCGTACCCTCGATGTTATTCTTTTTGCCATCACGCAGCAGGCGCGTCGCGGCAGCATCGCCCAGCTGCTGGGTTGCCTGCCAGGGGACAGCCGCGGTGGTCTGCGCGGTAGCATTGATCACCCCGGCAAAGCCGGTGCTGTTTTCGCGCCAGCTAAGCACGGCGGCTACCGCGGTGCCGGTGGCACGGTTATAGCTGGTGACGTTCCCCGCTGGTGTCTGGTAGAGCGAGAGTGTTACTGAATATCCCGAGATAGTATTGAGCATGCGCACCGTCACCGGGCCGGCGGAGATGGCATCAACACCGGTGCCGGGGGTAGTCAGCGGGGTGGTAGATTTGCCCGGAGGCCCGGGAGTCGTCGGCTTGGTGTTGTTCGCTGATCTGGTTGCGGGGATAGTTAATACCACGTTCCCCGGGGTGGCCAGCGCTCGGCCATTGCAGTCGGTGGTCAGCAGGTACGCCATATAGTCTTTCGCCCAGCTTTGCGCATGTTGGGCAGAGGCATCCAGATCGACATTAATATTGAATGGTGTGGGTACCTGTTTCACCGGGTGCAGCATGATATCGGCAGCCACCGCATTGATATGCTCTTTGCGATTACCGGAGTCGGGGTGACTGGAGAACCAGCCGATGACCGGGGTGTTGGCATCGCCAGTGCCATAGCGATCTATCAGCCGCTGCATGGCATTGGCCGCCAGGCGGGGATCGTAGCCGATCATCGCCATCAGGCGCACGCCGCCTGCATCTGCCGAATTCTCATCTTCACGGCTGTAGTGCCCCTGGGTGAGGGCACCCGCCACCGTGGCACCGGTGCTGATATCGGTATCACTACCGCCCAGCGCCGCCACCAGCACCGCTCCCAGCAGCATCCCGGTGACAGTTTTGTCCGACTGGTTGACGCCATGATGTTCTACTACGTGGGTAATCTCGTGGCCCATGACAAAGGCCAGCTCTTCATCGGTGACCTCTGTGGCCATGCGGCTGGTGATATATACGCGGCCGTCTGGCAAAGCAAAGGCATTCAGCTCTTTGTCATTGATGATCTTATAGTTGAGATTTTGCATCCCGGTAGCCAGTTTCAGCCGCTGGCCGATCATCTGCATGCGGTAATTGGCCGCAAAATCGGGGTAGAGGCCGGAAACCTCCAGCTCCGCATTGGTCTGGGCGAATACCATCCCGGCCAGCAACAGCAATGTCGATATTACCATCGACCTTAGCAGCATTTTCATCGTAAGATACCTCTCATTTTATATCGGAATAGCTACCAGATGCACTCCGACTAGCACTATTTCTTCATACTCTCGACATCATCCACCGAGATCATCCCGCCTGGCCCGGTGCCGATTAATATTGTCAGATCAACGCCCAACTCGCGTGCCCGCCGGCGTGCTGCCGGTGTCGCCCGTACTGGGCCACCACTATTTATCTGTGCGGCTGCCGGTGTCGCTACCGCCATACCGGTGGCCTGGTAGAGCGCATTCAGCTCATTATCCCGCGCTCCAGCCAGTTCGGCATTGCGTGTGCGTAGCTCAGCCAGATCCGTCAGCTGTTCCCCAGCCGCTCCCACCAACGCCAGCGCCGACCCCACCGGGGTGACGCTCTTTTCGGCGATGAGTATCGCCAGTATTGTCCCCGCTACCGGGCTGGTGAATTCATAGGCCACCTTATCGGTGATCAATTCAGCAATCGGCTGCTCCGCCGTTACCACGTCGCCTTCTTTAATTATCCAGCTCCCAATCGTCGCTTCTTCCATCTCCGGGTAGAGCGGATTCAATTGTACTACATGTGCCATTAGTTTTGCCCCTCAATTTGTTTATTTCCGCATCATCTGTTACATCCCTGCTACAAATACACGACAATCAGTTTGACACCGACGAAGCGAAAGACACTCGCACGATTTTC